>JAGKWN010000015.1 GCA_021151805.1 Cytophagaceae bacterium | reverse complement strand
TAATAATAATATATTAGTAATTATCTCTTTTTAAGCTTATAAAAAAAACTACAATGAATGTTAACATGATTACCTGGAAAGTTGTAATGTATTTATCATTTACATTGATTATAAGCACGGGGTTTACACCTAAAGAAATTGACGCCTGTCAGTTCAGCTACCTGAAATACGATGTCGAAATTCAGGATAAATATGTTGGTTGGATGACGTGTTTAAAGAATATAACTCCCAATCAACCTACTGAAACAAGTTTTGTAATCGACTCAAAAGTAAATGTGAGTGTGATCACAGACTATGATATTCAATTCAAACTGGAGTCTGTATTTCAAAACGGTTCATTGGCCAAAGCCAATTATTTTACGAAAGTAAACGGAGACACCCAATCACTTTCATCTGTCAACTGGGACGGCAGACAGTATATTGGCTGGGATGGAAAAAAAAACAGCAATCTCGGTACTACTAAAATATTCCAGTCGATCGGTAATCTATATTATAAGGAGCCTGTAGGCCTTACACAGCTTTTTTCAGAAAAATACCTGGCCTTTTGTTCCATTACCAAGGCCGGTGAATATTATACCGTTTCTTTTCCCGATGGTAAAAGCACCATTTACAAATACCAGAATGGCATCTGCATCTGGGCAGAATCAAGACAGAAACTGTATAAAATTGTTTTCCGCCTCAAGGAAATAAAATAACCTCTTCTCAATTCTCTTTACTCTATCCACGACTATTCCTGAATGAAAATCGGCTTAATCTCAGACACGCATTCGTTCCTGGACAATTCTGTTTTTGATTATTTTAAAGAATGCGATGAAATCTGGCATGCCGGAGACTTTGGCAATGTTTCTGTTTACGATCAGCTGAATGCCTTCAAACCTACTGTTGGCGTATATGGCAACATCGACGGACAGGATGTGCGGATTGTTTTAAAAGAGGATCTTTTTTTTGAACGTGAAGGTGTTAAAATCTACATGACCCATATTGGCGGCAGCCCTGGTAAATACTCAGCGCGTGTTAAACAACATTTATTAAACTACAAGCCTGCAGTCTTTGTTTGCGGCCACAGTCACATTCTACGGGTTATGAGCGACCCGGCCTATAATAATATGCTGTATCTAAACCCTGGTGCTGCCGGCAAAGAAGGCTTTCACAAAATGCGTACGATCATGCGGTTCGAAATCCTTGCAGGTAAAATTGAAAAACTGCAGGTAATAGAACTTGGTATGAGGGGAAAATAAAAAAGACGACTAAAAAGCCGTCTTTTAAATAAGATATGAAGGAATTCGAATGAATTAAGCTTGTTTTTTCAATTCTTCTACATCCACGCGACGAATTACAGGAACACTAGTCATTTGTTTGATAACTGCCTGTCTGTTGTTCGCAACCGCTTTGTTTCTTCTGTCTTTTCTTTTAAGTCTAGTAACTCCCATGTCGGTAATGTTTTATTCTGAAGGAATGCAAAGATAGTATATTTATTACAATAATAAAAATTGTTTCTATTTATTATCAATATAGGCTTTACGGAGTCCTTTTCGTAATTTCGAAGCACGATTGACTAAAACAAAGAATGGAAAAACCTTCATTACCGAAAGGAACAAGGGATTTTAGCCCTGGCCAAATGCTTAAAAGACAGTATTTATTACAGACAATACGCTCAATTTTCACTAAATACGGCTTTTTACCTATAGAAACCCCTGCCATGGAAAACTTAAATGTGTTGACAGGCAAGTATGGGGATGAGGGTGACCAGCTCATCTATAAAATATTAAATTCCGGAGATTTTATCCAGGGGATCGATGAAAAACAATTAAACGAAGGTGCAAAAAAACTTTTGCCGAAAATTTCAAAAAAAGCCCTTCGGTACGATTTAACGGTACCATTTGCCCGTCATGTCGTGATGAACCGCAATGAAATTACTTTTCCATTCAAACGTTATCAGATTCAGCCGGTATGGCGCGCCGACCGTCCTCAAAAGGGTCGTTACTGCGAATTCATGCAATGTGATGCAGATGTCGTAGGCACCGATTCCCTTCTTTGCGAAGCAGAAATTGTGCTGATGATCCACGAAGCATTTGCAGCATTAGGAATTACTGACTTTGTTATAAAGATCAACAATAGAAAAATTTTAACCGGTATAGCCGATGTGATCGGCAAAAGTGGTTGTGAAACGGATTTGTGTGTAGCCATCGACAAACTGGATAAGATTGGTCAGGATGCCGTTCTGGATGAATTGCGTAGCAAAAACTTCAGCGAAAACCAGCTTACAACTTTACTTCCCATTTTCGGATTAAAAGGCAAGAACAACGAAATCTTTCCAACTCTGCGATCTATGCTTGCAGCAAGTGAAACCGGATTGAAAGGTATTGAAGAACTTGAAAAAGTATACGACCTTATTGAAAAATCAGGTCTGAACAAGGCTTCTGTTGAAACAGATCTGACACTTGCCCGTGGTTTATCCTATTATACAGGCGCCATCTTTGAAGTTAAAATTCTAAATGTACAGATGGGCAGTGTCTGCGGTGGCGGCCGTTATGACAACCTTACTGGAGTATTCGGGCTGCCGAATGTTTCCGGTGTTGGTATTTCTTTTGGTATTGACCGCATCTATGACGTTATGAATGAATTAAACCTGTTCCCATCACAGGATTCTAATTCAACTCAACTCCTGATCTGTACATTTGATAACGAAACGTTTGAACATGCCTTGCCACTGGTTACTAAATTACGCGCACAGGGTATAAATACTGAGTTATACCCCGAACCAGTAAAATTAAAGAAGCAATTAAGCTACGCAGACGACAAAAAAATCCCTTTTGCCATTTTAATTGGTGAAGATGAAATGAATCAACAGATCTATTCGTTAAAGAATATGACATCAGGGGAACAATTTAAATGTTCAATAGATGAAGTTGTACAAAAAATGAATTAAGCTTTGAAACCTGTAAAACGATATTTTTCTCTTCTGTTCCTTTGGTTGAGCTTCGCTTTTTATGCCGAAGCCCAGAACGTACCCTGTTTTACAACTTCCGCAGTTAAAGGCTGTGTACCTTTTACAATTACGGTTGACGCAAGTTGTGCAACCAACAATAGCGGCACCCCTCCTTTTTACAATTACAATTACCCTGGTGGCAGCTATGTTTCCCAAACAACACATACCTATACTGCTCCAGGCATTTACACCATAAGACAATTGATCGGAACTTCTACTATTGATCATACGGTTGAAGCCATTGACCCTCCAGCCCCTCAGTTTACTATGCAATCCTGCGCAGGCAGATTTGTAAGTGCATTTATCCCTGATCTAACGTATGATAAGTACATCGTAGATTTTAATGATGGTTCTGCAACCCAAACAGTTTCAACCGGCAGTACTGTTACTCATACTTATACTTCAGACGGAATAAAATCAGTAACTGTAACAGGTGTCTTCAACCCTAATCAAAGTTGTAAATCTGCTACTCAGTCTACATACGCACGCACAAGTATTGTTAAACCGGATGTGATCGACTTAAGAGTAGTAACACAGCACCCTACTAATGGATCAATTGTACTTCGGTACAACAGTATTACCGGACAACAATACAAAATTGAAAGGAGTACAAATGGTGCACCATACGTAACCATCTCTGGTGTCCCACTTGCAACCGCGAATACACTGGAAAGCTATACAGACCTGAATCTGAACACAGCTGCCAATACGTATCAATATAAAATTACGTCATTTGATGATTGTGCAGGCACAGCAACTTCCGACATAATTTACTCATTGATTATAGCTGCTACACCAACCAATCTTGTCAACACAGTTAGCTGGAACGGTTCGCCTACAGTAGCTTCGTTTGCCCTGACAAAAAATTCAGTCTTACAAACCTTAACCTCCCCTACCGCTACTACCTTTGCTGATGCAAGTGTTGTCTGTGGTACAAGCTATTGTTATCAGAATACTGCTTCCCTTTCAACTACAACACTGGCTGGTACTCCCCATAAATCGTATTCAATCGATACCTGCATTACAGCTATTTCTACAAACATACCACCTGCAGTTACAAACCTTAATACAACCATGAATGGTAACAATGCTACCATTTCCTGGAATGCTTCAGGGGCAGCTGGCTATAAGGTTTACCAATCAACTAATGGTGGCGCATATACTTTTATGGGTATGACGTCAACAAATTCCTATTCAACCATTCATCAGATAAATTATACTTATTGTTATCAGGTTGATTATGTAGATTTATGCAACAACCCAGCTCCGAAATCAAGCTCAACATGCCCGGTAATGATTTTTGGCATCGTTAACGGAACCAGCATACAGTTAACCTGGAATACATATTCAGGTTATGATGGCAGCAGCGTGCAATCATACGTAGTGCAAAAACTAGATGCTGCGGGCAATGTACTTTCAGAAACAAATGTTGGCACTGGCACTACTTTTTCTGAAGCCGTGAATTTTAATGAACCGTATCTGAATTACCGTATAAAAGTTATTCCGACTAATGCATCTTATCCGAATGTTTTTTCAAACAATAGTGTTTTTACATTTGAAGCCCAGATTTTCGCCCCGGATATTTTCACACCAAACGGTGATGGGGCAAACGAAACTTTCATTGTAAAAGCCCAATACATTAAAACTTATTCCATCACCATTTTCAGTCGATGGGGTGAAGTAGTTTATGCAAGTAATGATATAAGCGAGGGCTGGGACGGACTTGATAGGAATGTACATGCCATTGAGGGCGCTTATACATATAAGATTGTTGCAACCGATATTCACGATAAAGAATTTGTTCAAACCGGAACAGTAACCTTAACACGTTAGATTATGAGTATGTTTGACATGATGGGCATGATGGGTAAAGTAAAAGAAATGCAGGCCCGCATAAAAGAAATTAAAGATGGTTTGGTTCATATAACTGCCGAAGGCGAATCCGGAGCAGGTCTGGTAAAGGCGCTTGTAAACGGAGCAAAACAGGTAGTACGCATCGACATAGATCCTTCCCTATTGAAAGAAAGCGATAAAGCAATTCTACAGGATTTAGTAGTTGCAGCGGTAAACAAAGCCATGCAAAATGTAGAAGAGCGCACACAGGAAGAATTCAGAAAAAAAACAGAAGGCCTTTTACCAAACATTCCTGGCATGGATCTGGGCAATATGTTTGGCATGTAAAATGAATCATTCAACTGCAATTGTTATTCTTAACTGGAATGGTAGAGAACAGCTACAGACCTTTCTCCCCTCTGTAGTTAGCCATTCGCCCGATGCTGAAGTTATCGTCGCTGACAATGCCTCAACCGACGATTCCATTTCATGGGTTCAGAAAAACTTCCCATCTGTGCGAATTATTCCTCTAACCCAAAATTATGGCTACGCAGGTGGCTATAATGAAGCACTGAAATTTGTTGACGCAGAATTTCTTGTTTTAGTAAATTCAGATGTTGAAGTAACAGAGCATTGGCTCCAACCAATGATTACTGCTCTGCAAACGAATGAGAAAATTGCAGCTTGCCAGCCTAAAATTTTAAGTTACCGGGAAAAAGAATTCTTTGAATATGCCGGGGCCGCAGGAGGCTTCATTGATCAATATGGCATTCCGTTTTGCAAAGGACGTATTCTTGATTCTATTGAAAAAGACGAACAACAATACAATCAGCAGGATTTAATCTTTTGGGCAAGTGGTGCCTGTATTTGTATCCGGAATTCAGTCTTTAAAAAGACCGAAGGCTTTGACGCAGATTTCTTTGCTCACATGGAAGAAATTGATTTATGCTGGACCATACACCGCATGGGCTATGATATTGCATACATACCGTCAAGCACGGTATATCATGTCGGTGCAGCCACTTTAAAAAAAGAGAATCCCAAAAAAACTTTTCTGAATTTCAGAAACTCACTCTGGATGCTGCAGAAGCACCTGCCTTCTAACAAATTGTTTTTGATATTATTCACCCGGATGTGCCTGGACGGACTTGCAGCACTACACTATCTGAGCAGAGGCCAGTGGCGACAGTTTATTGCTGTATTTAATGCACATATGTCCTTCTACTTCAGTTCAAAAAATAAAGGAAAGAGAAAAGCCCTATCCCACTATCCATACGTTTATACAAACACGCCTTTTATTCTGAAAAAATCAATTATCAGTTGCTACTATTTGCAAGGGAAAAAGAAGTATTCAGGTTTATAATCCTATCAGAGATTATTTTAATATCTCCATCTCCACTCTTCTGTTTGGCTTGCGCGTCTCTTCTGTTTTATTATCTGTTATCGGAAAAGCTCCGCCATATCCTACGGTTTCAATTCGATCTGCAGCAACACCCTTACTTACCAGATATGCTTTTACATTTTTCACCCGCTGCTCAGAAAGCAGAATATTCAATTTAGGATCTCCCTGGTTGTCGGTGTGACCGATAAAACGTACCCGCACTTCTGTATCACGGTTCATCCATTCTGCAATCATATCAAGTTCCTTTTTAGCCTGTGGCAATAAATCAGCCTTGCTCTGCATAAATAAGATATTCTTTAAGATTACACGATTGATCGTATCTACAGACTGCGTATCCTTTTCTTCTGCTATGATTGCCGGAGGTGAAACTTTTTTATATCTGATAGTATACGTTCCTTTATTAAGAGAATCCTGATTCCCTTTTTCAATTCCATATTCAGATAAAGGCACTTTACGCGCTACCACCGGCTTGGTATAATCGCGATGCATATTAGTTGTAATTTTTAATGGGGGCTTATATCCTTCAGGCATGGTCTTGACATATATAAGTGATATGTCATCCAAAGCTAAATCATTGCCATTGATATTAGGGTTTACATTTTCTATACATATCCGAACAGGCCCATTATGTTCACCCGAATACCAGGTACCAGAGGCTTTAAGCCATTTAAATAAATGGAAATAATCCTTTTCATCCGCAATCACATCTTCTCCTATTGTAACGCGGATATGAGGATCATTGCCTTTGACGTCTCCATTTTCAAAAGCAAAATTTGTTTTAGGAGGTAACAGTCTGTAGAGATTGCAGAAATAAACCGAAAAGTCGTATTCTGAATTGGGAATAACTTGAATTTTACTACACCAGACATTCTGAGAAGGCAATCCATTTGAATTAGCGACAAAATACAATCCATAACCACTTTCGGTATGGTCACCATCAACCGGATCTTTAAAATCTTTATTCAGGGAAGATGCCGAAGCAGTGACCGAATAAGAACCAGGAGGAGTTGAAGATGCCGAATATGAATAAGCGCTTTCAAAATCAACGTTACCCATTTCGAATGAACCGTTTGCAATAATATTTTTGCCTGTCACCTGAGCAACAGCTGGTATCGAAATACTACTATACCATAAAATAAGTGTAATAATAAGAAATGTACTTGTAGCCTTAAAACTGAATTGGTGCATTTTAAGAAGCAGGGGTATTTTAAAGGATACAACGAATTGTATGGATATTTTATATATCCCAAACAGGTTTTCTATTATTTCGCATGTGTTTATGCATATTCATAATGAATACCAACGCCATGTAAATAATGATTGGAGAACCAAACGTAAAAAAAGATAAATATATGAAAAACAGCCTGATACTTGCTGAAGCAATACCCAATCGCTGCCCCCAATAAGAGCAAACGCCAAACGCTCGTGTTTCGAAAAAGGATATTAATTTATTCATCATTTAATTACGCATTTTCCTTCAAGTTAAATATAGGCATTATTTCTCCAAATAAACAAAATAAAATCCAAAATTGGTTGTTTTACATTATCCATACCATTATTTTCGCATTCAAGGAAACTAATTTGTTAATTATGATATTAAATAGAAAGAGCACAACAGTAGCATTAATGGCAGCTGGTTTGTTAGCAATGAACTCTTGCTCCTTAAAGCAAATGGTTAAAATGGCTAAAGACCAAGAGTTAACAGTAACGCCATCTCCATTAGAAGTTCATGGTGACAGTGTAGCATTTGATATATCTGCTACGTTGCCTGTTAAAATGCTTAAAAAGAATAAAATTTATTCTGTAAGTACATTTTACAAAAACGGTGATGAAAAGATTGAATTAGGTGCATTTGACTTTGTATCAACGGATTATCCGGATGCTAAAACAAGCACTCCTACTCTTAAAAAACACCAGGCTTTTGCTTATAAAACAGAGATCGGTAATGGCGACTTAGTAGCAATCGGTACTGCTTCAAATTTAGATAAGACAAAAACTAAATCAACAGCTGAATTTCCAATTGCAAAAGGTCTTATTACTACATCTAGATTAGTAAAAGATTATGCTTACATAGCATATGCAGACCATGGCTATAACAATAAAGAAGAATTAATCCCTGCAACTGTTAATTTCTACTTCGAACAAGGTAAATCTGTTCTAAGAAATTCAGAAATGAAAGGTCAGAATGCTAAGTTTTTAGATGCTTTCATTACTGCAAAACACGTTACTCGTACAATCAGCGTAATTGGTCATCACTCACCAGAAGGTACTGAGACTAAAAATGCTAACCTTGCGAACGAACGTTCTGTAGTTATCGAGAAGTATGTAAAAGCTAGAATGAAGCATTTCAAACAAGATTCTCTGGTAAATACAATCCAATTCGTAACGAAAGGCGATATCAAGGATTTTGAACCAATGAAAGCTGAAATTGCTAAAGACACAAAATTGTCTCCAGAGCAAAAAACAGAATTATTGAACATTATTGCTGGTAGCGGAGACTTCACTGCTAAACAACAGCAGATTGAAAAATTACCATACTACAATAAATTAGTATTGGCTCACTTATACCCTACTTTACGTACTGCTAGAACTGAAATCTGGACTGTAAAACCTAAGAAAACTGACGCTCAGATTTCTTTATTAGCTAGCCAAATCTCTTCTGGTAAAGTTTCTTTAGATACATTAACTGCTGAAGAATTAGGTTACGCTGGTACATTAACTACTGTACTTTCTGAAAAAGCTGCTATCTATGAGGCATTAATCAAAAAAGCAGATAACTGGGTTGCTTATAACAACTTAGGTGCTGTTTATGTTGAAATGGCTAAAGCTGAAGGCGATCAGAACAAGAAAAAAGAATTGCTTAACAAAGCAATCAACACCCTTGAAATGTCTATTAAAAAACAAGAAAGCGGTGAAGCTCACGTAAACTTAGCTTCAGCTTACATCTTGTCTGGTGTTCGTGATTCAGCTCGTGACGAAGCAAACAAAGCTGTAGCTTCTAATGCTAGCGACGCTGTTAAAAAAGGTGCTAACGGTATCTTAGGTACTGTTGATATCAAAGACGGTAAATATGAATTAGCATTACAGGATTTATCTAAATCGAACGATTCACTTCAAGTGAAATTCAACTCTGCATTGGCAAGCTTATTGAAAAAAGACTTCAATACTGCTAAAGCTGGATTTGAAAACTACAAAGCTGCTGCTCCAAAAGACGCTGCTGGTTACTACCTTGCTGCAGTTACTGCTGCTCGTTTGAAAGACGAAGCTTCATTAACTTCTAACCTTCAGAAAGCAAAAGCATTAAGCTCTGCTTTCGGTGAAAGAGCTGCATCTGATATGGAATTCTACGATTACTGGAATTCTGATAACTTCAAAAATGCACTTAAATAATCATTTTCGATAAAGTAAAAAAACCTCTGCTTTCAGCAGAGGTTTTTTTTTGCCCAATCCGTTGATATTAACGTTTTAATCGAAAATTTATCTTTGTAATTGCAGGCAATATATTTATTTTTGTTAGGTTGATATTTATTGAAAGTTTGATATGAGAGAAATACAGTTCCGTGAAGCTCTTCGTGAGGCGATGAACGAAGAAATGAGAAGAGATCCTAATGTATTGCTATTAGGAGAAGAAGTTGCAGAATACAACGGTGCATATAAAGTAAGTCAGGGTATGTTGGATGAATTCGGTGCGAAACGTATCATCGATACCCCTATTTCTGAATTAGGTTTTGCAGGTATAGGTGTTGGCGCTGCAATGAATGGTCTTAGACCAATCATTGAATTCATGACGTTCAACTTCTCACTTGTTGCCATTGACCAAATCATTAATGGTGCTGCAAAGATCATGTCTATGTCTGGCGGTCAATATACTTCTCCGATCGTATTCAGAGGTCCTACAGGTAACGCAGGACAATTAAGTTCTCAGCACTCTCAGAACTTTGAAAACTGGTTTGCAAACACACCGGGTTTGAAAGTAATTGTTCCTGCCAATCCATATGATGCTAAAGGTCTATTGAAAGCTGCTATCAGAGACAATGATCCTGTAATCTTCATGGAATCTGAAGTAATGTATGGCGACAAAGGCCCTGTTCCTGAAGGCGAATACCTGCTTCCAATCGGTGTAGCTGATGTAAAACGCCAAGGTACAGATGTTACCCTTGTATCATACGGTAAAATATTAAAAGTAGCATTACAGGCTGCGGAAGACTTAGCTAAAGAAGGTGTTTCTGCAGAAGTTATTGATTTACGCACTGTACGCCCGATTGACTTTGAAACGATTGTAAACTCCGTTAAAAAGACAAACAGACTGGTAATTGTTGAGGAAACATGGCCATTGGCAAGTATCTCTTCTGAGATCTCTTACCACGTTCAGCGTTATGCATTTGACCACCTGGACTCTCCTATTCTACGTGTAACGAGCCGTGATTTACCGCTTCCTTACGCTCCTACATTGATTCAGGAGATTTTACCAAATGTGAAACGTACAATCGATGCAGTTAAAACTGTTATGTACCAGAACTAATTTATCATTTGAGATATACAAAAAGAGGCCCGCTAAATAAGCGGGCCTCTTTGTTATGAATGCCTCAATAAAAGTCTATCACCCCTACTTCATCAGTTTTTCAGTTACAGATATTATATCCTGCGTAGGAATCTGATACGCGATATAATTACCCGCTAAAACCGTCAATGAAACTATTGACGAGCCAATTTTACCCGTTGAGTCCTTCGTCCTTCCTACAAGCTTACCCACAAATACTTCTCCATACTTTAAGTAAGACAAACTTCCTTTTTTTAATTGAGTCATAACAGTCTTGTTATTTAACTCATTTGACAATTCTTCAAAATTCATCGCATTAAAATTTAGGTTATTGAACTACTATAAAGACGATGAGTGCTGCCATATATTGTATTGGGTTTTACAAAAAAATATATGCTGTTCATCATCTAATTGAAGTTCGCAAAAAAAATTCACAAAACCAATCTCATCCATTGTTAGAAATTTCAATAAGCGATTAATTAACATATGTTTAGTCCTATATACTAAAAAAAGGAATTTCATTCATCTTATGAAAGCCTCAATTCTATTGACTTGCGTAAAAAAATATAAATATTTTTTCATCATTCATAGCTGTTACAACATCCTCTTCATGTATGACTTAATAAAATAATAACACGTGCTATTTTCGAATTTAACTGATGTTAAGCTGGTATTATACTCGTTTCTATATATTTGAGCATATACATTTTACTTATATTTTAACAACCAATTACAGCTATGAAAAAGAAACATTTACTCTTAAAAACAATGGTTGCCTGCATGGCTTTTTTGTCAATGAACGCGCATGGACAAACTTGTAATTCCACGAATTACGAACCGAACAATTCTGTTACTACACCGGCAACATTTCAGTTTGACTACCCAATGGAAGCAGCCATCATCGGAACAGATGTAGACTATTACAAAATTACTGTCCCGACATTTGGTGAATTAAGCATTACATTGGCAGGCTTCAGTCAGGATCTGGATCTTGAATTATTAACCCTTAGCGGAGCATCTTTTACAAGCTCTGCCCAAACATCTGGTGTTTATGAAAGCATCAACTGGCACGTTCCTGGCGGACCAAATTATTATCTTGTGAAGGTATCGGCCAAAAGCAACGCTGCGAATTCCTGCTATCAGTTATTCGGCACATTCACCAGCGGCGTTTGTACACCCAATAACAATTATGAGCCCAATGAGTCTTCTACAAGTCCGGCCATCATTTACATGTACAACAACATTGTAGATAAAATAGGAAGTTCTACAGACGTTGACTGGTATCAATTCTCAACATATTCGGGCAATACCTTATATCGTATTTATTTAAACAACCCTGGAGCGGATTACGATATGGAGCTATACACCACAGGTACTGGCGGACCAGTTGCTTCATCAAGCTATTATGGCGTAGGTAATGAATTTATAACGTTCAATGGAACAGGGCCTGCAACCTATAAAATCCGGGTTTCACAAAAAATTCCCGGACAATATAATCTAGCCTGTTATACTTTACGCATCCAGGAAAGCTATGTAAACGGCAATTCAAGAACAGGCAACAACTCTTCAGCTTCATCAATAACTACTCTATACCCGAATCCTGCATCTTCAAACGATCTGGTGTATCTTTCTTTTGCTGAAAGCTCAGGTACAGCGAATGTTCAGATCTTAGGCTGCTCCGGTAATGTTATTTCGAATCAAAGCGTAGACGTTGCAGATGGCGTGGGTATATTAAAATTAAATAATCTGCAGGCAGGTGTTTATTTAATAAAGACAGATTCTTATACAAGTAAACTGATTGTGAAATAATTTTTACTCCACTCTTATAAAACAAAAGAGTCACGCCTTGTAGCGTGACTCTTTTGTTTTATTTTCAATCCAATGATAGATTATCGTTTCATTAAATTCTTCATATTAGGAGGAATGCCTTTACCCTGCATTTTATTCATGCTCTTCATCATCTTACGCATGTCTTCAAACTGCTTCAACAGGTTATTTACTTGTTGAATAGAAGTACCCGAACCTTTAGCAATTCTGTTTCTTCTGTTTCCGCTTAAGATATCCGGATTTTCTCTTTCTTCTTTTGTCATAGAGAAAATGATTGCTTCAATTGGTTTGAAAGCATCATCATCTACAGGCAGGTCTTTCATCATCTTACCCATGCCAGGAATCATACCTACAAGGTCTTTGATGCTACCCATTTTTTTGATCTGCTGAATCTGATTCAAGAAATCTTCAAAGTTGAACTGGTTCTTTCTTAATTTTTGGTTCAGCTTTTTAGTTTCTTCTTCATCAAATACCTGCTGAGCACGTTCTACAAGAGATACAACGTCACCCATGCCCAGGATTCTGCTTGCCATACGCTCAGGATAGAACACATCAAGCGCATCCATTTTTTCACCGGTACTGATGAATTTAATAGGCTTTTCTACAATAGAACGAATAGAGATCGCAGCACCACCGCGTGTATCACCATCTAACTTGGTTAATACCACCCCATCAAAATCCAGGCGGTCATTGAAAGCTTTCGCTGTATTCACTGCATCCTGACCGGTCATGGAATCCACTACAAAAAGTGTTTCAGCAGGCTTCACTGCTTTCTTCACTTCTGCAATTTCATTCATCATTTCCTCGTCGATCGCCAAACGACCAGCCGTATCTATGATAACAACCTTCTTGTTATTCTTTTTAGCAAATTCAAGTGCATTTTGCGCTATCTGAACAGGCTTCTTATTTTCAGGTTCTGTATATACTTCTACACCTACCTGCTCACCTAATACTTTTAACTGGTCAATCGCAGCCGGTCTGTATACGTCGCAGGCCACAAGCAATACATTTCTGTTTTGCTTTTTAATATATGAAGCAAGCTTACCAGAGAAGGTTGTTTTACCAGACCCTTGCAAACCTGCAATCAAAATAACTGTAGTATCGTTTCTTAAATTGATATCCTGCTTTTCACCACCCATAAGCTTGGTAAGCTCTTCATGAGTAATCTTCACAAGCAATTGTCCCGGAGAAACAGAAATCAATACTTCTCTTCCTAAGGCAATCTCCTTAATATCGTCGGTTACGGTCTTGGCTACTTTATAGTTAACATCAGCATCAATTAAGGCCTTGCGGATTTCCTTCGCGGTAGTCGCAACGTTAATTTCTGTGATTCTTCCCTGACCTTTCAGGGTTTTAAATGCTTTATCGAGCTTCTGACTTAAATTATCAAACATAATGGTATTGGAAATGGCTACTAAAATACAAAAAAAGCCGGTGGATTCCAGCGTCTTTGCTGCAAAAATGATTTTCCCGCAACTAAACTATTTCAGCGCTTTTAAAATGCGGTTTCTAAGATTTTTAAGGAAAGACATTTCCGTGTCTTTTTCAAACAATTGATTCGCAGGATTATTGTATAGATCGAACAAAGGCCAGCCTTTATAAATGGCTTTTACCTGATTCGCAACCAATGCAGGACTTGCGGTATCCGGAATAAAGCGGCCTAAAAATAATGCTGCTCTCCCCTCATACCGTGTGATTATATCTTGAGTAAGATTTCCGGTGCGATCCATCGGCAACAGTTCTACAAAGGACGCCGCATGCGCTGTAGGCAACAGCATATTCGATCCATGAATTCCTACCACCACATGACTATTAGCATACGCTTCACACCATTGTCTTTCGGTTTCCGGGTTGGGTTTATCCGAACGCAGATCGGTAACTGAAGATGAAAAAGTCCCACGCTTTCCCATACCTGCCACATTGAAAACAAGTTCCGGGAACTTCTTGCGCAGTAAGCGTTCCATTTTTTGAATAGAACGGTTCTGTAAGCCGGGAAATAAAAACGATGTAAATTTCAATAAACCTGTTTTTCGCAAAACCAGAAAAACATAATATTCTGCTTTACTCTGATGCCACAAACGATCTGTGCGATAAATAAATGTTACCGTCAGTTTTTTTCCTGTAAACGCTTTCAGATCAAATGCCGGCACACGAGAATAAGATTCGATCTGTATCTGCTCTGTGCAGGGGTGCGGAAAAGCGTAAGCCAGATCTGCTGTTAGGAAAGAAGCCATCCACAAACTTATCTGTTCGTGTATGGATGCATACCACTCTTTACACTGGCTTAGTTTTAAATCAACCGCCCAGATTTCATCTACATATGCAGGTACCAGCCAAACATAATTCTTCGGAACAATAACAACAATACCCTTTCCCGGATGTTGCTTTTTATAAAAGGAAACATTGAACAGTTTCAGCAATACGTGTCCGTATAAATAATCCAGACAATTGATTACTATAACATCTGTTGCGGCATGGTTTACGATACGCTCCATACGAACCGCAGCTGTATTCTGATTTGAATACGATGTTGCAAACTGCTGTGTATACCAATCAATCGAATATAAATCCGTTACTTTTTTATCGTTGATACCAATGGATACCGGATAATAACAGGCATGGCCTACCGGCAGATCCTGGATATACTTGTATTGACAAGCACTACAAGTACATTCGGCAGCAACATGAATCCCCGGATATAGAATAGTGTGTGTGACCGTTTGCGTAGATGCGCAAGACGGACAAACGGTAATATTATTCTGTATCGGAGAAATCTGTATCATATACGTTTATTACTTATTGCTAAATAATTGGAGTGCTTGAAATTTTCAAGTGTTGCCGTATACACCATTGGCGTAAGATTGCTCTTATTTATTTTGAACAATTTAAATCCGCGTGCTTCAAGTAGTTTAAAAAAGTCTTTTAAATAGGTTCTTGAATCAATGTTTGCGCCGCCGTATTCAAACTGAATAACATCAACAAATGACCCGTCCAGAAATTGACCCATGCCTTCAAAAGCAGCAATTTCATGGCCTTCCACATCGATCTTTAATAAATGTATATGTTGAATGCTATGTTGTTTGATATAATCATCCAGGCGGATCAGATCAATTTTTTCTTTTTGATCCAATACGATATTGTATTCAGCTACATCTCTTTCATATAGCGATGCCAACGGACTGCCGGCTTTGTTATAGAATATATCCAGGCTACCAGCTTTGTCTGAAACGCCTACTTTATTAAAGATAAGATGCTTCGTTTGCGGAATATTTTTTTTCAGATTCTCAAATGTATAAGCAACGGGCTCAAACAAGTGAACCGTATAATCCAATTTAGTTTTATTAGATAACTGTACCAGTAATTCTGTATACTCACCTTTGTTTGCGCCAATATCAAAGAACGTATATGCTTCACCAGGTTTCAAAGATTGAACATACTCACGTACAAATCGCAATTCTCCATTAGACTGGATATCGGCATTATTTGAATTCAGTAAAAAATCCTGTAGCCTGTTCAGCACAGCAATACTGATTCGTCTGAAAGAACTTCTGTTTTTGATGGTAAACTGCATATTACTTTTTTCTGAATTTATACAAGCCAATACCAAAGCCTCTGGACTGATTATAAGTATCAACCAGTTCTGTACCGTAAATATATTTATCTTCCATCAATTCACATGATGAGAACAAGGTCAGAATATATTCTTTTGTGAAAGCTCTATGCGCATTGAAGTATACTTTACATGTTGAATCAATAGGTACAGAGAATAAAATAATTCCACCCGTTCTGGTAATGCGCTGCAGCTCCGCTATTGCTTTCTCACTGCCCCATGGATCAATAGGATCACCGTATCTGCCTAAACCAATATGTTCAATCACACAAAGAGAAGATACTGAATCCTGGGAAGCAGTATCAAAAGGAAGATCTAAAATAGTTCCTTGCTTGAAATGAAGACCTTTCATCTGTAAGGCGATCGGACGGATATCCACCATCGTGATTGGAACAAATTGAGACAGGATACCAATGGTTTTTGCTGCACTGCCAATATCTACGTGAGACGTTGGCTTGTATTCAAATATTTTTGAAGCTGCCCAGCTATCCTGAAAGAAATATACCGGATCCAACGGTGTGTTTGATGTTCTGTCTGTTAAGCATGGATACCAGTACGAAACAGACGTTTCGAAATTCTGGTTTTTCTGCTGTGATTTATATAATCTGTAATCGTTTGTAAAGCGTACGATTTCATAGATCCATTTATCTGGTCTGAATTTCAGATACGGCAACCAGGATAAATATATTCTGTACAAAGGATTTATTATGGATCTCATTTCTTGGATTCAGCTTTAAAAGTTTTAATAATAGATGTTAAGTTTTTTAATGTATGGTTAAAATCTTCTGAGATCTTCAGCAGATATACACTTGATATAAAAAGAACCGCGATCACCAGCGAACGTATGGCAATCATGATCATGGAAATCCATAACGTTTGCTCCTGCTGTGGCCAGAAATAAAACAGCAATAATACTCCCAATATAATGCCCAGTAATTTCACCATAGACCAGCTGTATGGCTGTATACCTAAGCGTAGCCAAAGAAATATCATCTTCATGGCATTAAAAATACAAACCGTTAACAACGCCGCAAAAGCAACGCCATTGATGCCATACTGTTTTATAAAGATCAGATTGGTAATTACTGTTAATACTGATAACACCATCATGGAAATAAGATTAAATCTATAATATACCGATGTGATAATGATTTCAGAATTCACACCCGTAGCCATATCTGCGAGCCTTCCAAGGGCAATAAATAAAATCACGTATTTCCCCTGTGCATATATTTCATGCTTAGGTACCAATGCCAGCAAGGTATCTACATTCAACCAGATCATTAAAAAGATCAAGGCCCCAAGCAATGCCTGGTTGATGGCGCTTTTTTTATAGATGGTATCAATCTCTGACAAATCATTCCGTGCCCAGGCATTTGAAATGATCGGCAGACTGATCTGCGACAATGCTCGTTTAGGCATATCTACAATTGAACCCACAAAAAAAGCCAGGTTATAAATAGCAATTTCTGCAAGACCAAGTTCCGCACCAATAATCAAGGTATCGATCTTAGACGCGATTAATGAACCTGCTGTACCGGGAACAATGAATGCGACGAATGCAAAAATATTTTTCACAAGTGTTTTATCCAGAAATTCCAATTGTGGTTTTAGGTAAAACTGCATGGTAGAGATGGTATAAACGACCAGCAATGCCAGCGCACATGCATAGCTGAGTACATATAGGATAATTGTAAATCCAAAATCATAAAACTGCAGCGCGTATCCCGCAATCAGCAATACAAATAAGATCCGTAAAATAATTTCCCTTACGAAAGTAGGCACTACGATACGCATGTGAATACGCGCATATGTTTCAAAAATACTGGAGTACATGGTGAACAAAGACAAAGGCACAAGGTAAGCCATGTAGTCTGTAAACAACGGTGATTTGCCTTTATAAACAGCAACAATATCTGCTTGAAAAAGCCAGTAAGACAACAGAAACAACAGATAACCCAGGAATGGATAAACCAGCAGAAGAAATAGAAAACCGTTGTGTTTACCATCTTCTGTTTTGAATTTAGGGAAAAACCGATCGGCAACATTGGCTGCCCCAAACTGCATGAAAGACGCGACAAGGATGGGAATATCCTGCAACAACCGGAACAAGCCAATCTGTTCGGGTGAGAAAAATTGAGGCATCAACCACAATACATTAATCATCCCAATGATGATTCCTGTATAAGAAAGCAGTGTACTCTTAAAGCTCTGTCGGATTATAATGCCCATTCTCTGATTTTATGGCCTCAAATATAGTTAAAATACTACTCCCATAGTGAATTTTGCATTATTTGGATCGCAAAAACGATATTAATCGTATCGAAGTATTTATCTTTATGGATTGATATATATCCAATGAGGCCAGCACCAATTATACTATTTGTTTATAACCGTCCGGAGCATACATTAAAAACACTTTCTGCTCTTCAAAAAAATGATTTGGCAACAGACTCCGATTTATATGTTTTTTCAGACGGCCCTAAGAACGAATCAGACAAAGAAGCTATAACTGCCGTTCGGAATATTATATCAACCTGCACGGGATTTAAGCATGTGTCGGTTTCTATGCAGGAAACCAATAAAGGACTTGCCTACTCGGTAATCAATGGAGTTACTGAAATTCTTAATCAACACGAACGGGCGATTGTTCTTGAAGACGATATTCTAACGGGTAAGAATTTCCTTACTTATATGAATAACGCCCTGGAATTTTACGAAGATAAAAAAGACCTGTTTTCGATTAGCGGTTACCGGTTCCCTTTCAACATGCCCCAGTATTATACCGACGATGTATTTATTTCTCCCCGGGCATCTTCCTGGGGCTGGGCTACCTGGAAAGACCGCTGGACAAGTGCTGATTGGGAAATGAAAGATTATGCCGCTTTTGCTGCCGATAAAGATCAACAGGAACTGTTCAATAAAGGTGGTGTAGACCTTTCTAAAATGCTGCACCGCCAAATGACCGGACAAATCAACTCCTGGGCCATACGCTGGTGCTACGCACATTTTAAACACAATGCTTATTGTCTATATCCGGTGAACAGTGTTGCCATGAATTTCGGAAACGACAGTTCAGGTGTACATTCCCCTGCAACCAATAAATACCACGTTGATATAAACCAAGCTTCAAAACAGATACAGTTTATCTATCCGATCCAGGAAGACAAAAATATCTTAAAAGCATTTCGTCTGTTTTTTAAAGTTTCCTGGAAAGACCGTTTTGAATATCTTATCAACCTTTTCTTAAAATAATCTTTACCCTGACATGATGCCTATAGAATCGTCTTCTCTGTACCGATTGTTTACCAACAGATGGATTCTTGTTTTATTCCTGGTTTTCTGTTCTTATTTAACCATAGATGATGGCCACAACTGGGGAGATGATTTCGCTTTATATGTTTCTCAGGCAATTGCCATTGTTGATGGGACCACGAACGCGCTGTTCGAAACTAATAAATTTGCCATGGATTATTCAGACAGGTTAACAGGGCCCTATTTATATCCCGTTGGAACAGCTTTATCCCTCGCCCCAGTTATCAAATTATTTGGTGTGAATTTTTATGGCATGAAAATGATTATGCTTCTATTCTGGACAGGCAGTTTGTGTGTCATTTATACATTCTTCAAACAACGTACCGATAGTACAAAAGTGGCAGCGTTTATAACTATTTGCTTTGGCCTGCATCCTCAAATGGTAATTCAGCCAGATACCATAGGATCTGATATTCCCTTCCTCTTCTTTACATTCCTGTTTTTTGTTTGGTTACAAAAAAATAATGTTCAAAATCCATACATATTTTATACGCGATTGGTATGTATTATTTTTGCATCCTATATATTCAGAAGTACCGGGATCTTATTTTTACCGTTGCTCTCCTTCTACCAATTACAACAATGGAAAACATATTCCATTCAAAAAAACATTCTACTGCTTAGCTTTCCTTATGTATTATTCTTATTGCTATCTAAAGAATTATCATTACTGTATAAAATAGATTCAGGTAGTTATCTGCAATATCTCCTGTTAACAGATATACCAACAATTTTACAGAACATTTGGTATTATATTGAATTATTCGCAGTCTACCCTTTTAATTTATGGGAACTGGCAATGCCTTACCTACCAGCATTCAAGGGCCTACACATTATTTCCGGATGTATATATACGATTTCTTTACTACTGTTTGGCATCAGTATTTATGGGATATACAGTAGGTTCAAAGAAAACCTGGATCTGATTTTATTTACAGTTATTGTTATGGGGGTATTTATTATCTGGCCAAGTAAACAAGGTTATCGCTTCATCATGCCGCTTTTGCCTATATACATCTATTTCCTTTGGATTGGCTGCATACAAATTAAAAGTATATATAACAGCATTATTACCCGAAGTATTCCCTTATTACTAATCAGTACAATTGCTGTAAGCGGTTTAATCTGTGTTGTTCAGTTCAGATTCATAAAAAACACAGATGCTATTCATAGTGCCGAATCAAAAGAATTATATGCGTTTATCAAATCGCATACACAGACAACAGATATTCTTTGCTTTTTCAAACCCCGTGCACTTCGTTTAGAAACCGGCAGAAATGCGATCAGACAATATACAGACGAGCAATCTCTGATACATTCAAAAGCAAATTATTATATTTCATACCGTACACCAATTGTTCATTATGCAGCATTACAGTTGGTATTTAAGAATGCTGATTTTGCTGTGTATAGAATTAACCGTGCGACTACTTTATAACTAAAACTTTAATAGCCTTTCCAATGTCAAAAAAAATAAACGTTTGTATGATCAGCACCTTTCACCATCAGGGAGGTGCGGCCATAGCTGCAAACAGGCTATTAGAGGTATTAAGAAAAAAAAATGAAGTCAGTTATCTTACAAAGGCTTCCCGTAATCAATCATCCATTACATCTTTTTCATATGAGGATGATGCCTTGCTGGGCAAATTAAAATCATTTCTTTTTTTAGCCTTCGAAAAATTTTTGTTTCTATTTTCTGAAAAAGATTCATCGGTACGATTTAGCTTTTCGACAGCTCCCCTTGGTTTTGATATTACTCAAAACAAGGCTTTTCAGGAAGCGGATATCATTCACTTACACTGGATCAATCAGGGTTTTATTTCTTTAAACGGCTTAGATAAAATTTTCAAATCAGGTAAGCCGGTTGTTATTACCATGCATGATTTCTGGTATTTTACAGGTGGCTGCCATTACCCTGGTACATGTACGGCGTACCTGTATAATTGTGGCAATTGTCCATTTCTAAAAAAACCAAGTAACACAGATTTATCCGCACAGCTGCATGCACGTAAAGCCCACATTTTCAAACATGCCAGCAAACTTACCATTGTAGGCTGCAGCCAGTGGCTCACAACAGAAGCAGCCAGAAGTTCCATTTTAAAGAACTTCCATGTTACTTCCATTCCGAATGCTTTGCCTGTAGATGATTTCATTCCGCACGACACCATGAAAATGCGTTTAAAATATAAGCTTCCAACAGATAAAAAAATATTGCTTTTTGGTTCTATGAGTATTCAGGATCCAAGAAAAGGATTTCAATATTTTAAAGACGCACTCACCCACTTAGCCAAGCACCATACAAGCGATACACTTGAAATTGCTGTGTTTGGCGCCATTAAAAACAATGTATCGGAAGCATTCAATCATTTACCATTCAAGGTAAATTATCTCGGCAAAATCAATCCAAAAGATATTTCAGAAATCTATTCTGTGGCAGATGCCTATATCAGTCCTTCTCTGGAAGATAATTTACCAAATACAGTTGCTGAAGCAATGTCTTGCGGAGTGCCTGTAGTAGCATTCCATACAGGCGGTTTACCTGAAATGATTGACCACAAAAAAAATGGATACCTGGCAGCGTACAAAAACGAAACCGATCTGGCAGACGGCATTCATTTTATCATCAATCATGAATCACCTGATGTTTTAAAATTAAATGCCAGAAATAAAGCGTTGGATAAATATCTTCCTGAAAAAATCAGCGCAGCGTATGAATCAGTATACAGAAATTTGCTGTAATCCTTCTCCTTTAAGACCTTCTCAAAAGCCATAATTTTAGGATTTTCATTGAAAATGCTCAATAAAAACCCTAACTTACAGGATTAATAATCATCAAATGATCAATACTTTATCTATTGTTATTCCTGCCTACAACGAAGAGCATACCATACATTTAATTCTCAATCGTGTATTAGATGTCTCATTAAGCAATAACATCCAAAAGCAGATTATCTTAGTAAACGATTGTTCGAAAGACAATACGAAAAAGGCCATCGAGCAATATATAGCCGAACACCCGGGTCATGACATTACACTTTATAATCATGAAATTAATAAAGGTAAAGGCGCTGCATTACATACAGGTATTGAAAAAGCTACAGGTGATGTAATCATCATTCAGGATGCTGACCTTGAATACGACCCACGCGAGTATAATTTACTTTTACAACCAATCATAGAAGGCTTTGCTGATGTTGTATATGGCTCCCGCTTTATTGGCGGCAAACCACACAGAATTTTATTTTTCTGGCACACAATCGGCAATAAAATGCTGACCATGGCAAGCAATATGTTTACCAATCTGAATTTAACAGATATGGAAACATGTTATAAGGTTTTCAAAAAAGACATCATCAAAAATATTTCTCTTAAAGAAACGCGCTTTGGGTTTGAACCGGAAGTAACGGCTAAAATCGCAAAGGTACCGAATATACGTATCTATGAGGTTGGTATATCTTATTACGGGCGTACCTATGAGGAAGGAAAAAAAATCGGCATGAAGGATGCTTTCAGAGCCTTGTATTGTATTATTAAATATTCGT
The DNA here is from genome assembly GCA_021151805.1 of Cytophagaceae bacterium. Lineage (GTDB taxonomy): Bacteria > Bacteroidota > Bacteroidia > Cytophagales > Cytophagaceae > Cytophaga. Next base: position 32,278 of record JAGKWN010000015.1, on the reverse strand, counting down.
TATTCTAGAAATGAGCCAAAGCTTTACATACAAAGAAATTGACATCGAAGGAATGGATACCCTGTCTGTTCTTTCCGATGCAGATAAGCTCAACAAATGGTTCTTCGATGTGATCCGTCCCTATTGCTCCGGAGAGATCTTAGAAGTCGGTTCCGGTATTGGTAATATTTCACAGTTTTTTATTGAGAACAAATTATCAATTACATTATCAGACTTAAGATCAAATTACCTTGAAGCACTAAGCAAACGTTTTCCTTCTTTCAATGAAAAGAAAATGATATTGTTTGACCTGGTAGATCCGGATTTTGACAGTAAATACCTGCATTTATTTGAATCGTTTGACACCATATTCGCCTTAAACGTTGTTGAACATATTGAACAGGATGCTTTAGCCATAAGCAACTGCCATAAGCTACTGAAAAAAGGTGGTAACCTTATTATTCTGGTTCCTGCATATCAGGCTTTATATAACCGTTTCGACAAGGAATTGGAGCATTACAAAAGATATAATAACCGTAGTTTAAATGATCTTTTCATAAAGGCTGATTTTAAAATTGTTAAGAGTCGTTATTTCAACTTTGCCGGCATTCCCGGTTGGTTTGTATCAGGACGCTTGTTAAAAAATAAAATCATTCCGGAAGGCCAATTAAAATTCTACAATAGGCTCGTGCCTTTGTTCAGGATCGTTGACAAACTGATTTTTAATCGTGCCGGTTTGTCTGTCATTACGGTTGGTCAGAAATAACTTTAGTACTTCATAAATAAAAAGACAGGGCCTGCTGAAATATTCAACAGGCCCTGTCTTTTTATTTGTTCAGATAGCTTAAGCTGCTACAGCGTTCTTTTTATAGAATAAATATATAACGCCACCCAAACCAATCACAAACATGATTGAGAATATCAAAGAAATTGTTTCGCCTTTATGATAAGACTGCGGTTCGAATTTAAATTCAATCACATGTTTTCCGGCAGGCACCTGCATACCTCTTAACAGATAATCTACACGAATATGATCAGCCGGTTTCCCATCGATAAAAGCATTCCAGCCTAATCCACTGTTGTAATAGATCTCTGAGAATACTGCCAATTGCGGTGTTGCCGCGTTATACTCATATGTTAATTTTTCAGGGTTGTATGAAGTAAGTTTGATGGTTGCAGTACTATCATACATAGGTTTAAATGAATTGATTTTTGCATAATATTCTGCTGAAATAACGGCTGTTTGTCCGGGATTTAAACTATCCATCAAAGCCATCTCTTCGTCTGCACTTTTTGCTGTAAGCACATCCTGCACAAACCATGCATTACCCAAAGCCGCTGGATTTAACTGTGCAACCGGCTCTCCATTAGATGGGTTTTGAACAATGAAATACTTTGTATTCAACATGTTCAATACATTCATATTGTTATTGCTGATCTGACGATCTACCAGATCCTGGAATCTTCTAAGTTTCGCAGCTGAATAACCGCCTATTGATTTATGGAAATAAGAAGTTGTTGCATCATTAAATGTACTAACCGTTGCATTATACACTCTGAAGTTCGGATCTGTATCCTGCAGAATTCTATTATCGGCATCTGTTGGTGTAACGGTAAGCTTATTCGACTTGCGCTTTTTAAAGTCTGCATCATTCAGATAACGTTTACTCACCTGCCATTCATCAATTAAAATAAACAAGGCCAGAGCAAGAATTAAATACTCAACCTTAAGTACATCTGTAGCGGCATATAGATATAGTACTCCACCTGCCAATAATATAAACAACAATGATCTTACTGCATCTGCAGATAATGCAGCCGCACGATCTGTCAGTAATGCTTCATACATAGCCGTGGCAAATTCAGGTTTCTGAGAAGCCTGCGTCCATGACTGAATAAAATCATTTTTAGATTGCTCAGCAGCTTCAGCATCACTCTTTTCAAACGATTCAAATGATGAACCAAAAAGCCAGAATACTAAAGCCAAACCTCCAACAATGCCAATACTGAACTGTAAATATTTTTTTAGTTTTTGCTTATCCGTAGTAAGTAATTCACTTAATCCCCAAACAGACAACCACACCATAAACATTGCCACAATCGCGTGGATCATTGTTACCGCACGGAACTTGTTATACATAGGGAAATAATCGAATACGAAATAGTTGAATTTCGGGAAATTCTGTCCCCATGCCAGCATGGTGAATACGATCACGATTCCCAGCATCCACCATTTCATAGGATCTTTCACTACAAAAAGAGCCAGGACAAATAAGAAGCAAACAATTGCTCCCATGTATGCAGGTCCGCTGGTGCCTGGCTGATCACCCCAATAAATCGGCCACTGCTCTGCCTTAGCAAACTTTGCAGCATTTTCTTTTCCGAAGCTATCTTCTATCGTTTCATAGATCGCTGACTTCTCATCTAAAGCCGCACCGGATTTACCTCCTTTAAAGTTTGGGATCAGATAATTAAATGTTTCAGAAACACCATAACTCCAGCTAAATGCATAATCTCTATCCAAACCGCTTGCAGATTTCATAGTTTTCTTTTCTTCTTCAGCACTCTTTCCTTCTTCTTCCGTTGCTAATGGCGTCAATTCAGCAGGACCTCTGATCGTGTATTTTTGGTATTCATACATCACCCAAAAACGTGTTGCCATAGAGCCAAGTACAACCACGCTGATACCTAAAACGATTGCGCTTGAAATAAAAAATGCTTGAATCTTTTTAGAAAGAATTGAACGTACAAATTCAATGATTGCATAAACAACAAGTGCGATAGCCAGGTAATAAGTGATCTGAATGTGATTGGCGTATAATTCCATCATCATAAAGATCGCTGTCAGTAAAGCACCTTTTAAATATTCTCTTCTGTACACCAATACAATACCAGCTGCTAACGGTGCACAAAAGGCAATAGCCAATACTTTAGAGGCATGGCCAGCTTCAAGACTAATCAATCCAAAAGAACTAAAACCAAATGCAATTGCTCCTAAGAAAGAGTAAAGTGGTTTGTTGCCCATGGCTGCCATTGCAATATAAAAACAGCCAACCAGCAGAAATATATAATTGATCGGATCCGGCAGGATATACGAAATAAATGAAGCAGCTTTAGCAGTCCATGAGTTATCATAATCTATTTTAACTGTATAGGAAGGCATACCTCCAAACATACTGTTTGTCCATAACGGATATTCACCCGATTTTTTATGATACATTTCAAGTTCCTGTGCAGCACCTGTTGCCTGCACCAAATCGTGCTGAGCTAATTTTTTATTATCTAAAACAGGTTTACAATAGATCGTTGTCAAAACGAGTAATGCAAACAGCGCAAGTAGATGGTATGCAAACTTCCCGGAAAAGATATTTTTCATGATATAAGAAATAAATAATAGATTTTAAATTTGATTTATTAGTTGTGCCAGTTGTTGTTTTGATAAAAAGACTGAATTATTATCGGATCTTAAGCAAAAAGGATTTTCAATTTTTCGTGCACCAAAAGATCTTGTCCAGTATGCTTCAATCTCAAGATCGTGTTTGTTCGGTAACAAAATAAAATACTCTGCAGACTCTAGTGTATAACGCGCATCGTCCTCGGTAATCATATCTTCATGCAACTTCTCTCCTACCCGTATGCCTATGTATGACTTTTCACAACCCGCACATACAACATCCGCAAGATCTTCGATGCGGAATGAAGGACTTTTGGGTACCAGCACTTCGCCACCTAATGAATGTTCCAATGCAAACAACAACACATTTACTGCCTCACTGAATGTAATACAAAAACGAGTCATTTCCGGATGTGTGATCGTCAAAGCTTTTTTGCTTTTCTGTTCCATGAATAATGGAAGTACCGAACCGCGTGAACCGAGGATATTTCCAAAACGAACAATAGAGAACTTTGTTATTCCGTATTTATTCGCATCAATAAATAACTTATCCGAAATTAGTTTAGAGGCACCGTACACACTTTCAGGAGAAGCAGCCTTATCGGTAGACAGCGCAATCACTTTTGACACGCCCTGTTGCAAACAGGCATCAATAAGATTTATTGCACCAATAACATTTGTTTTGATACATTCCCGCGGATTGCTTTCTGTTGCAGGAACATGTTTTAATGCAGCCGTATGAAAAACCACATCAACATCAATCAAAGCTTTCGATAATGTTTCAGCATCACGGATATCTCCTAAAATAAAACTGATCTTACCTGCTTCAGATTCGGCCTGGTAGTTCGCTTGCATCTCCGATTGTTTTAATTCATCTCTGGAGAAAACAATGATCTTTTTTTGTCCGATTTCAGGCGTATGCAGTAACTTTTCAATTAATCTCGATCCCAAAGAACCTGTTCCGCCGGTAACCAGTACAACTTTATTTTTTAATCCGTGCATCTGAAAAACAATATATACTCAATTCGGTTACGATTAATATTTTTTATTGAAAAAGATATATTTCCAAATATACCGAATCACAATATAAAAATGGGCAAAAGTGGTATAGATTAAGCCATAATGTTCTACATAAATAGACCAGCGTTCTTTCCAACCTGTCTTTTGATTTTGTATGGAAAGCCCTCCCACCAGATAATTGGAGAGGATGCTATTACAATTGATTGTATTTTTTGATTTTTCCAGACACGAGATCACCCAGTCTATATCAGCACTGAACCTGTATTTTAGCTGGTATGGAGTAGTAATAGTACGTTTGGGAATAAACGATTGATGACAAACAACCATGCCCATGATCATGGAGCGCGTAGTTAATGTTGAAGGCAGAACACGGGTTGTTTTTTCAGATCTTTTTCCAATCTGATTTCCTTGCTCATCAATCAGCATGGTTTCTCCATAGAGGACATCCGCGTGTGTACCATGCAGTTTCAGGTGTTCAACCGTACTGGCACTATAAATTCCATCTCCTGAATTCATAAACCATACGAATTGTCCGGAAGCCATTTTCAACCCTTTATTCATGGCATCGTACAAGCCGCCATCCTTTTCAGAAACAAATGTCAATGCAGGAAACGACAATTGCGAAAGCCATTCTTTGGTACCATCCGTAGAGCCACCGTCAATAACCAGCCATTCAAAATCTGTACATGTTTGCTGGCGAATCGACTGAAAGGTATACTGTAGACCAGGAAGGTTATTGTAGACTACGGTTATAATCGTTAAAAATGGTGGGGTATTGTTCATTTCTGCGGCTTCCTTTTCATGCAACGTAGAGACGAATTTACTCTAAATAATAAAAAGTGTCTATTTATTTAACCTTAAATTCAATAAAAGAGCATACATTTGATTTCTATTGTATGATTTTTTTAGTAAAATTGAGCATTGGAATGTTGATTGGGCAGTATTTGCCTCCAAAAATCCACCTCTTTATTTGAATTTGTTTGACAACTCATTAATAATGAAAAAAATAGCAGTGTATACTTCTGGAGGCGATGCTCCAGGTATGAATGCATGTATCCGTGCAGCGGTTCGTGCAGGTCATTACCATAACCTTGAGGTTTATGGTATAGTTCGGGGATATGACGGGATGATTAATGGGAACTTTATCGAACTTGACAATCGTGCTGTTAGCAATATCATTCAAAAAGGCGGAACGATCTTAAAATCTGCCAGAAGCGAAGAGTTCAGAACTCCGGAAGGCAGAAGAAAAGCATTTGAACAAATCCAGAAATTCGGCATTGATGGTTTGGTTGCCATTGGCGGCAACGGTACTTTCACAGGTGCTGAATTGTTTTACAATGAATACCAGATCCCTTGTGTTGGTGCTCCCGGCACCATTGACAACGACTTATACGGTTCTGATTTCACGATTGGATATGACACGGCAGTAAATACTTGCCTTGCAGCAATTGATAAGATTCGTGATACAGCTGATGCACATGAGCGTGTATTCTTTATTGAAGTAATGGGCCGTGATACAGGCTATATTGCTGTTCGTTCAGCAATCTCTGGCGGTGCAGAAATGGCGATTATACCGGAGTTTCCTTATGACAAAAATGTTGTCATAAATCGTTTGAAACATGGCACAAGCGATGCTAAAGCTTCTCACATTATCATTGTTGCAGAAGGTCATCAGGAAGGCCGCGCAAGTATGATTGCAAGAGATATCAAAGAAGCTCTGCCTCAATTGGATTGCAGAGTAACTACATTAGGTCACGTGCAACGTGGGGGTGGTCCATCAGCAGCTGATCGCGTATTAGCCAGCCGTTTGGGTCTGGCTGCTGTTGAAGGTTTACTGGAAGGTAAAGCAAATGTAATGGCAGGAATTATCGATCACCAAGTTGTTTATACACCTTTCATTGATACAATCACAAAAAGAAAACCAATCAATGAAGACCTGCTTTCACTGGCAGAAAAGTTGAATGGCAGAAAATACGAAGTATAGTTTTCATTATATTTAAAATAAAAAAGGAAAGAGATTACTCTTTCCTTTTTTATGCCTTACGATTTTATTGAAGATGCGATTCAATATACGATTCAATCTCTTTTAGCTGGCCAGGATGAAACCAAACCACTTCCTGATCTCTGGTAAACCACGTCAGCTGGCGCTTGGCGTATCTACGGCTGTTACGCTTTAACAGACGTACCATTTCTTCACGATCATAGTCCCCATCAATAAAACCAAATATCTCACTATACCCAACCGTTTGCAAAGCATTCAGATGTCTATATTTTATATTGACACGAGCTTCCTCTTCCAATCCTGCGGCAAGCATCATATCCATTCTGCGATCGATGCGTTCATACAGCTCTTCCCTCGGCATATTCAAGCCAATCTTTATACTTTTAAACGGGCGCTCTTTTTTTGTACCGGTTTTAAAAACCGAAAGTGGCTTTCCTGTTTGTCGGTATACTTCAATCGCCCTGAAAACACGCAACGGATTCTGCAGATCAATTTGCTGGTAGGTTGTGTCATCTATTTCTTTCAGCTCTGCTCCCATAGCCTCCAAGCCTCTTGTTGCAAATTCTTTATTCAGGGCCTCGCGCAACTCCGGATCTGTTTCAGGCAATTCATCCATCCCTTCCAGCAAAGACTTCACATACAAGCCTGTTCCGCCGCAGAGGATAACAACATCATGCGTTTTAAACAATTCGTCCAGCAGTCGTAATCCCTCGCGTTCAAAAATGCCTGCGTTAAATGGTTCTTCAATAGATAAAGAATCTACAAAATAATGTGGCACTCCATCCTGCTCCTCTACACTCGCCTTTGCCGTACCAATGCTCAACTCCTTAAAGATCTGGCGGGAATCTGCCGATAATACACAGGTCTTATAACGTTTCGCCAATGCAATAGATAAAGCTGTTTTACCCACTGCCGTAGGACCTACAATCGCAATAATGTATTTATTTTTCACAGACCAGGAATAATTGGAAATGCTTACCGTTATATTTAGTGAAGATAAAGGATTTCATTATTTTTATAGAACAATTCAACGAAAGAATGTTAGAAATAATCATTGTTGCAGGTGCCCGTCCCAATTTTGTTAAGATCGCACCTTTGATCCATAAGCTTTTAAAAGAAGAAAAAATCAATTATACGCTTGTACATACAGGTCAGCATTATGACCCGCTTATGAACGAAGTTTTTTTTGAAGATCTCGCAATACCTGCACCAAGCTATCATTTGGGAATTACAGGAGGAAGTCAGAATAAACAGACAAGCGAAATCATTACCGGCTTTGAAGAATTCCTGAAAGACCATGCAGCAAAGGCTGTTATTGTTGTGGGAGATGTTACGTCAACCATGGCCTGCAGTATTGTTACAAAGAAATTACACAAAGATCTGATCCATATCGAAGCAGGCCTGCGCTCACACGATCGCAAGATGCCGGAAGAGATCAACCGCATCCTTACAGATTCCATCACCGATTATTTCTTTACCACTTCCAGAGATGCAGGTAATAACCTGCTGAAAGAAGGAATCCGGAATGAACAGATTTTTTTTGTAGGGAATATCATGATTGATTCCCTGATCAAAACATTATCATTCGCGCAGAAGCCTGACATATTCAGAATATATTCACTTGAAGAAAATAATTATTATCTGCTAACGTTGCACCGGGCCGACAACGTTGACAACCCGGATGTATTAGCAGATATCCTGCGAACAGTGTCACGTTCCATCGGAAACAGAAAATGTATTTTCCCGGTACATCCACGTACCGAAAAAATGCTGCGTGGCACTTCCATATTCAATGAGATCAATAATATTGAATTCATTGAACCGCTTCGTTACCTGGAGTTTCTTTACATGCAGAAGCATGCAAAAGCTGTAATTACCGATTCAGGTGGCATCCAGGAGGAAACTACATTCATGAAAGTTCCCTGCATCACCTACAGAACAACGACAGAGCGACCGGAAACAATTTCCACAGGTTCAAATGAACTTGCTGTAACTCTTGAAACGCTTCAAAACCTGCTGATTAAATTAGAATCCAATCAATGGAAAAATTCTGATATTCCCGAACTATGGGACGGACATACAGCTGAGCGTATTGTTCAAAAACTGCATGATATTTATTCAATAGATAATGACTAAAAAAATCCTCTTAAGCACCTTTGCTGTTCGTTTGCTGATGGCTGTAAGCACCTTTGGCGTGTTTATGGTCTCTGCAAGACTTTTAGGCGCAGAAGGAAGAGGAACACTTAGTTTATTTATTGCCAATGTCACCATCGTACAACTGGTCAGTGAAATTATTTTCGGACCCGGATATATTTATTTAACTCAACACGTACCATTTAAAAAGTTATTTTTTTCCGGCATATTATGGAGCTTACTTGCAAGCATCATCGTACCTATTGTACTTTATTATACACACATCCAAAGCGGTCAATTACTCTCCTATTTATTCATCAATAGTTTTTTACTGGCTGTTATTACAGGTATCAATTACCAGCTGCAGGCCACTCATCAAATTTTTGGCTTCAATTGCATGAATGCTGTCCAGGCAATTACCAGCATGGCATTTGTCTGGTTTATGCTGCAAACAAACCTTACTACAGAAACATTCTGCATGGCCTTGCTCTACTCTTATGCAGCAACAATTATCACCGGTGTATTTTTCCTGTTGAAATTTTATTTCAATAAAAATATTCAACCAACCGTGTCAGACAAAACAATTGGCTTTGCGCTTAAAAATGGTTTAATAGCCCAGTACAGTAATTTTCTAAATTTTGCAAACATGCGTATTGGGTTTTATTTGATTTATCTGATCCTTGGCGATATTAAAGGACTTGGTATCTATGCAGCTGCTGCATCGCTGGTTGAGGCCGTATGGATGATCAGTAATACGTTGGCAACCTGGCTATATCCGCAGATTGCAGCTTCAACAGATAAAGAGGAGCAGATAGAAAAAACACAATCCTTTGCATCGGTTGCCTTTTGGTATAGCTTAGCTGCATTGATCATTTTGTTTTGTATACCGGAATCATTTTTATTACTGCTGTTCGGAAATGATTTCGCTGGCATAACACGTTATATAACCATCTTATTACCTGGTACACTCATAGCAGCCTATGGAAAAATATACTGGAATTATTTTGCAGGCACCGGCCAGTTTAAAATCAACAATTACTCTTCACTTATATCCACGCTTGTAGCATTATCAGGCTCTATACCACTTATGTATTATTATCGCGTTGAAGGACTGGCAGTTTCTACCAGTTTAGGTTATATTGTATATGCATTCTTATTAATACTGGTTTTCAGACAACAAAATCATTTAACGTTGAAAGCCGTTCTTCCATCTTTTAAACTTTTCCCATAATATCATATGTGTGGCATCAGTGGCATCGTAAGTAAGCAAGGCAATACAAACATTGCTCCGCTGTTGGTAAAAACAACGGAGTTGCTTGCCCACCGCGGCCCGGATGATGAAGGTTATTTTTTTATACATTCATCTTCACAAAATTGCTACTACGGAGCAGCAACACCAAAATCCGTTTTAGAATACACCCTTCCCTATACACCTAAACGTCCGGTTGAAGGAGCTTACAATCAGCAGGCATCTTTAGGCCTAGGACACAGAAGACTTACCATCCTTGATCTCAGTCCTAGTGGCCACCAGCCTATGTGCCTGTCTGAAGATCTCTGGATCGTATACAATGGCGAGGTTTATAATTACATTGAAATCCGACAGGCATTAATACAGAAGGGATATACATTCAAAACAAGCACAGATACCGAAGTGCTTCTGGCTGCATACCAGGAATGGGGAATCCATATGCTCGAAAAATTAAATGGCATGTGGGCCTTTGTTATTTTTGATCGAAAAAAAAATATCCTCTTCGGCAGCCGGGATCGTTTTGGGGTGAAACCTTTATATTACACAGCAACCGACGCGTTCTTCGCCTTTGCTTCTGAAATCAAGGCATTGAAGCATTTAACCGATACAGAAATCAATACCGAAGCTGCCTGGGAATATCTCGTATTGGGCAAACACGAGAACATACGTTCTACTTTATTCAATGATATTTGTGAATTAAAACCAGCCGAATATTTCATTTATGATCTGGATTCCAATATCTATGAAATAAAAAATTATTACCAGCTCGAATATAATTCAGCCTGGGAAAGCTATACTGAACAACAGCTGAATACACAAGTTGAAGAAATTCAGCATCTGCTTAAAGAATCCATCCAGATCCGCATGCGCTCTGATGTACCGCTGGGAGCCAGTCTGAGCGGCGGTTTGGATAGCAGCACAATTGTTCAGCATTTGCTTGCCATGATGTCTGAAAATCATTCTACCCCTTTACTGAATTTATTTACAGCACACTTCCCAAATGTGAAAGAAGACGAATTCAGTTGGGCCGAAAAAATTGCGAAGCAAAAAAATACACACTGGCACATCGTTGAGCCGAACGCAACAGAGCTTGCTACAGAGCTGGACGATCTGATTTATACACAAGATCTTCCGTTCTTTTCAATGAGCGTGTACTCGCATTATAAGCTCATGCAACATTTCAAAAAGCATGGTATTAAAATAAACTTCGACGGACAAGGCAGTGATGAATTATTCGGCGGGTATCAAAAACATTACAACTGTTTTCTCTGGGATGCATTCACGCATTCGGATTATACCGCAGTCATTGAAAATATCAAGAAACCGAACTTCCCCAGCTTCAATAGTCCTGGAAAATTTCTGAAACAATTCGGCAAACAAACCATACAATCTTTACCGCTGCTGCAGGATATTTATGCGCCGCAGATTCAACAATACCTGAATACGGATTTTGTAAAATCTTTTTCATCAAACATTTCTTCTTATAGAAAAGAAGACAAACTACAACCACTCAATCAGTTTTTACATCATCAATTTTGCGGTCCGGATCTGAAAGTACTCTTGCGTACCGGAGATAGAAATTCTATGCGTTTTGGCGTAGAGTCCCGAACACCTTTTGCCGATGATCATATCCTGATTGAAAAAATATTTTCGCTTTCCGCATCACTGAAAATTCATAAGGGATATAGCAAATACTTGTTGCGCAAGGCGACTAAAAATATTCTTCCGGAAGACATTCGTTTGCGCAGAGACAAAGTGGGTTATGCCACCCCTGAAAATGCATGGTACAAATCCATTCAAAAGGAATTATACGATGCCATACCAGATCAGGATGATGCATTTATTCAATACAGCAAATTAAAAAAGGATTGGTTCAACCTCATTCAATCGTCCAACGATCCGGGCCGTTTGTGGAGGATTATCAATTTTATGAAATGGGAAAGTAGCATTAAATAAAAATCAATCCATGCAAATTATACAATGCTGTTCTCCGCACATATGCGTTTGTAAATCCCAAGCAATACTTTCTCCTGCTCCTGCCAATTGATTTCCTTTGCAGCATGCACCAGATTCTTTTTCCATTCTGAGTATGCCTGCGGATTGTCGTACACCCATTGAATGCGCTCAGCTATGTGCTTTGGCTCATACGATTCAACAAATGTTCCGATACCATACAGATTCATAATGCGTTCTACTTCCTGCAAACGTGAAGCTAATACAGGTACACCGGCGTGTACATAATCAAATACCTTATTCGGGAAACTGTAAATGTAGTTTTCACTGATTGGTTTGTCAACAGTGATTCCCAATTGTGCCTGCATGGTGTATTGCTTTAAAATATGATGCGGTACTTTCGGGATAAACCGTACACGATTTTCCAATGACTTTTCTTTCACAATAGCTTTGAGTACATCAATCACATCACCACTGCCAACAAACAATAACAGAAACCGCTCATCCAGGTATTCCATAGCCATCGTCAGTTCTTCGGTTCCACGCGCTACGTTAATTCCTGTTCCCTGATAGATCAGTATAAATTTATTCTCAACACCTTCTAATTTATATTGAGGATCAAATGTACTTTCCTGCAGGATCGGTACATTCATCACCACTTCTACAGGTTGTTTAAATTCTTCTACAAACAAACTTCTCTTCGCAAAGTTATCTGTGTAAATGTATTTCACTTTCGGGAAGATCCAGTTTTCAATGCTCTTCCAAATCTTTTGTACTCTTGGACGTGCAATCAATTCAGGTACACCGGTAAAATATTCGTGATTATCGTAGGCCAGTGGCACTCCTTTAATTTTCGATACCAGGTAATTCGGAAGTAGGGTATCCAGGTCGTTTGCAAGCAGAATATCTGCTTTATGAAACAGCAGATAAAAAAATAAATACAGGTTGTATTGTGCGTAAAACAGCGGGCCCTTTTCAAACCATAGATGGAAGCGATGTGTTTTATACGGCCGCACATCCATAGGCATACTATCCTTCTTCTTGCGGCCAACCAATAAAATGTTGTAGCCATGTGTATGCAGACTGTTACATACTTTATATACGCGTTGATCGGTTACTAAATCGGTTGTTACCGAAACGATGATTGTTGTCTTGTTCATTATGCGTGTTTGAAAATCCGGAACGGGAACGGCAATTTGTTTTTATAGACTAAAACAAACTCTTCATCCTGTGCTCCAAAATTTTTATTAAAATCAGCAATCACGGGCAAATTCGACCCGCCGAAATGAATACGAAGTATTCCATCCTGTTCATATTTCTGCTGAATGATTTTATATAATAAGTAATGTAACAGGCTATGCTGGCGTGCCGTGTCGTTACTGAAACAGGCCACCAGATAAATCCTGCCATGTATATATGTATAAAACTGTCCGCAGGTAAACGTACCATTGGCATCTTTAATACCTTCAATAAATCCATATCCCTGTGAAATAGACATATCGGCCAGTTGCTGCAGTATTATATAATCCGATTGTTTGTATGGATTCCCTTTCTCTTTTAATTCTTTTTGTAAAGCCCTAACAAAAAAATCTGTAGGTACGGCACTAAGTGTTGTAAGTGCTGCACTTTCAGCCTTGCGGATATTTCTGCCCCACACCTTTGTCGGGAAGCGAATACCTTCCTTCAATTCCAGTAACTGATGCCGTCTTGGAGAAGTGTATTGTTTCTCTTCAACCAAAGTATCATCGGTTGTGTAACAGATGTATTTAAAATTCTGCTGCAAAATGGTGAGCTGCTGTTTGATTTCATCTGCATATCCTTGATCGCCGTAGAGTGAAATTTTCTGAACAAAGTTCGGCAGGTCAAAAAACATTCCCAATAATTTTTTATTACTAAAAACCGGGAATACTGCTTTGTAATCATCTGCTACCAATGCAGACCAGCCCGGAGCTGCAACATTCAGCCAGGATGACAATAAAAACGGATCAGCAACGGTACATTGTAAAATCAATGCATCCCATTTTTCGAGATCAAGTTCCTGATGTAAAACGTGCTTTACCAAAGTCAACCTTGTTGTAGATCAGAATAACGTACAAACGTACAGGAATCTTTTACTGATGAAATAAATTCATCCAGCATCTGTAATGAAAATTTACTTTGTGCCTTGGGGTGGCCAATCACAACCATTGTATCATCCTGCCTTTTCAACCGTTTTTGAAACTCCGGTTTCAATAAAGATGCATAATAGCCATCGCAACTCAATGCCTGTTGCGAGTAGCTTGTAAGAACTTTATTCCGCACACCTGGCTGTGCCATAGGAACGCCGTCGCCCATGGATGAATGCAGCGAACGGTTTAAGCGGCCGCGTACATACAAATTCCAGAAAAACAACGGCGATAAACGTACCGAAGAAATTGGCAGTTCAAGGAAGTAACCGATAGGATCTTCTTGCAGCGGATCACGCTCAAACAGCCATTGGTCTGCCTGCGGGGCCTTGCTGAAATCAAACTGAATGTTTCCTTCATTCAAAAAACCTTTTTCATAAACCGTACTATCAACCCAAACACCGAGCTTTTTAAATGTGTCAGACACTTTATTCCAGGGAGGCATACACCAGCCTCCGGCTCTGAAAGCCATTGGCGCCTTCCCCGTCAGTTCGGTAATAATTGAATGATATGAAGTTATGATCTGTTGAATATATTCATCAGAAAACTGATCCAACCTGTAGCGGTCTGTATTCATTTTCCAGCCATTGCCTGTGTAAAAGGAATCTTCCCAATGCGGATGAATATGCAGCTGCATGTCATGCCCCGCATCTTTCAACTGTTTAAGCTGATTGAATACAATCTTTTTTTCATAAGCTACAGACGGGTATCTTTTTGCATACTTGTCTAAAGCCAGTAAATAACCGCTATCCACAAAAAAATTCAGGAATATGCCATGCTTTTCTGCGATCGCAAGCAGCCGATCTGTTGGCTCAACTATACATTGAGCAGCCGTACCGCTGTTTACGCCAAAAAACAATTCATAATCGAATGTGAGATATACTTTCATGAAAGAAGCTTTAGTGCCTGCTTTCTATTGTAGAAAACAGATATTATAGGTAAATTTATACATAGTAGCGTATACACCCAAATTTGTAACGCATTCATATTTCTCCACCCGAGGAAAGCACCATGACTTCAGAACCAGATTTCCCCTTCCAGCACACATCAAGAGATGAATTGATTCAACAGGTTAAGGAGTTACAAATCATTAATGCGAATCAACGTCCGGAGAAAGTACTTCAGGAAGCTTTTGAAAAGATCAACCTGCTGGTGATGACAATTGACCAGGATGGTGTTGTTGTGTATGTCAACGATTCTTTTCTGGAAGTTATTGGCTGGGAAAAACAACGCATACTTGGTGAAAACTGGAAAGAATTTTTAGAGCCAGGCAGAGACAAAAACAAAGAAGAACATATTTATACCCTGATCAAAAAACAGGGATTTATTGATCAGCTGAAACGCAAGTTCCTTTCCAAAGAAGGTGAATACAGAACGATACGCTTCAACGTTGTTATCCATCACCCGATGGATAACAACAAGCATTTAACCACACTCATTGGTGAAGATATTACGGATAAGAAAAAAGTTATCCGCGCGCTGAAAGATAGCAATGAACAGCTGCAGGATCTTTTCGAAAATGCCAATGACTTAATTCAGGTTTTCGACCTGGATGGCAACATTCAGTTTGTAAACCGTGCCTGGAAAGAAACCTTACAATATTCAGACGATGAAATTCTGAAATTGAATTTCAAGGATATTATTGCGAAAGATCACGTAGCTGTTACACTCGAACACCTGAACAACATCCTTGAAGGAAAAAAGGATGATAAATTCGAAACGGTCTTCACCAGTAAACACGGCCGGAACATCCAGGTAATCTGCAGTGTGAACGTTCGTTTTGAAAAGGAAAAACCCATTGCATTCAGAGGAATTTTCCATGACAATACAGAACACATGCGTGCAGAACGGGCACAGAATCTGTATTACAAAATTTCTACCCTTGCCATCAACAGTGATAAGCTCGATTCTTTACTGGATAATATTCATAAGGAATTACGCACGTTGATTGCAGTAAACAACTTCCATGTTGCCTTATACGACCGTGATCATAACTACCTGAACTTTCCTTATTACGTTGATGAAAATATAGGTCCAAAACCTATAAGCATGAAGCGTATTGTAGGCAAAGGCTTAACAGAATATTCGCTCTTCAATGAAGAGCCTACATTTTTGTATGAGGAAGACATCAAACGACTTTCTGAAGAAGGTAAGATAGAATTGCTGGGGCCAATACCAAAAATCTGGCTGGGAGTTCCGTTGCGCCTTGAGAATAGAACGATTGGTGTCATCTGCGTTAAAAGTCATAGTGACAGGAACAAATACAAGAGAAGGCATTTAGAACTGTTGCACTTCATCTCCGGACAGATCGCGCTTGTAATCGAGCGTAAACGGAACGAAGAAAAAATCATTGACCAGACAGCCCGCCTGAATGCAATTTTTGAAAGTAGCTCACACTTGATCTGGTCTGTAAACCGCAAGCGTGGATTAACTTCTTTCAATCAGAATTACGCGAATGCCATTTTCAGAAAATACAATAAGTTCCCTTCCATCTATGATGAAACTGTGGAGAAAGATGTAATGGTTTTGTCGGATCCGGAATATCACGACTTCATTGATAAAAAATACAAAGATGCCTTTAATGGACAGCCACAGCATTTTGAAGCATGCAATACAAATCAGAATGGTGAAATCTTCTGGCGAGAAACTTTCCTGAACCCGATCTTCTTACCCGATGGACGGATCGATGAAGTATCCGGGATCTCGCACGACATCACAGAAAAGAAACAGTGGGAAATAACCATCCAGGAAAGTGAAGAAAAATTCCGTAACATCTTCGAATCGTTCCAGGATATTTATTACAGAACCGATCTGAACGGATACATCACCATGATCTCACCTTCCGGCTGTGAACTAAGCGGCTACACGCAGGAAGAAATCATCGGCAAGCATATCAGTGAATTCTTCACTACCCCTAAACAGCAGGCCAATCTTATCCGTGAAGTATTAAGAACCGGCCGTGTAAAGAACTACGAAACGAATGTAAACATAAAAGGCGGCGAAGCCATTCAAAGTATTTCCAACATCCGTTTGATCTATAACAATGAAGGTAAGCCAATTGGTGTGGACGGTGTTGCCCGGGATATTACTTATTTAAAGAAAGCTTCGGAAGAATTATTGCACGCCAAAGAGATTGCCGAAAAGTCTTTAAAAGTGAAGGAGAACTTCCTGGCAAACATGAGTCATGAGATCCGTACACCGATGAACGGTATCATCGGTATGATTGACTTGTTGAACGAAACTCCGTTAATGGAAGATCAGCGCAAGTACGTGCAAACCATTAAAAAGTCTTCTGAAACCTTACTGAATATCCTGAATGATATTCTTGATCTTTCAAAAATTGAAGCCGGCAAAATGCAGCTGCGTTTAGCACCGATTTCGATTGAGCAAACGATTGAAAAACTTCATGCATTGTTTTACCAGCAGGCGATCCTGAAAAATATTGAGCTGCTTTACAGCATCGATTCAAACGTACCGAAAGTAGTACTTGCCGATGAAACCCGATTGCTGCAGATTCTTTCAAACTTAACTTCCAATGCAATTAAATTTACTGAACACGGTTCAGTACGCATACAAATATCGCTTCAATCTAAGAAAGATCTATTGAATAAAATCCGTGTCAACATCAGTGATACAGGTATCGGTATCCCGGAAGACAAGCTGAATGTGCTGTTCGGATATTTTAATCAGGTAGATAACTCTTCGTCTAAATCATATGGCGGTACAGGCCTTGGCCTTGCCATCTCAAAAGAATTATCCAAACTCATGAATGGTGAAATTGGTGTACAGACCGAAGCCAACAAAGGCAGTATGTTCTGGTTCACCTTTGAAGCCAATGAAAGCAAACGCCTGGTTGAAAATAAACCCGATCATGCCAGTCCGTTTATAGGTGAAAAGCCAATCAAAGATTATCCTAAAATTTTGCTGGTAGATGATAATGCGATCAACCTTTTTGTGGCTTCAGAAATACTTCGTAAAGCCGGCTGTGATATTGATACAGCAGGTACCGGACTTGAGGCGATTCAAAAGGTAAAAGAGCATTCGTACCACCTTATTCTGATGGATATTCAAATGCCGCAGATGGACGGTATTCAGGCAACGGCAGAAATTCGGAAATTAAACCTTCCTTCTACCCCACCAGTCATTGCCATGACAGCCTATTCCATGAAGGAAGATAAAGAACGGTTTATGTTGAATGGCATGGATGATTATATCGCAAAGCCAATCAAGGCCGAAAGTCTGATTTCAAAAGTAAAGGAATGGTTGTACCAGAACCAGACAGCGAGTCATGAAGTGAACCATACACAACCGGTAGATAGCCATAAAATTGAAGAACAACCAACCATACTTGATTATGGAGTTTTTGAAAAATTAAAAAATCTGTCGGGTCCGGAAATAATCGACCAAATATACAAAGAGTTTGAAAATGAGTCACTTGAACAAATTGTGGATTGTAAAAATTCGCTACCTATGGGTGACTTTCATAATATTTTAAATAAATTGCACACATTGAAAGGTGTTTCAGGCACACTGGGTGTGATAGAGCTTGAGTCCTTATCACGATCCATTGAGACGAAACTAAAGCAAGGATATTATCCCGAATTAGAAGCCGATATTGAACAACTTTCACAAGCACATAACCGTTTCATAGAGCATTACACTTTTATTTTAAATTCAAATACAAAATGAGCGCAAAAAAGGTATTAGTAGCAGAAGATAGTTCTGTCATACAAAACTTAACCAAGAAAATTTTACAGTTCCAGAACTATGAAATCACTGCTGTAAAGAATGGTAAAGAAGTAATGAAAGAACTTGAAAAAGGTACTTTTGACATCATCTTAATGGATATCAACATGCCTCAAATGGATGGTATGACTTGCGCACAGGAAATCAGAAAATTAAGTGATTCAGCGAAAGCTGCTATTCCAATTGTTGCTATCACAGGTAATGCAAAAAACTACTCAGATGATGATTTTAAGTCAGCGGGTATTAACGCTTATCTTCAAAAACCTTTAGACTTCGACAGACTTGTTGAAGTTGTAAAAGAGTATACCGCTTAATCGTATCCATGGAGGTTAAATACACAACCCAATTTCTAAGTAAGCTGGAGGATATATTTTCAGAGTCTGATTATATGTTGCGTTATGAAAAAGGCAACTTCAACTCTGGCTATTGCCTGCTTAAAGAAACGCATGTAGCAATAGTAAATAAATACTATCCTCTGGAGGGAAAAGTAAATTCCCTGATTGAAATTCTAAAGCAAATAGAATTGAATACTGATAAAATGACTGATAAAAACAAAAAGTTATATCAGGAAATCCACCAAGTATAATTTGTGTTAAAAGCTACTTTTTTAGGAACGGGCACTTCACAAGGCATACCTGTGATTGCCTGCGAATGCGACGTTTGTAAATCTTTTGATTACAGAGACAAACGTTTACGCACTTCCATATACATTGAAACCGACAACGTAAAACTGGTTATTGATACCGGCCCTGATTTCAGACAGCAGATTCTCCGCGAAAGAATAAAATCACTTGATGCCATACTTTTTACGCACGAACATAAAGACCATATTGCCGGTCTTGATGATGTGCGCGGGTTTAACTATGCACAAAAACGCGACATGCCTGTATATGCGCGCCATAATGTGATTGATGCATTGAAAAGAGAATTCGCGTACATCTTTGCAGAGTATCAATACCCGGGCATTCCACGGATCGACATTCATGAATTGAAAAACGAACCTTTTGAAATCCAGGGCGAACGTATCATACCTATTGAAGTAATGCATTACAAGCTTCCGGTATTCGGTTTCCGCATTCAGGATTTCACTTATATCACAGATGCTAATTTTATTTCTGATACAGAAATTGAAAAAATAAAAGGATCAAAAATTGTCATCCTGAATGCTCTGCAGAAAGAACATCATGTTTCTCATTTCACCCTTGAGCAGGCCATTGAAGTTATTCAGAAGATCAATCCTGAAAAAGCCTATTTTGTTCATATGGGCCATCGCTTAGGTAAACATGCCGATGTTGAAAGAGAGCTTCCGGCGAACATCCATTTTGCCTTTGATGGCTTAACACTTGAATTGTAATTCTCATTTTCAAACATTCTATTTGTGAAATTACAACTCTGGACCATCGGCAAAACAAATGATGCCTATCTGAAAGATGGTTGTGCCCAATACACCAAGCGCCTGCCGCACTATCTCCCTTTTGAATACATAGAAATTCCTGAGCCCAAGAATACCAAGGTGAGCAGCGATGTATTAAAAAAAGAAGAAGAGAAATTATTGTTTGATCGACTGCAGGACTCAGATCAGTTAATTTTACTGGATGAAAAAGGTAGTGAATTTACCTCAGCAGAATTTGCCGGTTTTATTCAGAAAAAAATGAATTCTGTAGCGGGTAATTTGATATTTCTGATTGGCGGACCATATGGTTTTTCAGAAGCTGTTTATAAACGTGCCAACGGAAAAATTGCTTTATCAAAAATGACTTTTTCGCATCAAATGGTGCGCTTGTTTGCCCTCGAACAATTATACAGAGCCTGTACCATTATTAAAGGCGAAAAATATCATCATTAAAATTCCTTATAAATACCAAAGCCCCTTACGGGGCTCTGGTAATCTAAACCTCAACAAATCAACAACACATACAATGCCGGTTTATTGAGGTCTAACTTTATACTACTGACGTTTCAATTATTTTGAACGAAATTGAAATTGATTTTTGTAGTTACGTGCCTGAGGCTTCGCGTTTGAAGGATAAGCTTCTTTGTTCGCTTCAGTTTTTACATATGTATAAGTAGATTTCTTGAAACTGTTTTTGTAGTTACCTGCATCTTTAGTTTCTTTAACTACTTGAGTAACTTCAGTACCATCCAGCGCATCAATTTGCGCCTGAGCTTTAGAAGCTTTGTTTGGGTGCTTATAATTGTTAACGCTAACTTGTGGATCATTGCCACCCGCGAATACGATACTTGATACTGATACTGCAATTGCTGTCAAAATATATTTAGCTTTCATAATTGTAGGAGTTTAACTTGATATTAATTTGTTTCCTTTAGATATATCAAATTTAACGGGTGCATGCCCCCTTAAGACCTCCGATTATTTTGGCATTTTTTTATACGTAGTTTCCGCAGTTTTTTTTACGGGAATTTAAAAACCTTCAAAATTGAATTCTAAAGGCATGTTTTTCACTAGTAAGCAACAGAAAATGTTCAGAATTGATTTAGGCAGATATTCAATGTTTATCTAAAAAATGAAAAAAATGACGATTTTAATAAACAAAAAAGCGCCTTAAAACAGACGCTTTTTTGAATGAAAATGATTGTAAAAATCCTTTATAATGCCACCTCATTAGGTATTTCAATTTCAAAAGTAGTACCTAATCCCTCCTCTGAAATTACATGAATCCTGCCATCCAGTTTTTCAAGCGTTTCTTTAACAATATATAATCCGATGCCCGAACCTGTACTTTGAGAAGTACCGCGATAAAACATCTTATATATATGTTCAAGATGTTTTTCAGGAATTCCTATGCCATTATCAGAAATTTTAATTTTTGCTCTTTTTTCGGTCACATGAATCTCAATACCTATAGTTTTATTTGTTTCCCGGTTTTTTTGATATTTAATCGCATTAGACAACAAATAACTGATTAGTACATGAATCCTGAACTCATCATTAATGAACCCGATTTCCTGAAGAATTTTGATAGAAAACTGAATATCCTTTACATTACAATTATGCGTTTCTTCAATAACAGCAATAGACTCCTGAACGATTTTATTGAAATCAATTTCAGTAAAAGTTTTTTCAATCCGTGTATTTCTATAATAGTCGGTTATATTATTAATAAAATAATCAAGCTTTTTAACACTTTCACTTAAATAACTTAAAAGCTTATTTTCTTCTCCTTTCCTTTCTGCATTTACCAGGCTAAGAATACCCTGCATGGATTTCACCGGAGCCTTAAGATCATGGGAAGCACTATATGCAAATCGGTTCAGCTCTTCATTGATCTTTCGTAATTCGTCATTTTTTAGTCTAAGCTGATTATTGATGAAATAAAATTGATATGCATTATCAATCGCTAATTGCATTTCAATGTCATTCCAGGGTTTTTCAAGATAGCGATATACATGCCCTTTATTAATCGCATCTATAACCGCCGAGATATCAGAATATCCTGTTAGAAGGATTCTTACAACTGAAGGGTATTTAGATATGATCGATGCAAAAAAATCAACGCCTGTCATATCAGGCATTCGCTGATCAGAAATAAGAATATGTATAGCAGATTCGCGCTCAAGAATCTGATACGCTTCAGTAGTATTATTTGCTAAGAAAATCGAATACTCGTTCCTGAATTTAGCTTTAAACGAGTTTAAATTATTTATTTCATCATCCAGATACAGAATATTAATTCTATCCATTTTTGCCCTTGTTTTTTAAGTAGTAATAACCACATGAGCTGAAGAAAGACAGAAATAGTAATTAATATATCTATATATAATTATTTAATTTAGGTACTCAATCGCTTTTTATGAAAGCAATTTTTGTCTGATCATAAATTCCAATTGCGCGTTTACACGCAACAGATCTTTTGTAAGATCGGCATTTTCTTTTCTTAAAGTATAAAGTTCAAAAGCCTGGTTAATATACATCTTTAATTCCTCTTCATCCCAAGGCTTATTAAGATATCTATATATTTGTCCTTTATTAACGGCATCAATCAAAGCCTGCATATCCGTATAACCTGTTAAAAGGATACGTATAGGATTTGGGAAATCCGGAATAATAGATTCTAAGAATTCAACGCCTGTCATTTCCGGCATGCGCTGATCGGTAAGAATAATTTCAATATCTACACTTTCTAAAATCTTGCGACCATCGGCAGCAGATTCAGCAATATAAATATCATACAATTTCCTGAAGTTAGCTTTAAAGGCAGTAAGGTTATTGATTTCGTCGTCAATGTATAAAACTTTAATCTTCTTATCCTCCATAACTTTATCTAAAATTTGCTTGTTTTTACCTTGTACGCTATCATTAAGTATATAATACTACAAGATAGCCACTTTTAAAATGAAATATTTATTTTAACTATTTTTTTTACCAATGATAACAAAAACGCCCCAAATTGCCGTATAAGACAATATTGCGCCGGTATAAACAACAACATGCTTCCATAAAGTTACTATAACACTCATTTACAAAAGGTTAAGTAAAAATTATCTGTAAAGATATTTCATTTTTTTGAGTAAATTAATAAACATCTTGGAAAAGACTTTGTTAAAATGACCTGATAAACTTTATACCGAAACAATAACATATGTAAACCATTTTAATAAGTTAAATCATATTAATAAAACTAAAATAAAATCTTTCATACTTTCTATCACACAAATAGCACAAAATCATTAACCTACAATTCTCTGAAAAGTAATGGTCTGTAATTTTTATATAACACTATATATCAGTTAATCTAAATGATCAGAATTAGAGTATTCAGAGCTATTGATGATATAGAAGCATGCCAAAAATATATTGAAGGGCATGTGCGTGTTTTAAAAGTATACGGTATCACCATGATAACATCTGCAAAAACAGATTGGTTTACCAATCCCAATGTATATGTTATCAGCGCTGAATCAGAAGATGGTTCCAAAATATATGGGGGAGCACGTATACAAATTGCAGATGAAACTTTTCCTCTCCCGATAGAGACAGCTTTAATTGAAAAAGATCAACTCATACATTCTCTTGTGAAGGATCTTGCACCCAGAGGTACTGCTGAACTATGTGGTCTTTGGAACTCCAGGGAAGTTGCCGGATATGGCCTTGGAAGTAATTATCTGGTGCGGGTGGGTGTAGCCATTGCTTCATTTTTAAAATTAGAAACACTCTTTGCATTATGTGCTCCAGTTACTGTAAGCAATAGCGAAAGAGTTGGCTTTATTGTAGAGAAACGCTTAGGCGATAATGGCCTGTTTTTTTATCCTAAAGAAGATTTAGTTGCTACAGCTGTTTTGTTATGCGATGTAAATGAATTATCTACTGCCGATCCAACGGAACGGCAGCGCATATTTGATTTAAGAAATAATCCCGTGCAAACAACCATTGAAAGGGGAATTAAAGCCACAACTACTTTTGAATTAAGTTACAACCTGAAAATTGAAAGGAAATGAATGACCTCTACAACGATGCTTACTTAAATAGTACGACCGAATTTATCAACCATATAAAAGAAAAAAGCCATAATCTACTTCCTTTAAATGGTTCTCCCAAAAACATCCTTGAAATAGGCTGTGGCAATGGTTACGATGCCATTCAATTGGCAGAGAAAAATCCTTTATGCCAGGTTACCGGAATTGACATAGATGAGGAACTGATATCTGCTTCTATAAAAAATGCTGCAGACAGTAAATGTAGCAATGTCGGATTTTTGTTATCTGATGCAGAGCAAATGCCTTTTGAAAATAACACATTTGACATTGTTCGCGCTGAGAGGGTTTTTCAACACTTAAAGAATGTACCCGCTGTGATGAAAGAAATATACCGAGTATTAAAACCCGGGGGCACTGTGTCTATAATAGAAACTGATTGGCCAGGCATGGATATCTTTATTGAAGATTTTTCCATTGCAAAAAAGATTATTGAAATCTTATGTCAAAACGTTTTATCCAATGGCTTCGCTTCCCGCAAAATATTGTTGTACTTTAAAGAATCCAATATCGAAAAAGTCGACATAGACATTTTTCCGCTGATAATGACTAAATATCCGATTGCAACTGAATTGATAAAATTTGATCATATCATTGATATTGGAATTAAAAATAAAACATTAACAATTGAGGAAAAAAATATCTGGTTAGAAAATATTGATTTTGTAAGCAAAAACAATTGCTTTAATTTAACATTGAATGTAGTAATCTATTCAGGTACTAAATTATGATTTTATGAAGTATACATCTGTAATTTTGTCGCTCTTATTATTTTTCTCTCTTGCAAATACTTTATTCTCGAATCCGATTATAACATTTTCGAATTCCGATAAAAAAATAAAAATAGGCAACAAAGTTAATCTGTACATAGACTCCGCTCATTCATTTACACACCAACAAATTTTATCCGACACTTCAAATGCTATTTTCCCAAGTGTTATGCCCAACCTGGGATTAAGCAACAATGTTTTTTGGGCTAAATTTGCTTTCGTAAATCAGTCGTCTGAGGATTTAATTCTAAAATTTAATCAGCCACTCTTAAACGAAATTATTTTTTACAGAATTAACGATACAACTATTTCCGAAATAAAATATTCAGAGCAGAACCCGTTTGAATCCAGAAAATATCATTACCCAGCCTATGCCTTTGACATGAATGCTCCTATAGGAGACACTATCACGTATTTATTAAAATTTAAAAGCAACGAACCGATCATCTTTGACGTTGATGTTGCTAATGATGACACCGTATACCGGGAAGAAAATCAGCAGGAAATTATAACCGGTATTTATATGGGGATCATTGTTGTAATGATTTTCTACAACCTGTTTATTTATTTCACAGTACTTGACAAAAGTTATCTGGTATATGTGTGCTATATAATATCCATAGGTCTTACTCACATTACTGTTCCTGGATATGGTTTTAAATATCTATGGCCCAATGTGCCTTCTTTTAATGACCTATCGGTTATATTATTTTCAATTATTGCGGCGATTGCGGCGATAGAGTTTCTGAAAATTTTTCTTCGTACAAAAGAGCATGTACCTGTATTAAACAAGTTTTTCCTGGTATTTGAAATCATTTTCGTATCTGTACTGGCAATTTATTTTACAGGAGAAAAACTGCTTGCATTCACAATTGTACAGTTATGTACATTTATATTAAGCCTTTTCATGATTGCAGTCGCGTTAAAAGTTACATTGATCGGTTATAGGCCGGCAATATTTTTCTTAGTTGCCTGGGTAGTTCTTTTAACGGCAGCCTGCATTTTTATATTCAAAGATTTCGGTTTGTTACCATATAATTTCTATACTACTCACGCTATGCAAATAGGGTCAAGTCTTGAAGTAATCCTTCTTTCTTTTGCGCTGGCTGACCGAATAAACATATTTAAAAAAGAGAAAGAAACTTCTCAAGCTCAGGCCCTAGAAGCGTTGCGCCAAAATGAGCTGATTATTAAAAATCAAAATATTGTTTTGGAAAATAAAGTTGAAGAACGCACAAAAGAATTAATAAGTGCTAATCATGAATTATCTACAACACTCACGGAACTAAAGCAAACACAGTCTCAATTGGTCAATGCCGAAAAAATGGCATCCCTGGGTCAACTGACTGCCGGTATCGCGCACGAAATCAACAACCCGATAAATTTTGTAGTATCCAATGTCAAACCATTAAAAAGAGATATAGAAGATATCTATGAATTGGTAAAAAAATATGAATCAATAAATCAAAACGAAGACGCTGGAGAGAAAATAGTTGAAATCAATAAATACAAACAGGAAATTGATTATTCATACATCAAAGAAGAAATAGGAAATTTATTGAAAGGCATTGAAGATGGCGCCGTACGCACGGCAGATATTGTAAAGGGTTTACGCGTATTCTCAAGATTGGATGAAAACGATTTAAAACGAAATGACATCACTGAAGGCATAAATGCTACGCTTACATTGCTTAATCCTGAAATAGGCAACATTGACCTGATAAAAAATTATGACCCCATTCCTCCAATTGAATGTTTCCCGGGAAAACTAAACCAGGTATTCATGAACATTTTGAACAACGCGATTTATGCCATTAAAGAAAATACCCATCGCCAGGAAAAAGGAAAGTTAATCATATCTACATTGTCTGATGACACTTTCGTTTATATTCGGATCAAGGATAACGGAATAGGTATGAAAGAGGAAGCACAGAAAAAAATATTCGATCCGTTCTTTACAACCAAACCTGTCGGAAAAGGCACAGGTCTAGGTATGTCTATCACCTTTTCAATCATTAACGACCATCACGGCAGTATTGATTTAATCTCTGAATATGGCGTAGGCTCTGAATTTATTATTAAGCTACCTATTAATTTTAAACAGGAGGAATAAAAATTGAGATAAACTATTTTCTCTTTAACCCTTCTGTTTCCTGCAGATCGTGAGGAACAACCATAATCACTTCCTCACGATCCATTTTCATAGAACCTAAAGCCCCGCCTTTTAATTTACGCACATATTTTTTCTGTGTATATGAAACAGGGCACAGACTATCATTTTTCAACGTTGAATAATAGGCCGACAATGCTGCAGCCTTTTCAATAACCTCTTGCGGAAAAGATTTACCTGCCTGGTGCTTTATTACAACGTGCGAACCGGGAACATTTCGGGCATGCAGCCACAGATCATCCTTGTGCGCATATTTCAATGTAAGCAATTCATTGTTTGCAGCATTTCTTCCTACCCAGATTTCAAAGCCCTTAACAAGATATCGTTTAAACGGAAAAATCTCTTCAACAGCTTTTTCTTCCTTCAGATATTTTAATTCCAGAGCCTGCAATTGTTTGTAATCAGAAATTGTTTTCAACGTATCTAAATCGGATTGATACGTACGCATCCGTTCTTTACGTTCCTCAACAATACGTTCAAGCTGCTGAAACTGCTTATGTCTGTTTTTAGATTTTTTATATAACTGTTCCGCCATTTTTTGAGGCGAAAGTTTTTCTTTTAATTGAACAAGAATGTCTTTATTTCTATAAAAATCAAACAACTCCCGCTCCTTCACTCCGTCTTTCCAGTCGTGCAGATTGGCCATAATAATATCTGCGATTTCATTCGGTGGAACCAGATCATACAAAAGAAGTAATTGCTCACTTGTTTTCTTTATGTATTTTTCTGCCGCTTCAATTTTCTTTTGCAGCTGCGTCTGCAGTTTTAACTGTCTTTCGCGGAATAAATTATATCGAAAATAAAATTGCACAAATGTATTCAGTGCATCATACAGATCAAACGAAGAATAAATTGTGTATTCATTTTTCCATAAGCAAAAAACAACCTGCTGATCTTTCAGCTGGACAAAATATTCCTCATCAGTAGCAAACCGGTTGTAAAGCCCCTGCATCTTTGCAGCCAAAGCTGTTCCCGATAATCCCTCCACCCGCTCCTTTAAAAATAACTGTGCCTCTACCGGAAGATACATTGGCTTCAGCATTTCCTGAAATGTTTGTTCAGCATTGAATTGAATATTCTTATCAAGAAGCGATAGAGAAAATTCCCAGTCGCGTGCGTGATTTTTCTTAACAATTTCTGAAACACCTTTGTCAGACAACAACAAAACATTTGATCGGTTTGCATACATTTTAAAAAGTATACAGGAGCCATCCGACAATTCAATTACAATACTCCTGTCGTTCATCCCTGCGTATACCGAATGCACTGTCAATCCATATACATCTGTAAAATACGGATGAACATTTTGTTTAGGTTTAGAAATCTGTTGCGGAGCAAATAAACATTGAAAGGTATCTTTCAAAAAAACTTTTAAATAAAAGGGTGTATGATCGGCTTTCTGAAAAACGAGACAAAGCTCATCAACCTGCGGTGAAAAGGCTTCTGTAAAAACAGCATGATGCAAATCTCTTTGAAATTGCTCAGCAAGCGACCGGAGGATAAAAAAACTGCTTTGCACGGTGTGAAGATTTTGTGCCCACAGGGAGATTCGAACTCCCATACCACTTAAGGCACCACCCCCTCAAGATGGCGTGTCTACCAATTTCACCATGTGGGCGATGAATTGACTTCAAAGATATAAAAAATGTGTGAATGATGTATCTACCGTTTATTTAATTGCAACATCCTGTATAAACTTTTCAGAACCTGGAACGGTTGGCTTATATAAAACTTTTTGTGTCTTAATTTTCCGGATATCCAATCCATCCACATACAGAATTACATACATCAGATCCATGTCCAGGTACACATGTTTCACAACCCCTTCACTTACAGTAAAGAATTCAGGTTTACAATACATACGATTTACAGGTGCATAAAACTTTACCTTCACAGGAATATACATTTCATATTTCTTCGATGTATTGGCAACACAAGTTGCGGATTCAATAAACTGCGTTGGCATTACAACAACCTCTTCATCGATTGGTTTTGTAAGTTTCAATTTCAATATACCTTCTTCAACCACAGTATTATCAGGAGTGAACACACACTCATTGGTATCAAATGTGTGTGTAGCCAATTGCCAGCGCCCATAATCAAGTTTATCAAAGTTGTCGGT
Source organism: Cytophagaceae bacterium (assembly GCA_021151805.1). Classification (GTDB taxonomy): domain Bacteria; phylum Bacteroidota; class Bacteroidia; order Cytophagales; family Cytophagaceae; genus Cytophaga. The sequence continues at coordinate 3,082 of JAGKWN010000015.1, read as the reverse complement.
CCACTTCAATTTAAATGTATCTTGATCTTTCGGGTTCAGTTGATAAGAATAATATTTCACAAAATCATATTCCGCCTGTAACGGTATCTTCGTTGCATCAATTGGACCAGCCCAGCCGACCGAATGGCTTGGCCATACATTCATCATCAGCTTTTGCGGACGATTCATTTTGGCAATGTGCGCACCAGTTTGTCTGTATACTTCTACTCCATCCACCGACCAGGCAATGTATGCAGGTGTCCAGGTAAATGCATAGTTATGAAAATCTTCGTGCGGATTAAATGGCAGCACATAGCGTTTTTCAAACATTTGATGATTGCCGGTAATGGCATTAAACTGTACTTCGTTTGAATAACGCCCCAGAATTTCCACATCAATTTCATTCCAGTTAGAAGCAAAATCCGGTTCATCATAAAACGTAAAAAATGAATAGATCATACCGCTTGCTTCAGAAGGCTTCATACGCACTTCAAACTTGCCGTATTGAAAGGTTTCTATGGTTCGGATCTCTGCACCCAAATAAGGCTTCTCCTGCGCAAACGAGGCGTACGAAAGGCTGATACATATACCAAATAAAATAAATCGCTGCATAGGTCTGAAATGATATAATCTGATAGATGTCTACAAGTATAAACAGACTGAAAAAGAAAAAGGTTGCACCCGTTAAAGAATGCAACCTTTAGATTTCTGTGATCCCGCTGGGATTCGAACCCAGGACCCTAACATTAAAAGTGTTATGCTCTACCGGCTGAGCTACAGAATCAGAAATGTATATCACGATGTTTTAAAAGAAAAAGGTTGCACTCGTGAAAGGATGCAACCTTTATTTTCTTGTGATCCCGCTGGGATTCGAACCCAGGACCCTAACATTAAAAGTGTTATGCTCTACCGGCTGAGCTACAGAATCATTGTGCTTTTCGGATTATTTTTCCGTAATTGCGTGTGCAAAAGTACGAGAGTTAAATGAAAAAGCCAAGCCTAGCCCATAAAATATTTGTATTATCAGCTCTTTTTTTAGGCTTAGTTTTCAACACACAAGCTAATTCTCTAAAAAACACCAATATAACTAAAGGTGATTCCCTCTTCGAAAAAAAGGATTATCAGGCAGCTCTTTTATGGTATAAAAAAGCTTTTGAAGAAAACAACGCTTTTTCCCAGCAAATGCTCTCCCGGATGGCAATGATTGAAGAAGCGGCAGATCATTATGTAATGGCCTTATATTATTTAAATACCATGTATTCTTATTATCCGGATAGCCGTGTGATCCAGAAAATGGAAGATCTGGGTAATAAATACCATTTAAGCGGTTACAGCTATACTGATCTGGAGTATCTGATCTCCATTTACAAAGAATACTACTATTACATCATCTTCTCCTTAAGCGCACTGGGTATTCCCTTTATTATCTATCTGTTCATTCTGAGGCGCAACAAAGTAGGCCTTGGTATACGTCCCCTTATTTTCTTATGTATTCTGGGCGGTGTTTTTTATTTGAACAATTACGACATTACTCCTTCCATGGGTATTATTAAAAGTGATTGTACGTTAATGGAAGGTCCTTCGGCAGGAGCTACTGCCGTTGAAACCATTGATGCAGGACACCGGGTGCGGATCGTTAAAAATGAAGGCGCCTGGTATGAAATTGTATGGAAAGATAAATATTTATTTGTGCGCGATATCGATCTATTACCGATCGGTAATTAAAAACTGCTTCACCGCATCCAGCTCAAGCGCCTGAATCATTTTGGCGTGTGCCAATGGCAACTCTATATGTGGTGCATGCAGCCTGTTGCTTATTTTTTTAATCTCTGTACCTGCAACAAGCTCATCGGCTTCTCCTGTAACAAACAACAGCGGTATCAAACTTTGTTGTATAATGCGCTCAAAATCGGGTGAAGTTATTTTCAACTTTCGGAAATAAACCCAGGTATTGTAAATCCTTTCTCGCTCACTTTTCAATTGCAGACTTTTCTGAATAAAACGATAGGTATATGCATTGATCATTCCAAGCAATTGCAGCAGCTTCCCAGGCCAGCGTATTAGCGCCGGATAAGTCAAAACCAATTTAAATACACCTCTGCAAACAACATTAGATGTAGAAATCCGAAACCAGAAATTATTGCCGAAACCATCTGGCGCAATCAATACGATACGCTCAATCCTGGATTGAAACGTTTCCATCACAGAGAAAACAAACCGTGAACCAATGCTGAAGGAGAGTAATGAAAAGGTATTGATCGAATGCTTTTTTAGAATCTTCTCAAACAATCCATTCCATGCAGCAATGGAAATATAATCTTTATGGTGCTGAATCATTTCGCTTGCCCCGTGAAAAAAAAGATCGATGGCAATGACTGTAAAATATGGCTTAACGGACTCAATAAACGTTTGAAAAATATCTGTTGTTTGTCCGTACCCGTGAAACAAAAATAAAAACCGTTCTCCCCCGCTGTAGTATCTGTAGGAAAGTTTAAACTCTTGATCTATAATATTCTCAGGACTAAATTCCATTCAACGAAATTAACGAAAATTTAATCCTGAGAACACATATATTTATTACTACTTCGCAACAGGTTTTAAGATATCAATAATGAAGATATCTACCAGCTCATCCTTATCAGAAATGTATGTTGGAGAACAACCGTTTACTACTTTATTTTCCAATGGAATTCTGTAAGCGTCATAATTTTTATTAAGCTTTCTGCCTGTCTCTTTCAAGGGAATCAATTTACCATCTTCATTTTTTATGAATATTGGAAGGATAAATTTACCGGTTTGAGTTCTCACCTGGCCTTCATACGTTGTACAAACGCCATTCAAACGGATGGTGATGATTGCAGTATGTAAGCCATCTTTAAGCTCATATACACCTTGTTTTGCAAACATAGCCTTGTATTCATCGAAACAATTGCCTTGAGAGCCTGTTGCTGCTGTTGTATCCGGTGCTTGCGCGTGAACAAAAAGTTGTGCTGCAAAGAATGTAACAGCCATCAAGAAAATTTTCATAGTTATTGATCAGGGTTAATAAATTGTTGTATTATGAAATGCATTTATTATACTTTTCGAGTAACACTATTGAATC
>JAGKWN010000133.1 GCA_021151805.1 Cytophagaceae bacterium | reverse complement strand
TACAGTAACAGGTACTCCAAACAGTGCAACAGTTCCGTTAACTGGAGTGATATCAATTGCTTCAAATGATGCTTCATCACCATTCAAGTTGAATGTTTCAGTAACGGGAACTTCGACACCGACACCAAAACTGCAGATCTTAAACGGTTCGGCTGTTGTTGCAAACAACAATACTCCGGCAATCTCAGTAGGTTCAGCAGTTGTAAATACAGCAGCAAATCCTTACACATTCACAATCAAGAATACAGGAACTGCAGATTTAACAAACATTGTAGTAACAGGTGCAACAGGCTTTACTGTAACACAGCCTGCATCTACAACAATTGCAGCAGGCTCTTCAGCAACATTTACAGTAACAGGTACTCCTAACAGTTCAACTACAGCATTGACAGGAGCAATTTCGATTGCTTCAAATGATGCTTCATCACCGTTTACATTGAATGTATCTGTATCAGGAACAGCAGCACCGACTGCAACTCTTACTATTCCTGGTATAACAAGTAATGTAACTGTGGTTGATCTTGGTTCTGCTATTCAGAATACAGCAACAGCGCCTAAAACGATCACAATTAAAAATACTGGTTCTTTAGCGTTGGATATCACATCGATTACTTCATCAGTTGGTGACTTTACAGTAAGTACAGTTTCTCCAAGTCCAATACCTGCTGGTGGAACTGGTACATTTACGATCACAGCGACTCCATCAACGGTTGGTACAATTAATGGAACTATTACAATTGCAAGTAACGATCCTTCATCGCCATTCCTGATAAAAGTTACTGTTAAGGGTATAGATGCATCAGCAGCTTCTATTCAGGTATTAGATGCTCCTAAAAATGATCTGATTGTTGCAAATGGAGGTCCTAGTATTATGATTGGGTACAATGCTTCTGGTACTGCAGTAGCACCATATAAATTCAATCTGAAAAATGTTGGTGGTTCTCCGCTTACAATCTCAGGTGTGGTTGCAACTAGTGGATTTACAGCTACTCAGATATTCCCTTCAGGACCTATTGCACCTGGACAAACGGCATATATCATGGTATCTGGTACTCCAAACAACGCTTCAGCAGCAAGAACAGGTTCTATCATGATTACAAGTAATGATGCTTCAAACAGTCCGTTTGTGTTGAACGTTTCTGTGGAAGTTGGTACACCTACAGGTGTTGCGACTGCATTGTCAAGCACTGCAATTGACTTGTATCCAAACCCTGCTTCTGAAACCGCTTACTTAGAATTCAATGGTAACTTTGATAACGTATCTGTTGTAGTTTACACAATCGATGGTAAAGCAATTATGAGTCAGGATGCTGCTTCAGTATTCAGTTCTCAGACTGCTAAAATTGAAAATGTGGAAGGACTTCCTGCAGGTATTTATCTTGTAGAAGTATCAACAACTCAAGGTAAATTGGTTAAACGTTTAATCAAACAATAAGCAATATTGATTCCGAATAATAAAAAAGGTCTCGCACATGCGAGACCTTTTTTATTATTCATTTACTAATCTTTTTGTTATTGTATTCGTATCAGTTCCAGCGATAATATTCGTGAATAGTATTTAAAAGAGGTAAATAATAACGATAACGGGATAAAATCTTTTCTATACATGAAATAAAAAAAATGATATTTTACAGTTGTTAACTATCTGATTTATTTTGTAACATTACTTGATAGTTTATTGTAGAGAAGAGCCTGTTTGCAGGTTGTCGTGCCGAAGGATAAAATAAAAAGAATGTTTAATACGCATATGTTTACAAACAAAATAGCTGTTTTGCTTTATACAGCAATAGCATTATTCGTACATACCTTTACCACTGCGCAAGAATATAGTTTTGAAAGGAAAATAAGTGGTTATAAAAATTCCAGTATAGCTCCGGTTTTTATTAGTCCATTAGGTATCACCATTGATACAAGTAATAATCATGTATATGTGGCAGATATTGATCGTGTTCAGATTTTTAACGACAAAGGAGAACTGATTTCCAAATTCGGAAGATACGGTTTTGGTGATGGACAGTTCACTGATGCATCTCGTATGATCTTTGGTAAGTTGGGATTCCTGTATGTATTGGATGGGCATCGTATTCAGAAATTTACAAAAGAAGGAAAATACGTTATGCAGTGGGGGACTTTTGGTACCGGAGACGGACAGTTTGCTTATCTGACCGGTATTGCCATTGATAGCATGAATAATGTATATGTAACGGATCGTGGTAATCACAGTGTACAGAAATTCTCAAGCTCAGGTAAATTTTTAAAGAAATGGGGCGGCTTAGGAGTTGGTACAGGTGAGTTTAATGAACCTGAAGATATTGTAATTGATAAGCAAGGCTATGTATATATAGCTGATGCAAATAATAACCGTATTCAAAAATTTACAGGAAATGGAGAGTTTGTTGCTTCATGGGGAGGATATGGAGTTGATAAAGGAAAATTTAACTATCCGTCAGGTCTTACTCTTGATCAAAAAGGAGATATTTACGTGGTTGATTTTAACAATGCCCGTATTCAAAAATTTTCTCATGATGGTGTGTTTAAAGCTAAATGGGGAAAGTTGGGTATTGCAGAGAATCAATTTAATGCAATAACAGGTATAACGGTTGACTCCTTGAATAACATTTACACATTAGAAGCCGGAAACCAGCGTGTACAGAAGTTTACAGAGACAGGACATTTTATCATGCTTTGGGGCAATCCTACAGATGCAAATGATCAGTTTTATTTCCCTTCCAATATTGCATTTGATGGATCAAACAATCTGTATGTAATGGATAATAACTATATCCAGAAATTCAATACTCAAGGAGATTTTATTGCAAAGTGGGGAGATATCGGAGAGTGGAATAGTCAATATGGAATTTTGTCAGATCTTTCAATTGATAAAAACAACAACATCTTCATTGCAGACAATCAGAAACACTGTATAATGAAATTTAGTGCAGATGGCAAGTTTGTAACGAAATGGGGGAATTTTGGTGCAGGGCAAGGACAGTTCAATGATCCGATGGCATTAGTTATAGATACAGAAGAAAATATTTATGTTGTTGACCGTGACAATCATCGTATACAGAAGTTTAAAAATACAGGCGAATTTATTTTGCAATGGGGGAAACCTGGTGCTGGTAGCGGGCATTTTGCCTGGATTACAGATATTGCCATTGATCCCAGCGGAAATGTTTATGTAGTGGATGCAAAGAATCATTGTGTACAAAAATATTCGAATACAGGCACATACATTATGCAATGGGGAATTTACGGCTCTGGGGATGGAGAATTCCTTAATCCATTAGGTATTACCATTGATAAGGATGGTTTCGTGTATGTGTCAGATATTGAAAGAAATTGTATCCAAAAGTTTACAAATGCCGGTCAATATGTGACAAAGTGGGGAACTCCTGGAATTTCAGAAGGTGAATTTCAGACACCGCGCGGGCTGGCAATTGATAATTTGGGTAATGTATATGTAGCAGATTCTGACAATAACCGTATTCAAAAATTTAATCCAGCAAAAAAATAAATTCAGTCTCTTAAAACAAAAGGCCGTACTTATCAGAAGATGAGTACGGCCTTTTGTTTTAAGAGATGTAAGTTTTTTCGTGTAAGTGATTTGTATTCAATAGTTTATTTAACATTTGTTAAGTATTATATTATTAGGTATGAATTATCTTTAAGCCTTAATCAAAAGGCTATAATACAATCATCTTTTTAACCTCGTACAATTATGTTCAATGTGTCTGACAAATACGCGCTTGATATTAAAAGACGATCAACGCAGGAAGAGTTTTTAAAATCAATCATTGATGAGATTGTATCATTGAATGTGCACAATGTTATTTATAGCATGAATAACGGATATCAATTTCAATTTTCTTTCGCCAGCAATTTCTGGCATATTGATTTTGATATGTTTGTGCAGGAGGAACCTTTGCAAAAAATGCTGCATAAAAAAATATTAGATAAGATCACATCCAGTGTAGATCTGCTTGAGCAGGCGGAAGTGCATATTCTTATTTCTAATACAGAACCAAAATTTGAACTCAATAAATATCCTATAGTAAAATGCCAACTCGACATACAGGTAAATGGGATTGTTAAGACTACTGGCGAAAAATATCATTTTCATACCAGTTTATTTTTAAGTCCTATTGTTTAATAATAGGACTTAAAAAGTCTTTGTTGAGAAGGGATTTTTAAATCTTGTAGATTCTTTCACTATTTCATTAAGTATTTTTTATAAAATTGAATATCAGTACTTTTGATAGGCTATGTTATTACTTAATATTGGTAATGATTATATTGTATACAGCAGCTTTAATTTACATAAGCATGAATCAATATAAAATGTTAAGTAAATCAATTTGGTTATGATAAAACTCATTTCACTCTTTTTATCATTTTCTTTTCTGAGCTTATTTTCATTTGGGCAAACAGAAAGTTCAAAATTGCAAATCACACAACTAACGAAGGATTTTTATATTTATACAACCTGGCAATCTTTTAATGGTGTAAGATTTCCGGCAAATGGAATGTATGTATTAACTAATAACGGAGTATTATTGCTGGACTCTCCCTGGGACACTACACAATTTCAACCATTATTAGATAGCATTCTGATTAAACACAATAAGAATGTCGTGATGTGTATCGCTACACATTCGCATGAAGACCGAACCGCAGGTCTTGTGTATTATGGGACGAGGGAAATTAAAACATATACAACGAAACAAACAGATTCTATAAGTCAGATACGTGGCGAACCCCGCGCGCAATATTTAATTACAAGTGATACTATATTCAGACTGGGGCAGCATGAATTCGAAGTGTATTATGCAGGTCCGGGTCATACAACTGATAATGTTGTGATATGGTTTAAAAAAGAAAAAATTCTGTATGGTGGTTGTTTGATCAAAAGTACAGAGGCAAACGATTTAGGCAATCTTTCAGATGCGAATGTAGTTGCCTGGCCGGAAACGATTCATAAGATTCAGCTGAAATGCGGGAAGCCCAAATATGTTATTCCCGGTCATCAAAGCTGGAGTAATAATCAATCGCTGGAACATACATTGATGTTGATTGAACAATACCAATTGAATGAAAAAAAATAATTATGCTGTATAATAGTAGAGGGAATTTTATTCAAAACAATTCAGGTTTGTTGGTTATAAGTCTTGTGTTATTTATTTGTTTAGGTTGTTTGCCGAAAAAAAGAAATAAAGAGGAATTGATAAAAGGCACATGGAAAGGAGAGGTTCGTTATATAAAGGGAATTGAAATCAGAGAATTTTCTCCGTTAACACAAGACTCTACAACCAGGCTGATTGACTCGACTTTTACGATAAAAGATATAACGGTTGATTTTGGAAAAGATAAAGCAATGTTTTTTGGCGCGCAGGATATTATTCGATCCGGATATACTTATGGTTGGGAAGAAGGTGGTCTGTATTTTAAAAAGCAACAATTGACCAATCAAAATGTTGGTGGAGTTATAACCGTTGATATGTCTGACGATAATTTTTTCAGGAGTAAAATTTAAACTGAATGAAGATAGTCTGGTTATATGGACAAGATTTGAAGGTCGAAATCATATGGAATATTTATTTAAACTTAAACGTCAATAAAACTTATAATTCATGATTTATACAGTATCTTCATCATGTATAAACATATGTGAACCATGCCTGCAATTCGGTTAAGCATCCATCCTGATAATCCTCCATTGAATAAGATTCTTACTGCTGTTGAAGTTGTTCGCAAAGGAGGGATTGTCATTTATCCCACTGATACAGTATATGCAATTGGTTGTGATATTCACAATCAAAAGGCAGTAGAGCGGGTGTGTCGATTGAAAAATATTCAACCTGGGAAAATCAATCTTTCTTTCATATGCCACGATTTGAGCCATATCTCTGAATATACAAAAGCGCTTCCTACACATGTATTTAAATTAATGAAACAAGTGCTACCAGGTCCATATACATTTATCCTGAATGCGAGTAGTAATGTTCCAAATATTCTGAATACTAAAAAGAAAACCATTGGCATCCGTGTACCGGATAATAAAATTGTTTTGATGCTGGTAAAAGAATTGGGAAATCCGTTGTTGAGTACGTCTATTAAAAATGACGACGAGATATTGGAGTATACAACAGATCCTGAAGAAATATACGATCGTTATAAAAATTATGTTGATGTTATTATTGAGGGTGGTTTTGGAGGGAATGAGGCGTCCACAATCCTTGATTGTACTGGTTCTGAGATTGAGGTTATACGCGAAGGGAAAGGTAGTGTAGAAGATTTGTGATTTTTTCTCTGTTTATTGATATTTTATATTTGTTAAATCTTAAAATGATGCATACAATTTTAAAATTTAAAATTGTATGCTGTTAATCTGTTGAATTCTGATTTTATCTTTTGATATTTACTATAGGCTGTCGGTGCTGATCATACAATAAAAGTATTGCAGCAATTGTTGATAGTAAAACAATTTCACCTATGGATATACAAACGATTTATCAGGAGACAATAAAGTTTGCTGCAGCGAAACACCACGGGCAGACAGTGCCGGGAACAAATCTGCCTTATATTGTTCATGTAAGTAATGTAGCCATGGAAGTTATGATTGCTGCTGAACATTCTACAGGTTTTAATCTGGCTTTTGCTATTCAGGTTGCATTGTTGCATGATACGCTGGAAGATACTTCTACTACTGTGGATGAACTTACAGAAGTGTTTGGACAAAATATTGCAATAGCAGTTTCTGCACTTACCAAAAATAACGCGTTGCCTCAATCAGAAAAAATGCAGGATAGTCTGAATAGAATTAAGCTGCTTCCGAAAGAAGTATGGGCAGTTAAATTAGCGGATCGTATTACTAATCTTCAAAAGCCTCCCTTGCATTGGAGTGCCGCTAAAATAAATACATACAGAAACGAAGCTCTTATTTTATTGGATGAATTGACGGGGGGGAATGATTATCTGGAAGGGCGTTTGGGAAAGAAAATTATGAGTTACGCTATATAGATATGGCATACGATGAGCAATTAGCAGAGCGTATTCGAAACAAGTTTGCGGACTTGACACCCGTAGAGGAAAAAAATATGATGGGTGGTCTGGTTTTTATGTATCACGATAAAATGTGTGTGGGTATTTTTAGAGGAGAGCTGATGTGTCGCATAGATCCTGAGTTACAGGACGAGCTGGTTGAGGAAAACGGGTGTAAATCCATGGTATTTAATAACCGTGTTATGAAAGGATATATCCTTCTTGAAGAATCAGCAATCAGAACGCAGAAACAATTTAATTATTGGATTGGTCTGGCATTGGAGTTTAATCCGCGCGCGAAGTCTTCCAAGAAGAAAAAATAATGAGTATGGCAAAAAACAAAACGATTGAAACGACTGAAAGTGTTACAGATTATATTACTAACTTAAAACATATATCTAAACGTGAAGATAGTTTTCATTTGATTGAACTTATTCAGAAAATCACTAAGCTTGAACCTAAAATGTGGGGGACAAGCATTATTGGTTTTGGATCTTATCATTATAAATACGAAAGTGGCCATGAAGGGGATAGCCCGCTGGTAGGCTTTTCACCACGTGCTACCGCACTTACTTTATATCTGTCAGGCGCTTTTGAACGCAGCGCTGCCTTGCTTGAGAAACTAGGAAAGCATAAAACAAGCAAAGGTTGCTTGTATATTACAAAGCTTGAAGATGTGGATTTGAAAGTGCTGGAGAAAATTATTGAAGAGCATGTAGCATATATAAATAAATTATAGCTTTGATTTTATAATTTATATTATTTATAAATCTATTAAAATGGAGAGTCACTTATTTGGGAATAAGTGACTCTCCATCTTAATAAGTTGCTTGTTATTGTACTACGATTGTACTGGTGTGCTCAGTGTCGCCGCCAACTAATCTCAATAGATAAGTACCTTTTGCCTGATTTTTCATTGAAACTTCATAAATCGTATTTAATGAGCCAACAGTGATTTCCTCCACAACTTGGCCAAGTGTATTAATAACAAGAGCTTTTCCGGAATAACCCTTTGTAATGAAAGTAAAATCTCCTGTGTTTGGATTAGGATATACTTGTAATTCATTATCAATCTCTACTTTTGATGAAGTTCTCGATGCATATGTACATACTACAGCCGGAGAGTACCAGGTAGATTTTTTACAACCGGATACAGGATCTGTATATGTACACAGAACTGCTGTAGCAGCAGGTCTTGCAAAAGTTGTTGCAGTGCTTTGGACAACTCCACCAACAGACCATTCAATATTGTAACCTGCATTATTTGTTACAAATAGTGTTGCACAGTTTGTACCCGAACAGTCTACATTAGGGTTTGGTGGTACAGCCGTACTTACATGTATCAGTTTAGTAATCATTTGTGAAGCACCACATGCATTTAATCCTTGGCATCTAAGTGTAAATTGATTGTTTGTAACAGCATTCGGAATAGTAAGAGTTGTATTGACAGAACCGTTTACGGGGAAATTAACACCTACATTTGGCGCGTCTTGAATATTCCATGTGTAGTCAGCACCTGTTACTGGTGTTGAGACAGTATATAAATTGCCCGATGTATTTGGGCATACAGGGTCTGGACCGAGTATTTGAAAAGTCAACACATCTTTAATATTAATATCTTTTGTAACAGTGTTTGTACAAACCCCAGATGTGACAGTGTAAGATATAGTTACGGTGCCTACGGCAATTCCTTTTACTACACCTGTTTGCTTTACTGTAGCTTTTAATGGATCTGAACTGCTCCAAACTCCACCTGGAGTAGCACACTCAAGTTCAATAATCTGTCCTTTGCAAACATCAGAACTTCCTGTGATGGGGGCGACAAAAATATTTGGTGTCACTGTAACAAGTATGGCTTTTCTATTACTCACTTGCCCGCATGCATCAGCATAAGATACATAATAAGTTGCGCTGGTGGTTAATACAGGAGTAGTATATGTTGCTCCCGTTGCTAAAGCTGTACCGCCTGATGCAACGTTATACCAGGAAAATGTTGGAGATGAAATAGTAGTAGAAGCTGTTAATGATGCCGTATTGCCACATACAATGGATACTGGATTAGCGGTAGGAGTTGGTAAAGTTGTAACAAGACAATTGTCATAAATATTATAATTATTAAATGTACCACCTAAACTTCTATCATAAGAACCTGCAGTATTTGCACCAGCTTGTAATGTATTTAAACCGGTAATGCCGGAAGGTATTGCAAAACATTCGGAACTAACAATAGCATTTGTGCTAGCATTCACATATGAAAGTCTTCCTTGTGTTGCAGAAATTCTTTCTAATCTGATCTTAAAATTGCCTACAGCCGATGATGGTATTGTGATAGCGTTAGAGGCTAATGAATGGGCTGCATTACCTAATTTTGTATATGCTACAATTGTTGTGCCGCCAGTCATAATGTTGGTTGAACCTCCTTGAATATAGACAATGATTGCTGATTGGTTGGTTGGTGTGTAAGGCGGGCACCCAACATTAGGATCATTTGAGCAATTGCTTCCAACATTAAAAGCAAAATCTGCAGTACCAGCAGACAAAGCAATGGGAGAATGAGATGGACCGGATCCTGCAGTTAAATTTACAGTACACTCTACTGTAAACTTTGTGTCATTAAGAGCTGTAATGCTTTTATATGCTCTGCATTCTCTATTATCCTGCACACCAACTGTCCCGTTGCCGTTGGTTAGTTGTATTCCATTAGCAACGGTGATGGTACCACCGATAGCTCCATTGGGGTCAGAAACAATAAAGGTATTTGTTCCTGAATTGTTAAACGTATAGTTTGGTGTACATGTTTGAGCTTGTATGCTTGCCCAAAATAAAAGTGCGATAAGGCTCAGGAGTGTCTTTTTCATTTTTTTTTTGTGTTTAATAAAGTAATTAAAAGTGTTATTAAACTAGGAGTGATAATTTAAAATTATAACTTTATTAAAGATAGTATATATAAT
>JAGKWN010000132.1 GCA_021151805.1 Cytophagaceae bacterium | reverse complement strand
ATTCCATAATTATTACGGTCTCTGACGAGAGCCTAAGCTATCGCAGAAAAATTAAATAAAAATTAAAACACTTATTTTCAAATATTTAAAATAAAAATATTTGAAAAATCAGGATTAAAAGTATAGCCTCTGAGGCAAAATCAGGCAAAAAAGCCGGTTTTATAACTTTTTAAAGATATATCCTATCGCCCTTAGATTCTATCACGGTTGAAAGCCCTGTTTCTGATTGCTGAAAAATCGCATTTTCTGCAATTCCATTTAAATTTATCCCTACCTTCAACTAAATGTACCAAATACGTGTTCAACTACTATGATTGGTAATAGATTCTCCACTTACGTGCCTCCTCCGGCTCCGGAAAAAGGGTTTGAAGGGCTCTCAAAAATATTCCTGCACCTGCTGCAGCTCACCAATGGCAACGTTTCTGAAACTTTGACCTGGATGAGCGAACTCGATCAGCAATACAAGTTTATAGACCCGGCTTACGGCATGGGCGACTTTATTGATGACCTGAAAGAAAATGGTTTTATCACAGATAATCCTGCTGAGCCAGGATCCATGACGCCTACATCCAAGACCGAGCAGACAATACGCAAGTCTGCGCTGGAAGAAATTTTCGGTAAGCTGAAAAAGAACGGTCCGGGGAATCATAAGATTACACAAAGCGGGCTCGGCGATGAGTTCAACTCAGATTCCCGCCCTTTCCAGTTTGGCGATACGCTGGATTCCATTGACATGACCTCTTCTATTCACAATGCTCAAATCAATCATGGCATTGATGAATTCAAACTGCACGACGAGGATCTAAACGTGCGTGAGCGTGAACATAAGTCATCGAACTCTACCGTGCTGATGATTGATATCTCGCATTCCATGATCCTGTATGGCGAAGACCGCATCACCCCTGCCCGGAAAGTGGCCATGGCGCTCGCAGAACTGATCAAAACAAAATATCCCAAAGACACGCTGGACATTATTGTATTTGGTGATGATGCCTGGCCGGTTGAAATCAAAGATCTTCCCTTCTTACAGGTAGGTCCTTACCACACCAATACCTATGCGGGTTTAGAGCTTGCCATGGATATTCTGCGCAGAAGAAAAACACCTAACAAACAAATCTTTATGATCACGGATGGGAAACCAACGTGCATCAAGGAACACGGCCGTTATTACAAAAACAGTTTCGGCCTGGATAGAAAAGTAATTACAAAAACACTGAACATGGCTGCCCAATGCAGACGTTTAAAAATTCCGATCACAACGTTCATGATTGCGCGCGATCCGTATCTGCAGCAGTTTGTACGTGAATTTACACAAACCAACAACGGCAAGGCCTTTTATAGTTCGCTTGACGGGCTGGGTGATTTTGTTTTTGAAGATTACATAAAGAATCGGAAGAAGAATGTGAGGTAGTTTTTAGTTACTATATGAAGTTTCTAGTTGCTAGGTACTAGTTACTAGACAACAGATAAATCAGTCGACCCAAATAAAACTTTGCACCATTATTAACTATTATTAAACGAAAAGTCTAGTACCTAATAACTAGCACCTATCAACTAACTATGAAATATGACATGAAAAAAATCCGCACACTAGGCCAGTTAAAGGCTGCGGGTTATAAATCAAAAAGCATAAAAGAAGAAATGCGCGATAACTTAATCGATGCATTAAAAAAGAAACACAATCCGTTTACCGGCATCAAAGGTTTTGAAGATTCTGTTATTCCTCAATTGCAGACTGCCATACTTGCCAAACACAACATCATTCTGCTGGGTTTACGCGGACAGGCCAAAACACGTATCGCGCGCATGATGACGCACCTGCTGGATGAATACATGCCGGTGGTAGCCTTTTCAGAATTAAATGATGATCCATTAAAACCTTTATCCCGTTTCGCAATTGATGCGATCGACGAAAACGGCGACAGCACACCGATTCAATGGATCCACCGGAGTGAGCGTTATACCGAAAAGCTGGCAACACCTGATGTGTCGGTTTCAGATTTAATTGGCGATGTTGACCCGATCAAAGCTGCATCATTAAAATTGACCTATGCCGATGAACGCGTGATTCATTATGGTTTGATCCCACGTTCGCACCGTGGTATTTTTGTGATCAACGAATTGCCCGATCTGCAGGCACGTATACAGGTAGCTTTATTCAACATGTTGCAGGAAGGTGATATACAGATCCGCGGTTTTAAATTACGCCTGCCGCTTGATATCCAGTTTGTATTTACTGCCAACCCGGAAGATTATACCAACCGTGGCTCTATTGTTACACCACTGAAAGACCGTATCGATTCGCAGATCTTAACGCACTATCCTAAAACGGTTGCCGTTTCAAAAGAGATCACCGCGCAGGAAGCCAACATCAGCGCACACCAACGCAAGCATGTTCATATTGATGATCTGTTGAGTATTCTCATTGAAGAGATTGCTTTCCAGGCAAGACAAAGTGAATTTGTGGATCAGAAGAGTGGTGTGTCTGCACGTATGACGATCTCTGCGATGGAGAATTTGTTTAGCTATGCTGAGCGACGTATGTTTATCAACGGCGAGAAAGATACTTTTGCACGTATCTCCGATTTGTATGCGGTGATCCCGTCCATCACCGGAAAGGTAGAATTGGTCTATGAAGGCGAGTTGGAAGGTATTGCCAATGTGGCGTATTTCCTGATCGGTAAAGCGATACGCTCCGAGTTCACGCATCTGTTCCCGAATCCGGAGAAGCTGAAAAAAGACAAGAAGAAAGTAAACATTTATGCGCCGATCATTGCCTGGTTTGGTGAAGGGAATAAGATAGATATCCTGAATGAAATGACGCATGAAGCATACGAACAAACACTGCTTTCTATTCCGGGCTTAAAAGCATTGGTAGAAAAGCACGTGCCGGATGCTACTGCTGAACAACAATTACTGTTGATGGAGTTTGTACTGAACGGACTGGCGGAATTTTCTCAGTTGAGCAAAACCAAACTCGACCAGGAAATGCAGTTCAAAGATCTGGTGGGTTCTATGTTTGATATCAACGACCGAGCAGATGATGAGGAAGACGAAGATGGCGACGATGCCGGGTTTGGATTCAGCAATAATTAATCATACAATACGCAGCCGGATAAATTCCGGCTGCGTTTAAAATACAAACAACTTTTTTTCGTTTCTGTCAATATTAGTAGTATTGCAAATTATCAGTTGTCCTTTCCATGTCGCTTCGCACATCTCTTACAAATAAACAATATTACCTCGCTTCCGTTTACGCAGTTATTTATTGCCTTGCCCTGGTTTGCTTTTTCGGTTTTGCTTATCAACCCTGGACAGACGAAGAGCACTTTTATTTCACCATCCTGGAATTCATTCAGCAACCGACCTTAAACACACTTCAGCATTATGAAGAGATGTCGACTCCGCTGCCGTTTATTATCTATGGCATCTGGGGTTGGCTATTTAACTCAGAGCTGGCAACACTGCGGGTGTTTTCACTCATCATTACTTTTGCCACCATCGTATCTGCCTTTCACTTATTTAAAAAAAGCGGATTAAGTACCATGGCCTCTTTTATAAGCATCCTGGTCCTAACAGTCAATCCATATTTTGCTGGCGTAAGTTTTTTTGTTTACACCGACATGCTGTGTGTGCTATGTATGATCTGGTCGTTTCTGCTTTTAATGCAACACAACATTGCAGCTTCCTGCATCTGCCTGCTGCTGGCTATTCTGTGCCGACAGTACATGGTATTCTTTATTCCTGTGGTTGCTGTATACCTCTTTGCACAGGAAAACTTTCGTATAAGCGTGCGGTTGATTAAGAGAGAATTGCTATTGCTGATTCCCATACTTGGTTTCGGGAGTTTGTTTGTGTTCTGGGGCGGCGCCAGTCCGGATAATAAATTAAAGGAATTATACATGCATCATGCCTTTTCATTTCATGAAGATGCATTCACCGCTTATATGGCTTCAAGTATGCTGTATACGTTTCCCCTGTTGCTGCTTGCGCTGAAAGATCTTACAAAAAAACAGTTGTTCATCGTACTACCGTTTTCCATCGTATGGTATCTGCTATTTCCCGTGCAAGGCTCTCAGGTGGCGGTAGAATCTATGCTGCATATTGATACCATCGGGTTGATCCATAAAACAACGCATCATTTGCCTGCATTAGCAGAGCAAGCATTCTGGCTGTTGTTGTTTGTACTTTCAGCTTTGGTGTTTACCATTGCTTTTTCAACAGCAATTAAAAATTACCGGTCGGTTTTATTTTTGGTGTGCTGCAGCTGGTTCTTCTTTTTACTTACCATGAGCTTGTCTTATCTCACCTGGGAAAAATACCTGCTGCCCATCCTACCCATGCTGTTGGTATATGGAGGTTTATTGTTTGACGATTGTTTGTTAAAACAATTCGATCGAATAAGAAAATGAAGTGTGTGCTTTTGGCTTCAATAGCTGAATGCTTTCCTTTTCAGTAAGCTGCTGTGTGGAATGTATATCGTCTGCAACGCCCATCCATGGCTCTAAGCAAACAAACGGTCCTGGTTTGGACCAGATCCCGAACCACGGATAGTTTTTATAATTAAAGTGCAGGCCGTGCGCCGACTTTGTTGATTTTAACGAAATGCGTTCTGATTTTAAACCTGAAACAACGATGGCGTCTTTCGGACCAAACAAGTCAACCGATAATGGAAGTTTATTTCCTGTAAGTGTTACTTCTTCACGTGCATCGCCGCGCAGACCTCCATCCAACAAGATGCGGTTCAGCTTTTCAGCCTTTTCAAATTCCAGGTAATAATCTTCAAACGTTTCATCGTCTGTCAGCGGGCAACGGAAGCCCGGGTGCGCACCGATTGAAAAGTACAGATCAGCAGCAGCCGATGGATTATGGATTTTATATTCAACCGTAACATTAGACTGGTTAATCGTGTAAATAATATCCAGTTGGAATTCGAAGGGGAAATTTTTAAGTGATGTTTCGCTTTGTTGCAAGCGATATACAACAGAAGAGGTTGTAGAAGAAACCAGTTTAAATTCCTGGTCGCGTGCAAAGCCGTGCTGCGGCAGGTTGTATTCTTTCCCTGCATAGGTATAACGGTTGTCTTTTACTTTACCGACGATCGGGAATAATACCGGCGCTTTACGCGGCCATACAGCAGGATCGCCCTGCCATAAATATTCAAGTTGAGACTGCTTGTTAAAAATGCTTTGTAATTCTGCTCCCTGTGCCGATACTTCAACTTTTATAAAGGCATTCTCCAATATACTGATCATAATTTCTCTTCCTGCTCCTGTTCCTGCTCCTTCTCTTCCTCTAGCAAAGCCTTGTGTATATTTTCTCTGGTCTTATTTCTTTTGTTAGAATACATGTTGATACCTTCAACCAGTAACGAGAAGAACATGGCAAAATAAATATATCCTTTCGGCACTGTCTGCTCAAAACCTTCCGCGATCAATAGAATACCGATCATTAGAAGGAATGCCAGCGCCAGTACTTTTACCGATGGATGTTTATTGATGAAATCACTGATCGTTTTAGAGAACACCAGCATAACAATCATGGAGATGATTACCGCGATCACCATGATCTCGATATGGTTTGATAAACCTACCGCAGTTAATATAGAGTCAAATGAGAATACAACATCTAAAAGAATGATCTGCATAACGGCAGTACCAAGCCCTTTGTTGATTTTCTCTTCTTCAATCTCCACGTGCCCCTCCATCTTTTCATAGATTTCAGTCGTGCTTTTATATACGAGGAACAAACCGCCGGCAATAAGAATCAAATCTCTCCAGCTGAATGAAAGATCCATAACAGAGAACAACCCTTTGTCCATGCCCACCAGGTAGGTAATGAAAGAAAGCAAGAGGATGCGGATAAGTAATGCGCCTGATAAACCTATGAAACGCGCTTTTGATTGAATGTCTTCATTCAATTTGTCGGATATAATTGAAATAAAAATAACATTGTCAATCCCTAAAACAATTTCCATGATGGTAAGCGTAAGCAAACTCATCCACCCATCAAATGTTAAAAACGCATCAAACATACGGTTAGCTTATTTGACCTTTAAGATACAAATTTTTATTCTTCAAACGAAGCGTGATTTTACCCGTTCTGCATACAAATATGTATTTGAACGGAATCTTATTATTTTTGAATGAATTATTGCAATTAGTGCGCCACAATAATGACTTCTACCCTTCTGTTCTTCTTTTTATTTTCTTCCGTATCGTTTGGTGCGATTGGTTTTGTGCCGCCGAATGCTTTTGTGCTGATGCGATTTGAATCAATGCCTTTAGAAATCAGATAGTTCTTAACCGTTACGACCCGTTTGCGCGATAACTCCATATTTAACGCTGCATCTCCCTGATTATCTGTATGTCCGTCTAGCTCAATTTTTACACCCGGATTCAGTTTCATCACTTCAACAATTCTATCTAACTCAGAATAAGATGTTTCTATAAGTTTGTCGCTGCTCTGATAAAAAAACACATTTTTTAATTCAATTTTTTGTCCGGTTTCGATTGGTACCAACATTAAATCTACATGCACTTCCGTATAGCCGGATATTGCTTCAACACTTATGTTTTCGTTTAATGATAAATAGCCCGGTGCTGTTGCCCGGTAAGCATAGGTACTTCCGGCAGGCAATACAATTTTATAGTTTCCGGTAACAACATTTGAATTGGCAACGCCAACGTTTACTCCTGTCGATAAAATGTCGTATTCGATTTCGGCACCTATGGGTTTGCCGGTTTTGGCGTCCAGCACACGGCCTGAAATCATGGTTACCGGATCCGGTTTTGCAGAAGGCGCCAGCGCAACCATGTATATATCGCTGTTGTATTCCGCATTTCTTACCGAATACGTGTAGGCAACATCGCCTGAAGCCGGCACGGAAAAGGCAAGTTCGCTGTTGATGGAATTTATCTTCGGGCCAAGGTTTACTGGTGTGCTCCAGTTCTTCCAGGTATCATCCAGACGCTTGGTCATGAAAATGTCATAGCCACCATAACCCAGGTAACCGTTGGAACCGAAGTAAAGGGTTTTTCCGTCTGATGCCAGAAACGGTGTGGCTTCCGATTGAAAAGTGTTCAGCTTTTTACCCATATTCATGGGCCTTGTCCAGGTTTTATCCGGCTTCATAAAACTTACATACATATCCAGATCACCATATGAATCCTGCATCTGTATACTCAACAGCATTGTTTTGCCATCCGCTGCTAAAAAGAAAGAAGAGTATTGATTTGAATTTTCGAAGCCTTCGATCATCAGTTCTTTCGGAAGCTCCCAGCCTGTACCCGAATGATTGGAAATTGAGACACCGTTGCGGTCCGAGGTGCCATCGGCGTTGTAGGTGTTCGCGATCAGCAAGGTATTTACATCAGGGGTAAGCGAGGTAACAAAATTATGTCCTTCGTTATTCAATGGCCGGCCGATATTCTTTGCCTTGCTCCATTGCCCGTCGGCCGTTTTGCTCGAATACCAGATATCTGTTTTGGTTGGATCAATAATGTTTGCCGGATCGCCGAGTCTTGAAAAATACAGCAACTTGCCGTCTGCGGAAATGATGGGATAGGCTTCGATATATTGGGAATTAATGGCGTCGCCTAAGGGAGCTGAAACACCGGTCAGCGCGGCATCAGTACTTATATTAACAGCAAGGTTTACAGGCGCAGTGGTGGAGGCAACGCCAATGGCATCAATGTAATTCCAGTTTGTGGACTCCATGTTTGAAGCCGTGATTAATACTGCAACAACAGGCGACTTGCATTTTTTAACCGGTATGGATAATACTCTGTTCTTTTCCGTTAAAGGTTTTGATATGGCAGTATATACTTTTTCTGTGGCACCGGATTGTTCAATAATTGTTACAGATGTGATCGCGCCCGGATTGTATGATTCAACAATAACAACCTGTTGTGCAATGATGGGGTCGCAAAAGCCAACCTTCAATGTTACATTTGAGCTTTTGTATCCGTTGCTGTTGTAACCGATGATCCAGTTGTTTGCAGACATGCTGGCACCGTATGCCGGATATATTTTGGGTACACCCAGTGCGTGCTGCGGTGAATACTTTAAAGCACCGTTGTTCTTGTCGTTCGTCTCAAGTACTTTGCATGCCCAGCGGACTTCCTGCTGCGCCTGTAAAAATGTACAGCAGCAGAAAAAATAAATACAGATAAAAATTCTCATAAACCTTCAGGTGATATTATTTCAGCAATGACCTGAAACCGTTCTTCCTGATCGTCTCTACCGATTCTTCTACTTTCGATTTCAGTTCAATTTTATATGCCTGTAATTTTTTCTGTACTTCACTGTCAAATGCGCCAATAATTTGCGCGGCAATAATACCAGCATTGGCTGCACCGTCAAGCGCTACGGTTGCTACCGGAACGCCGGAAGGCATTTGCAGGATTGACAATACAGAATCCCAGCCGTCGATAGAGTTTGAAGATTTTACGGGAACACCAATTACCGGCAAGGTTGTCAATGCTGCTACCATACCCGGTAAATGTGCGGCACCGCCGGCACCTGCAATAATGCATTTCAGTCCTTTGTCAACGGCTGTTTGTCCATACTCCACCATGCGTTCGGGTGTACGGTGTGCGGATACGATTGTCAGTTCAAACGGTATTCCGAATTTGTCCAATATATCTGCCGCAGCCGACATGATTTTTAAATCCGACTGGCTGCCCATGATAATTCCTACTAATGGCTTGCTCATGCGATGATCTTTATAAGGTTTTTAACTTCTGCTGATTTCTTTTTCAAGTCTTCAATAGACTTGTCTAAAATAGTGACATGCCCCATTTTGCGGAAAGGTTTTGTGATTTTCTTTCCATATAAATGCGGATACACACCTTCTATATTCAATGCTTCTTCCAAACCTTCAAAAATTGCGCTGCCGACATATCCCGGTTCACCCAGCAGGTTTACCATAGCTGCAGGGCACTGCTGGTTGGTTGCGCCCAGCGGCATGTTGAGGATGGCGCGCAAATGCTGTTCGTATTGTGAAGTGTAATTTGCCTGTATCGTCTGGTGGCCGCTGTTGTGCGGACGCGGGGCAATTTCATTCACAAGGATCTCGCCTTCTTTCGTCAAAAACATTTCAACCGCCAGGATACCTACCAGGCCGATGTCGTTGATCACACCTTTGGCAATTTTTTCTGCTTTCTTATGAAGTTCTTCGGAGATTTCTGCCGGTGCGAATAAAAACTCTACCAGGTTGTGTACCGGATGGAAAACCATCTCCACAGTCGGGAAAGCGCTGATCTGCCCGTCGCGGTTGCGCGCCACGATCACACTCAGTTCTTTAGCAAAGTCAATTTTCTTTTCCAGCAAGCCTGGCTTATCAAAGCCTTTCGCTACATCGTTCTTTGTATCGATTACCTGTACACCTTTTCCATCGTAACCTTCTTTGCCCAGCTTGTGTACAGCAGGCAGCAAGTTCAGGTGTTTTAAGATGTCTTCCTTTGTATCGGTCAATACAAATGGAGCAGTAGGAATATTGTTCTTTATATAAAATTCTTTCTGAAGACGTTTGTCCTGGATCATTTCAATGATCTCCGGTTGCGGATAAACTTTAGTACCTTCCTTCTGAAGCTTTTTCAGGGCTTCAACATTTACATTTTCAATTTCAATGGTAATTAGATCCATGCCTTTACCGAACTGATACACCGTATCGAAATCCGTCAGCACACCGGTTGTAAAGCTGGCGCCCCAGTTTTTGCAGGGAGCGTCGCCATCGGGATCCAGCACATGAATTTCCAGGTTGTAATCGACAGCAGCCTGCAGCAACATACGCCCCAGCTGGCCACCGCCCAGCATTCCGATTTTGTAGTCTGAATAGAAATGTTCCATTATTTATGAATAAGAATAACTACAAAGATACAGAAAACAGTTTGTTTTAAATTCCAAAAAAACAAAAAACAAATTCCAAACAGACTGAAATAAGGGTTTATTGGCTTTTATCTCAATTTTCGACTGGTAAAAGCGATGCCTGCTTGCGTCAGCAAAAAAGGTTCGACCCCGCTGGGGTCGGTGTTACATT
>JAGKWN010000014.1 GCA_021151805.1 Cytophagaceae bacterium | reverse complement strand
AAATAGAAAACCGTAAAATGATCATTATAGATTAAAAAAGTTGACAAAATACATTTTTTGGAATTTTTAATGAGAATTAACAAATCTTAGCAAGGAGAAGAAATCTGCCTGGAGAAGGAATCTGATAAATTATCATGTAGAAGAAATCTTAACCCAAATTTTTGTCCCAAGAGAAAAAATAGTCAGACAAAAAAGACTGGGGAAACTCAGCAAATTAGGTTCGTAAAAAGTAAAACTGTCCTTTCTCGCGTCGGAAGGAATTTGAAATTATGCTTTTGTAAAAGTATCAAGCTGCTTAAGCAAGTGTGGAATCCGGTGCTCGCCAAACATGGATTTCAAATTTTGTGCAGCTTTCTCTAATGATGTCCCTACGGCTGTTACAAATAATGGTCGCTCACTCTGGCCCCGATACACCTGCGACTTAAGTTTATTTATCCGCGCAAAATTCGTTTTAGCTACTCCTATTACAGGTATTTTTGGATGAAGTGCGTTATATAAATACCCGCCTAAACCAAGCTGCTGCTCATCGTCTAAAAATACGTAGCCGTCAACAATGATGGCTTCTACTTGCTGTGTTTGAATTTGTTCCAGCAGGGATAAAATGCAGGGCAATTCCCGCTTATAAAATGCTCCAGGTTGGTACTCGGCAATATCGGCCTTTATTTCCTCGTATTTCTCAACATAGCTTTCACTCTGCCAATGCTCAAACAGCAAGCCAACGGTTTTCGCTTTATCATCGAAATAATAGGTGTCAAACGCCAGGATCATATTTGTTCTCTTCTAAGGCCTTTAATCAAGCCATTTTCAACTTCGATGTAATAATTCTCAAGGATCAAAACAGACAATATCTGAAAAACCTCTCCTGTAAAAATTAAAGAGCTGTATTACCTTTGAAAAAGATATGTTCCAATTCAAAGCGGGATTTTTTTATTGGTTGATTATTGATACGATCGCATAAGCCCCAATTAATTACCATACTTTTCTTCGCTGATATGCCATGAAGGAAAGAATATTTTTTCCTTGATTGCGGCCATTTTTTCACCCTCATAAAATAACTTTCTGTACTCAACCAAAAGATAATTCTCATCAAGTGATTGTTCTATGATTGGTCTCCATAAGGTGTCGTATTGAAAAATAGTAGTTCCACTGATCTTAAAATCTGACACACACGTTATTTGATAAACGTTTTTACTGATTGTGTTTTCTGTATAATAAGGGATATTGTTATATGTATACTTATGATGTTCCATTAATTCTTTATTATTCCATTGAATATTCTGATAAACTACTAAATCCAATTTTTGATCAAAAAATCTTTCAAAGGCAGAGATGCCAGTTGGTGAATCATCTTTTTTAACAAAAAAAGGCATTTTACGACAAATTTCTGCTTTCGAAATCAGACTTGATTCGTTCAATGGAATTCCTTTATAATACATAGTCATAAATTATTTTCACTCCTTGTTGGCGATTCCCTTACCCAATCCACGAATCAACCTGCTGTTGTGCATCGGCCAACGGCCCAAGGTTGTGCACTCTGAAATGAATAACTAATAACCAAGCACGAAATTTATTTAATAAAATTAATATATATATTCTTCAGGCAAACCACAAGCTTAGATCGTAGTTGGTGCAATGTTTTAAGAAGTGAAAAATTTAACATCATACTAGGCTTCCGTCGCGGCGGAGGCCGAAAAGGCACAACCACGGCGAGGCGCGGGTGGTTATACTGCAAGGCAACCACACATTCAATTAGAAATAAATGATGTGTACTATATTACAGAACCATTCATTTCTTCTAAATATTTATTCAAATTAAAATTCGCATTAGGTTTACCCTTAAACTGTTGAGTGATTGTTTCAGGATTCAGAAAAAAATTATACCCGATTTGCACAGAAGCTCTTTCATTATTCTCTTTTACTAATAGAGACTCATTCTCCCAATTTAAAACACGAGCAATTTTTTCTAACACCTGAGGTACGCGATAATAATTCAATGCATAGCACTCCAGATTCCAGTTAAAATCATACGTCTGCTCATCAAAAACCATAGGAAGAAATATATCTGATAGTATTTCTACTGCAAAAGATTGTTGAAAGGTGCGATAACATTTTATTGAAAGTATGTTAGAAAACACCTTTTCATTTTCTTCGAGATAAATTATTGTGTCACCTTTTATATCAAACTCAGGTGCCTCATTTATTCTACCGGAAGCTTTTATGAGTTCGATCAATTCATCCACATCATTGTATACAAGAGGTGTATCATCAATCCATTTAGGAAGAAGTAATCTGGATTCAATACAAATATTTAAAATCGTTTTTAGATCAGATAGGATTTCCGGATAAGGATTATCATCATAATCATAGCCATATTTATTACTATCAAAATGCCACCACGCTCTTCTTTTCAATGATGCCATAAATCAGAAATTACCATTGTAGTTCATTATTATATGTTATTTTAATTCTCTGCCCATCAGGACAAATTAAATGAAATTCGTCAATAATAACATTATTTGTAGCTTTTAAACATTTATCATATAACTGAAATTTAAATTCTGTCAGTAATGTTGTGTTTGCTTTTCACTCCCTGTTGGCGATTCCCTTACCCAATCCACGAATCAATCTACTATTGTGCCATCGGTCAACAGCCCAGGATTGTGCCCACTGGAATGAATAACTAAATAACCAAGCATAAAATTAATATATATATTCTTCAGGCAAACCACAAACTTTGATTGTAGTGGGGTGCAATGTTTTAAGAAGTAAAAAATTTAATATCATACTAGGCTTCCGTCGCGGCGGAGGCCAATGACACAACTGCAGCGAAATACGACGTTACCAACCAAGGCGAAAGAGTAAAAGTATATAGTAATCTGGATAAAAGGATTTAGAATTATACAATTTTTATTGAACTTCCTTTCAAATCATCAATAATCAATTTATAATTCCTTTCATCAAAATACGTGAATAAAGACTCCAGATCATTTTTATATTTTCTCAAAAATGATTCTGGTAAATACTTTATGTTACTCAAAAATCCATCTTGGGTAAATATACTTTCCTTATCGGCTACTTCATATTGATTTCTATTCAATGTACCCTGCATCATCCCTAATAATCCAAACATGCACCAATCAGGTCTATTGTATTTAATTGACTGATTAATTAAATAATCAAAATAGCCTTGACCTTTTACCATAGCTTCATCAAACTCTTTTTCGTACATGTCTTCTGTTTTTATATCATCAGCACCCCAGGTTACTCTGGACCATATCTCAACGTTCCATAGCGCTTTAAAAACGGATGCATATGATGTTATTAGATTAAGGTTTTTATGCTCGTGATGGTAACTATGCAAATTAATACCAAATGCATACATAAATGCATTAATATCTTTATCTGCAAGTCTTTTATAGAATCGCTCTATCTTTTCATCAAACAAAAGGCTTGAATGTTTCCTAGAATCTTGTTCCATTATACTAATATAACAGATTCAGGTATAGTATCGCTTTTAATTTTCTTATATACAATACTACTACCTGACTTACTTCTATAATCATAAATCTTCACTCCCTGTTGGCGATTCCCTTAACCAATCCACAAATATAACCTGCTGTTGTCCCATCGACCTCTGCCACGGCGGAAGCCCAGGGGCATGCCCACAGGAATGAATAAATAACCAAGCACGAAATTTATTTAATAAAATTAATATATATATTCTTCAGGCAAACCACAAACTTTGATAGTAGTTGGTGCAATGTTTTAAGAAGTGAAAAATTTAACATCATACTGTAGCGGGCTTCCGCCGGGGCGGCGGCCAATGGCACAACAGCAGGTTGATACGCGAATAGTTACTCCAACATAAGGTAAAGGGCACCAACATGGATAAAATTTTTAACTTTTATTGATCGTATGAAAACCCTAGGTTCACCAAATTAAATATCAGATTTCATAACGTGCAAAATATTCTCCGTGTCAAGAATATAGATTTTATCAGCAGCTAATTTAGGCGTTTCGCCTGCGCCAAAGCTTAGTTGGCCTCCTGAAGGTAATACTTCATAGTGCCAAACAATCTTTCCAATTTCATAATCAAAAAATCCGATCCACTTTGCAAAACCAGATCTCAAATTCGTAAATGAAGTGAAACTGATATATTTCCCCTGGAACGAAGATGATTTGATACCTTCAAGAATATTTAAGCTATTCTTGTCAGTAGCTGGTGTAACAATTTGTTTTACAACTTCTATTTCCAGTGTTTCTGTATTAATCTTGGTAAACTTATTATGCAAACAATAAATATGGTGATTATCCGGATGCATAAAAGTATCTACCGTAAGAAAAGTTTGATCAGAATTAATTGTCTTTACTAAAGAACCATCTTGCGTATTTAAAACGATAATTTCCACTAGGTTTAATAAAATGAAAATTTTATTGTTAGTGATACCTAAAAATTTAGGTACAGTTGCTAGCTGATAAGAAGAGATACCGTGTTCCCAGATTTTGTTTCCATTTTTAATAGAGAATGCTGACAGAATATTGTTTTCAATGATGAAACCAAAATCATTTTTTTGAAAAATGTAATTTATACTTGAAACTCCGATTGTGTTAAAGTCCGTACATGAGACCCTATGATATGTATTATTTGAGGTGTCTCTTATTGTAAAATATTCATTATTAATGACCAATGATGAAATTGAATAATTGTTAAACTGTTTAATAATATTGCCTTGAAAGTCAAAGATGACAATTCCTATATCCCAAAAAAACGAAACTATGGAGTTTCCGGTGATAAAGAATGTGCCGCAGCCTTTTAAAGCGCTAATTTGAGTTTCATTTACAAACAAAACTTTTTCTCTCCTGGAATTACCTTTTGTATAAAAAACATTTCCGTCTTTTACCTGATATCCGGGATTAACAGATATTAAAGAAAAATTACTCTCGCGCACTTTCTAATTCGTTACTTTAATAATATTTCACTCCCTGTTGGCGATTCCCTTACCCAATCCACGAATCAACCTGCTGTTGTGCCATCGGCCAACGGCCCAGGGTTGTGTCCCAGTGGAATAAATAACTAAATAACCAAGTATGAAATTTATTTAATAAAATTAATATATATATTCTTCAGGCAAACCACAAGCTTTGATCTAGTTGGTGCAATGTTTTAAGAAGTGAAAAATTTAACATCATACTAGGCTTCCGACTCGGTGAAGGCCGAAAAGGCACAACTGCAGCGAAATACGACGTTACCAACCAAGGCGAAAAAACATACACCTATATTCAAAAAACTTTATTCCTTTTCATATATATGCAATATACCTCCGCTATCTAAGATATACAGCTTACCATTTACATACTGCGGTGCATTTGTAAGCGGATTAACAATACCTTCAGGTTCATGCACCCAATCTACCTGCAGTGTTTTCCTATTAAACGCGCCTAAGAGATAAGGAGACAAACGATTATTTCTTGAACCCGTAAAATAAATATAGTCTTCTGTATAGCTGGTATATTGAACCGTTAGGTAATTTGTCTCAGACTTATCTTCCCATAAAATATCTACCTGCTGAGTCTGCAAATCAATACTGAAGTAATTATTCCCTTGCAATTGATAGAATTTACCATTCTCTAAAACACCATAATAAAAAATAGAACTTACCATCCTGTAATTGGAGTAATAAGGTAAATTATTTTTAATAAAATCGTTGGTTTCCCATAAGATATTACCCGTTTCAATATCAATAGATATTAGCTCACTGTTGCTCATAAAGACAATCAGTTGATTATCTTCAATGCCGATTACTTTGATTATTGTAACATCCTTTTCTTCCTTCAGTGCATTTATATGCTTTCTTCCGTCTAGATTAAGTTCCCAGTAACACTTAGCTGTTAATAAGTCATAAAGACTTAATTTATTAAATGATTGAAAAACAGATTTCGTGTCGGTACAATTTAATACAAATACACCTGATTTATTTTTAAAAAGTATTGTTTCCTCATTTGAATCAAATAATAAATAATAAAAATCATATTTAAATGTATTACTAATGTCGTCCAAAATTGCATTTTTTGAAATTACAACACCTAATGCTGATATTGTATTAAGAGCCGCTCCTTTAGGATTCTTTCTAACAATCTGGCTGGCAAAGTTTGCTAAAGAATAATCTTTGGCACTTCCATATGTATAAAAATTATTTTTTAAAATTAAACCAAATACTTTTTCCAGTGCATTTTCATAAATTTTCTTTCCATCCAAAAAAACTGATCCATTTTTAAGACAATAAATAATATGCTCATTATTAGAGCTATTACTGCGTATATCATAGATGTTATCTGTATACCTGAACATTATTTCACTTTTATAAAGTCATAAAATGAATTCCCAGTATTAGCTATTTTAGTATTAAATAAACCTAGGCATGTATCTTCGGCATCCGGATCTGTAAAATCAATTCCAGGGAATAAATCTGCTCTCAGGTTTTGGTTATTCCATATTACCCCAAATATTTCTGATTGTGTATTTGTATTCGTAAACAGTTTCTGAAAAATGCCTTTTACGTATTGATCAGCATCTGTTTGTCCTTTGGCTACAATTAAATCTTTATCAAAGTAATAACTCAATTGATTCATACTACTTATTCTGTTTAAATAACACAAGAACTGAGTATAAGAGCTTGATTTGCCTGGTGTATAACCGTTTTCAGAAAATTTCTTAAAGTATGATTTTCCTAATGGCCCTTCATCATCATCCGGCCCCATAGAACCAACGTCTGTATCGGCGTCATTTGGAGACCAGCTCTTAAATTCTAAAATCTGATCATCTATTTTTGCATCTGGATGACATCCTTTTAGTGTGCCTGAAGGATCAATGGCAGCTTCAAACTCGGTTGGATGAATTGACGTATTTTTCCGTAACACCTTCAACATATAAACGGCTCCGTAAGCCTGCCCCTCACTTGCAGAAGTAATTCCCGAAGAGAATACATATTGAACACCATCTGTATTAGCATTGGTGGCCTTATAGGTTTCTACAAAATATACGACGTCCTTCAGATATTCGTCCATGTTATTCATCCACACTTTATTACCTGTGCATGTATTACAAGGTGCTCCAACATTTCTCTTTATAACCTCAATCAGTACATTATCGCCACCCAGGTTTCTATACATTTCTGCGTTGGCTGTTGAACGCATTTCAACAATCTGCTGTAATAACACAAAATCCTTTTTATAAGCATTTGCACCTCTTGCATCATAAACAATTTTCCAGGCTTCAACAAGAGGAACTGTTAGCTGGTTAACATGAGCACATAAATAAGGGTCTGTACCAACTCCTTTTAGATCATTCAAAAATACTTGGACAGTTGCTACCGTATAGGTATTGAGTTTTGCGATAATCGTTTGCAGTACCCCATCGGTAATACCAGTTGCTTTACATAAAACACCAACGCCAACAGCATCATTCGTTCTGGTTTTTAAATTGTCAAGTGCAATACAAACAGTTGGTGTCCGTGTTTTACAGGCACATTTATCAACTTGATCCTTAGCTAAAAGTGATTCCACAAACGGTTTGCTTGCATAAATTAATCTAGGGGCGATTTGGGTTGATGTACTAACAGATGGCTCAACATACAGAGCAACACCCAAAGTTGGACTTGTAACTTTATACAGCGAAGCTTTAGGAAGAGAACCCACATTATTTAACTGTATTGCTGAAGCATTTGTTAGATCATCAACCAGAGCATATTCATCTACTCTTGAAACCGAAAGACCATTTTGAGTAGCAAAACTTTTTGTAAGTTGAACACCTTTCTGGTTTAATGTAATAACATCTGCTTGCTGCAAACCATTAAAACCTGTTGATGGAACTGTCGGTTGAGGTTTAGGACTATAAAATATATCATTAGCAGTTCCAAAAAAGCCTGGGCTGCTTCCTCCATTATACGCACCATTTTCTATAACATCGTATACTAACTCCTTCATTCCATTATCAAGTATGTTAGTCTTGAGCAGAGTAGCATTACCTGTTGATGATTTAATGGATGAAAATATATCTCCACTAACAACATCTCTAACAAGACTAGTCCCAAAGATTGCCTCCAATTTTACTTTATATTTCTTTAAGGCAGCTACAGTTGCAGGTTTAATATTTGGTGGTATATTACTCCATTCAATCTGCTGAAGCTTATTATGAATAAGCAAACTTTTAGAATATAAATATGGGCTGATTGCTCTTACAGTTGTTGCTACACCATAAAATGCAACGATTTGATTCCATGCTTCTAAAAACTGAGGACCATCTTCAGGACCTAACCATGCAACAATTTCTTCCTGAGTATTTGAAATGGTTAAATCCGCTGAACTAATTGCCATATCAGCAATGGCTAAAACTTTGTAAAATTTAGACGCTCCATTCACAATAGCCCCGCCGCCAGATACCAGCATTATAACATCAAATCTCTCTCTTATCGTACTTCCAACAAATTTGGCTTTAGCATTTTGAATTTCATAAAAGAGATAAATAGCAGGCACTGAAATTACTCCTCCTTTTTCTAAAACTAAGCCTCCATAATTTAAGTCTTCAAGTGCTCTAACTAAAACCCAGTCATCCCAT
This sequence comes from Cytophagaceae bacterium, assembly GCA_021151805.1. Taxonomy (GTDB): domain Bacteria; phylum Bacteroidota; class Bacteroidia; order Cytophagales; family Cytophagaceae; genus Cytophaga. The sequence continues at coordinate 48,981 of JAGKWN010000014.1, read as the reverse complement.
GAAACAGTATATGTAATATCGTCCGGATTTACGATTACTCCTTGCTTGTCAGCAATAATAAATTTTATTTTACCATCTATCCATGTCGAATTTGGCATGTATGTCCAAGCACCTCCAAAAGTATTATTCATATCAGAAGCTCCCATGTAATTATACATCGAATAACTATACTTATGGTCATACTGATCATCAATGAAACCTTTATTAAAATTCTTTTGAATCATCCAATTGGTAAGTGTATAAACAACATCTGCTGCTTCATCCCCATTCAAACCAGATGTATTTAAGCCTATCGACGAGCTTTCTGTATCAAAAAGCAAGGATAACATTTCACCATCCAATTCTGTTAAAAAGTCTACAACCTGATCTGGAGGTGTTTTTAATACAATATTCTTCACATATTCTTCTGCACAATTATTAAATGCATCAATTTGATTATAAATAAGCCCTTGGCAGTCATACAACTCTTCTTTTGTAAGTATTTTAATTGCATTAATCCGTTCTTTTACTGTAAACTGGCCAAACACACATTCTCCAACTTTGGCAAAAGCATTTCTAAGATCTTCTGCAGATGCGTTTGTATTCGCTAATAAAGTTTTAACCGAACTTAAACTATTAAGCTCAACGATTAGATCATCAACTTTCTTTTTGTAATCAGCTTCAGTCAGCGTTCCTGGTTTATTGACACACGTTGTACATGCAACATTTATCACGAATTGATTTAAAAAATTCACCATGCCCCAACAGTCTCTAACCAATTCCTGATTCATATCTGCAAGTGTAGCTATGGCAAGTACATACTTAGGGAATACGGCATCGCAAGTTGAATTTTTGGATAAAAATTCAAGTGCTATTCCAGTATATGGTGTTGTTGAAGTGAAATTCAAATAAATTTTTACCGGATCTGCCGGAGGAAGTAATGCAGAAACAGGTAATGTTTTTGCAAATTTTCCGTCACCTAAATTATCTGTAGTTATTGCAGGGCCGTCATATTTTAGTCTGCTTACATTGAATTTTAGCGTCCCTTGCTGGACACATAAATAACCGACAATTGCTTTTGATTTGTCTGCAGCCGTAAGTGTTTTGGTGATAATGTCAGTATAGGGTTTGTTATCTTCAGTATAATAACCTGCAAATATTCCGCTGCTTACATAGTATTTACCTACATATTTAGTCCCATCATTAAGCACAAATTCACTAAGCCCGCCATCAGCATATGCATATACCTTCATTTTGATATATTCTCTGGCTCTGTCATTTGATTCAAATGTCACGGATTTTATATCTGACGGCAATGATATTTGCTTACCTGCTGAAGAAATAAACGTATACGATGTTTTATTATCATTTAAATATGGGACTAATGATTTTATATCCTGAACGATGACCTGATGTGTATTCTTATCCTTATGCAATATTCCCCACACATGACCCGGTGCATTTACAATATCCCACTGGAATTTCCAGAGCTCAATTGCTTTCGGATCATTGAAATAACTCATCAGGTTTAACGAGCCATTCTTAATTGCATCATTTTTTCCTGGCCCCAGATAAGCTGTATTAAAGATATGTTCCAGATGATACGCGCCATGGCCCAATTCATGAGCAATGGTACGAGCAATACCAGCAGGTGTAGCTGCGCCGGTATATAGAAAACCAAACTGTTCCTCAGCCGGCATCTTACCCAACAGGTTTGATTCGATTTGTGAAACTTCATACGGCGCCAAAAAGTATGCCGTGTTCGAATCAAGATTTGCTGCTCCTTTCAATGCTACATAGGCGTTAATCATCGCCTCTTCTTCACCCTGATAGTCATTGCTCAGAAGAGACGAGCCTGTTACCTGTACCGAATTGTTGCCGTCTGCATCCCATGACGTATTGCCACGGAAATCATCATCCACCGTTACATTATAAGTAATACCTAGTCTGCCATAAGTCTTATCCAAATATTCCTTGAACAGGGCTGTATTAATATCTTGTCTGGTACCTCTTTTTAAGTCAACCGGTATGATCACAACATTCTTTGTTTGTCTGGCATAACTTGGCACAAGCAATTTACCAATGGCTGTTTTTGTAGCACCATCTACATACCAGGCATAGATCTCCTGCGCATCAGCTGCCGGCCCACCGGCAAGTTTTATTGTAAACGTGCTGCCAGATTTTGTGAATTTGTATAAAAGGCCTTTTCCATTGGCAAAAACAACCTTGCCTGGATCTGCACCGGTACCGCTCAACTTAGCATTCACTACATCCATTTCGCCAGGTGTAATGCATTTGGCCGGTACATAATAATCGCTGCTGATCTTTTCGTATTCGCGCTCAATCTGCAGCACATTTTTGTATTCAGGCTTCCACATATCAAAGTCATACCTGGCCGTTGTGTTTTCTTCAAACACCACCTGTTGCGTACCTGTATTTACTGTTATCGGAGTGGCAGCATACGTAGTGTCGTATGTACCTACATGCACCACCGCACCTGTTGATGTTACCTGGAATACATTGCCGGCATCGTCCTTCAGCAAGGCTGGGAAAGAAGCTACTGTAACTGCCGGACAAGGAGGCAGTGTAACACTTTTGCCTGAAACCGTAGCGCTGGTTGTAGAAGTAGGAACCGTACCGGTTACTTTTGTTTCACCCAATTCACCTGTTACTACACCGCCGGTATTCTCACCACCCTGGAAATAATCGGTTGCTTGCTGCACCGCATCCTGCGCCTGTTGCAAACCATCGCTCGCTTGTGTCAGCAGATTGTTCGCCTGGTCAATGGCATCTGTTACCTGATCCATGTAACCGCTGATCTGGTTTCTGAGATCGGTCGGCAACAAGCCTGCGTTCATACTGTCTATATTGATCATACCTTCAACCACACAGCGGTTGGTATCGGTATTGATTTTAATATTGCTGAAGCTGATGCTCATGGTAACAAAATCACCTAAGCCGGCAATCGGCATGTTCATGTGGCCGTTACCGGTATAGGTACCTGTAGGAGAGCTCGGGTTCTCAACTTCATCAACGGTTATTTCATAATCGGCACAATGGAATTTCTCGCCCACATTCAATGTGGTCAGCGGTGTTTTATCTGTTTTGTCGCAGGCATTTACACTACCACAGGTTCCGGCACTCTTGGCATCGGGTAATGTAGATACTTTCAACGGTGCATTAATAAAGGCTTTGCCGGCACCACATATTGCCTGTATAGTGAAGAGGTATTCTGTACCTGCCTTCAGGTTCTGGAAGGTGTATTTCACCGAATCGCCGTACAGATGGTTCTGTACAAGTGTATCGATGTTTGTAAAGGCTTGTGTATAGACGCTTGACGGCGGCTGTGCAGATTCTCTATAAGTAATAACATAGCCAGTGTAGTTGGCATCGTATTTCCAGGCAAGCAGAATATTGCTTGTGGTCTTTTTTATCGCTGCCATGAAAGCAACCGTATCACAATCCTTGCTGTTAATGTCCTGGCCCAGATCTACCAATGCCGTATCGGAGAAGATACTATACAAACCGCCACAGCGCACGCGTACCACAAACTGGTACTGCTTGGAGTCTTCCAGATTTTTTAAAGTAGTGCTGGTTGCCGTTGTTGTAAAGGGTTTAAACGGTTTTGTTCCTTTTACTCCATAAAACAACTGATACTCATCGGCGCCATCGATCTTATCCCATTCAACAAAAGCGGATGTGGTTGATCGTGCTTGCCCCTGCAGTTCTACCGGCGGGAAACAATCGGCTGTTTTAGGGTCCAGTGGTATGGAATTGATCGTACCATCAATACGGAACATCCCCACTGGTGTAGTGGTGGATTTAGTACCGCACATAAAGGTTACTTTATACGCATACAACTGATTATCGAAAAGTAAATTCGCCTTGGTAGAAGGTGTAAGTAAATTATTGATGGTATGTGTTACAGCAGCAGAATCTTTATGCCAGTAGGTAATGCTGTAACCTGTATTCTCCGGTACCTGCTGCCAGCCTAGCATAGCGGTATCACCAGCAACACGCTGTGCCGAAAACTGGAACGGCATAGGAATCGGGCACGGGCCTATCATACCGTTGTCGTTGTAATTGAACGTGTCCTTAATACCGGCAGCAGTTTCTGTGCCGCATAGAGCATCAAGTTCAACAATGTAGCCATCCTGTGCCAACGGTGGCAGTGTATAGGTTTGTGTTCCGCCGGCAATCAATACACGTGTAAATGGAGCCGCAGAACTTTTCTCCCTGTAGTATAAACGGATGCTGTCAACGCCTGCATTTTCTATCCAGGTAAGTACGGGGCTACCGCTCTTCGTATCAACCGTAATGGGCCTTGGAGCCATACAGGTGGCCGGTTCAATCTTAAATGTACCGCCATACACCGGCGACTGCCAGTTTTTGCAACGGGCCTTTACCGTGTATTCATACGTCAGGTCTGACTGTAAAACGGTATTGTCAAGTGTAATGCTTGTCTGGCTTGTAAGTATGGGTATCCAGGGCTGGCTGGTCATAGCCGGACGATAGTTCACCTCGTATTCGCTGTAGGTTGAAATCGTAGAACCATACCAGGACAAGGTAACCTGGTTGCCGCTTACAGATATGGGATTGATGGTAACTGGTTCACAGTTTTCTTTGATCGAAAATGTATATACTTCGGAATATCCTGAGTTCTTAAACCTGCTTACGGCCTTTTCAATACCGTTTACTTCTTCGTATGCCTGCACCTGCCACGCATATACACAGCCTTCTTCCAGCGGCAGATCAGCAGGTGAATAAATGAATGTGGGGAAGTCGAGATCAGATACCACAAGATTTCCCGTGCTTGTTGGCACCATAGCCTTCATCGCATCGTATGGATTTCGGTCAACCGGTATAACTTTAATTAAGCTGAAACGATATTTTACCTGTTGCTTCGGTGAAAAAACAACGTGTCTTGGAGTCCATGTAAAAAATATGTTCTGGTTGATGGTTTGCATGTCAAATGCTTCAGCATTATTTGGAGCATTCAGCATTGGCGGATCATAACGTACTACATTAAAAATGGTAAAATCTGTTCTGCCATTTGATACAGGAATTTGTACAGGTAATACACTCGCATCATAAGCCTGAAGTGACATCGTATACACGCCTTCAGGAAGTACGTTTGCAGAATTTGTTTGCGATCCTACGTTTGTTGCCAGATCGGTTATCGCAAATAACTTTTTCAGATCCTGGTCATTCAAAAAATACACATCTCCGCCATCTAAGGTAAGGGTAATACCGGTTTTGTTTTCGTAGACTACATTATTGCCTGACCCTTCAAGCTTAATACGTATGTTGATCTTATAATTTACTTTCGTAAGATCTGCCAGATATACACGGATGTTGGTATTCTCCGGATCGGCATAATCATTTAAAAACGTTGATGGGAAAGATACGGTAGGCTGTATCTGCACAGGATATTGCTGCTGCGCGAATGCCTGCTGCACCGGTGCCCCGATAAGTAATAAGCCTGTAAGAATTAAAAATAGTATTCTCATACGTATTTTATTGTTGATGAATGAAAGTAGCGTATTCATTTAAACTGTTTTAATAATATTGCAATGAATTAAAAGTTATAGCTGTAGGTCAGCGAACCCATGAATTCATTAAAGTTTGTGTTGTATCTCCCTGTAAGCGATTCTGATATTTTTGTTCTGCCGGTATAGCGCAGACTTGCATTAAACACCTGGTGCTTGCCCAGGCGGTACGAATAGCTGTTTGTAGCTGAAAACAAATAAGCTACAATGCTTCCGCTTTCATAATTCTGATTTCCGTTCAAACCAAGTGTGGCGCGCACTTTCTTCTTGATGATCGGCATGCCACCATTGATGCCCAATCCCACATACAGGGTATTTGAAGTCAAAAATTTTGATTGGTTGGCATTCAGGCTTACACCGAAATTGATGCCTGATTTTTTCCACATCTGGTTGTATGCCAAAGCCCCGTTCAGCATGGTGTTTTTCTTAACCTCTGCCGTAGATTGTTTATTGCTTGAACTCATCTGTGAAGTAGTCAAACGGATCGATTTTGAAACATCATCGCTTTCAAGCAATTTATAAGCTACAGAGCCGTTGATCGTCTGAGAGATCTGTGTATAATTCAATGTGTCAAACTGTACATTGGGTAAATACTGCAATTCAACCGGTTTGATGTTTACGTAACTGTAAAAATTTGAATAGGATAAATTTACATTGATGCGTTTGGTCGGATTCATACCTACCGACGCTGAACCAACAACACGTTTCATTTTAGATGATTTCGCATTGTTCAGGTCATCACGTTGTAAACCACCGTTTGCCGATACAGTAATTTTATTTTTTAGGAATGCGGTTGCCGCATTTACTGTTATGTTCTCCAAATCATTATTGAAGTAATATGCACCGAGTGTTCTGTATTCCGGGTCTATACGTTCGTATCCGGCACCCAGCGAGAAGAGTTTGAATTTATATGTTCCATTTAATTTGATTGCACTGTATACAACGGTGCTCTGGTTCCAGTTTAAATAAAATATAGAAGACAATGGGCTATTGGATTGCTTGGGCGCATCCGCTGCTGTAATGTCTTTTGTCCATGCAGAGCGGCCATAATCAATACCTAAAGAAAATTTAGAACCCAGTGCTTTCTTTGCAGAGATCCCCCACACTACGTTTTCCTGAGCTGTTAAACCCAGCTTTGCAGGAACAGAATCGATGGAGCTGACCATATCGCGTGCATAAAAATTCGAAATGGATATTTCATCGCCTTTATTCCGGTACATTAATTTTATACCACCGCCAAGTCTTTTATACGATGGAAGTGTATTGACATTGTTGCTATCGTACTGAACGGCTTTCAGGAAACGACCAGACATGGCCATGACTGAAAATTTCTCTCCTTTGTATTCTAAACCTCCGCCTAAAAAATTGTGACCATTTAATGTGTACGGTGAAAAAGTAAGATTGCGGTAACCGATGTGTGCTGTGAATCTTTTATAAGTGGGACTTGCACCTACAATGTTAAATGGTTGTCTGTATGCAAAATTCTGGTTTGAATAGGAGAAAGACAATGGAACCGAAACACCATAGAGGTTGATGTTTACATTCCCCGCCAATACATAGGAATAAGGGTTCAGCCTGTTTGCCATTCCCGATACCGTATAAAAGTTGTTGGCTAACGAAACACCGCCCGTTACCTTAATACCTTTCTTTATACCAATTTGATCTAATTGCTGCGCCTGTAAGGAAACAGTAAAAAGTATAAAGCAAATACTGATAAAATTTTTCATTGTACTGAATGAATTGCCTCCTGGTATGTTAACACCCCGGGGCGAAAGAATGTATATATGTTATCCTGCTATAAGCGATGCAGCTGCACAGCCGGTGCTCCCTGCTCTGAATGCCGGCTGTGCTTCTGCTCCGCAATTATTGAATTACTATTTTGAATGCTACTTCATTTCCTTTTGCCGTAATCAGTTTAATAATGTACATACCTGGGGAAAGGGTATTTGCAAACAACTGATTGCTTCCGGTGTCTGTGCCCAGTAATTTCAGGTCGTAGTTGAGCTTGCCCGAAATCGTGGTTGTACCTACTTCCGTTCCTGCTTCGTTATACAGTTTAAGTGTCATTGGATCTTTAGATGCGGCAACTACACTGATGTACACATCCTGGCCTTTAATGCTCGGGTTTGGATATGCATACATGGTTTCAACCGTTGAAGCTGGCATGTATGGATTTTTAATATTCGGATCTTTCGGAGTTGCAGTTATATCCTTCTTCTCGTCAATAAAGCAACCATCACGCAGAGAAGTCTGGCGGATCGTATATGTTCCTGAATCCGGCAGGATGAACTGTATGAAGCGCGTTCCTTTCGGATATTTCTTTCCATCCTCTCCAAGAATAACACTATCCTTCGGAATGGTATCCTGTTTCAATACCGTTACACCCGGGGAGCTATACCATGTATAAGAAGTAGGTACAGGCATGGAGATATCTACCAGTACGATTGTATCGCCGGCATATACATTGCTGCTTACAATGAAATTCGGATCAATTGGTTTCGCTTTGAAGATAACATCTGTTACACGTTCAAGCTTACAGCCCAAGGTATCAAATGCATGCAGGGTAAGATCCATGGTTGTATCTTTCACGGAAATCTTCTTCGTCATGACTGAATCCGGCCACAACGATGCTTTCCATGAGAAGGTAAGTTCTTCATCCAGATCCGGATCAATGTTAAACTCCGGCCCCGGACAAGGTGTATACTTCGGATCGATCACCGTGATGGCTTTATTGTTCTGCAGCTGACATAGAGCAGGTTGTGGTGTTAATGGTATGCTCAGTTCAGAAGACCGCAGACCATCTTGTGTCTGTGCAGCGAAACTGTTGCGGCTTGCATACGAGAAGTACTCTCTAGGCACCATCAATTCCCAATCACCTGAACCGTTTGCCGATACTTTATCAATATATGCAACAGCATGCAACGTATCTTTTGAAGAGCGGTATACTTCAACCAGTGTATTTGCTTTTGCTGTACCGGTTACTTTGAATGTATTCAGATCTACCAGGTCTGCCGTAGTTACCGTTGGCGGAGCTATACTGTTATTTGATGTATGAATATTGATTGCTTTATTTTTCGTTTTGTGCGAATAAATAATGTTTCTGTGCATCTGAATATTATCAGAAGTCAGCAACTCAATACCATATTTGGTGTAACCAAGAATGATGTTGTCGCTTACATCTTCGTTTGAAGCGTTTTCAATAACAATTCCGGTACTGTCGATACCATACGCAAATTTTGCTGAATCACCGCCAATGATGTTTTCACTGATCAAATCCTGAGACGATTTGTATACATAGATCGCTCCGGCATTTGTGCCATTAATCTCATTTCCGATGATTGAGTTGGATACCGGCACACTGCTGGCAGTAGCCTTGATCACAATACCTCTTACATCTGCGCGGTTAACCGCTTTACCCAATGAGTCCAGCCCGATTCTGTTGGCATAAATATAATTGCCGGAAGATTTTCCTTTGATTGTAATGGCTGTTGAATCTGTTGCCTGTGTCGTGTTCTTTTCAAAATATGAGATTCTGTTGTAAACAACCGTTTGGTTATTACTTTCATTAATAACAATAACATCTCCTTTCACCGGCTTATTCTGCTTACCGAATATGTTGTGGTCAATTTTATTATCACCGGCTGCAGAGTCTATCTTAACAGCATAGATCTCGGTATTCGTCAATGTATTTTTTGCAATCAGTGAACTGTAAACACTATCTCTTAACGAAATACCCATGGAAACGCTGTCCAGCACCGATGCGGTAAATTCATTTTTACCGGCTTTATGTTGCAGCAATACCCCAAGTGTATAATCTGAAACAAAAATGTTTTTCAGTTTATTTTCCTTGCCGTGTATTACAACAGCAGTGTCCAGTCTGGCAACGCCGGATGAATCTGTATTGATGAAATTGAACTTCTCAATTTCATTCTTGTTGTTGCTTACACGCAAACCATTTCTGGTATTGGTCAGCCACATGTTCTTCAATGTACAAACATCTGAAGAGTCGGTTAGGTCAAGACCGAAGTTGCCTTGGATCTTGGCACCATTTACCAGGATTCGCTGATCCGGGCCCATGCCGACAAATTCCTTCTGCGTATTACCGTCCATTTTAAATCCGCGGTAGCTATAGATCGGATCAAATAAAGAGTCGATCTTGATGTTATAAGGCCCCGCTTTAACGTCTGGCAAATTGATACTGAATATAACGGTTGAATACAGATCCGAATAGTTAACATCCAGCAGGGCCTGGCGCAATGAGTTCGGACCGGCATTGTATTCATTCAAAACATAAATCTTTGTTGTACTTGGCGGAATATGAATAACCGAAGAGGTCTTCGATGTATTGCTGTCTGCATCCATGGCAACAGCAATTACGTGATACCAATGTATGGTATCCTTGTAATAGAACTCTCTCGGAATCTTCACATCCCAGGTACCATCCGGTTTGGTGAATGTTGTCACCACGTATTGATTCATCGATGCAGAGATCGAATCCGAGAAGAATAATTCAATACTATCTCCCGGTTCTGCATATCCTTTCACAAAGATACCTACCCTGCGGTCGGGACCTGCTTTTACTTCATAGGAAAGCTTCTTAGGTTCCGGTTTACCAATGTTCGACTGTGTTGTTTCACCCTTATGAATATTGATACATAAAGCAGAATCTGTTTTCGATGTATAGCGAACATTGTTTACGGTATTCTTGGATATGAATACCGTTGAAGAGTTTTCCAGGTTGAATGCATCGTTGCGCGCCTGCATTACATGGTTATACATTACTGTGGAGTGCTGTACATTTGTTGTTTTGATGCTGTTCTGGTTGGCACGATCAAACACGTTTGATAGCACATTCGCTTTTGAAGAACCTGAAATCAGTAAGTATACATCTGCACTGTCTCTGAATGTATTTCCTGCTACTGTAAAGCCGGTTGAGTTTGAAACAGAAACCGGATTCTGCACAAAGTGCGCGTTCACATTGTTTCCACTTATGTTCCCTTTGGTATTATCCCACGTAATGGCTTTCGCCGTTGCTACATTGCTGTTAAATGTATTGTCATTAATAGCTGCATGTGTTGAACCGCTGATATCAACGCCCGTCTTTACACCGTTATTGAATGTGCTGGTTGCGATCATTAAGCTATCGGCGCTTACTGCTTTTACTCCCGTTACTGTTTGGTTAAATATACTTCTGGTAATGGATGTTTTAACAGCCGCTGACGAAGGCAGAATACCAACAGCAACGCTATCAAATACACAAGAGTCAACCATATTGCGCTTGTTGCTTACAAGAAGGCCATTACCGGTAATTTTATCAAATCGTAATTTCTGAACAAGAATGCTGTCTGATAAAATTTCCAGACCATCCTTTGAATTGGTAATCCCGAATTGTTTTATGGTTGAAGCAGCATTGGTTGGTGCAATTGTCCATGCGGCAGATGCCAGTTTCTGTGCATTCATGCCTGCAATCACGCCATCAGGAATATTCTTACCGTCGAAGTTTACACCATACTTATTATCCAATGTCAACAACTTCATCTGAAGTTTTACTTCTTTCGCGCCGCCATCCGGAACGTTGAAGTATACGCCAACCGGATTTGCCTGGCCGTTGGCGCATTTCATCGCCATACGAAGCGTGTTCGGAAGCGGATAATCGTTATCCGTGGTATCTTTTAATGAAGTAACATAGCAATCGCCCAGGATATACATATCACTCAATGGAGATGTATTTCTATTGATATCCGTTGCTGTTGCTACTACATACCAAGTTGTTCTTTTAGCGATTTTATTGCTAATAGCAGTGTCAACAATTACTTCCCAATTACCGCCGGTTCTTGAGAGTGTGTCACCTAAAAATTTAGAAACTTCTTCATAGCCACCGGTACCCAGGTATAAATGAATCGTATCGGAAACGGTATTATTATTTGTTCCATATACGTGTAACTTGTTATCGATCCATTTATGTGAAGTGATCGCAGGTTTCAGTTTGGTGTTATTACCATTGTTGATTAAACCGATTGCATAGGCTGTAGGTTTTCCTTTGGTAACATCATTGTTATAAAAGAAGTTGTATGTAATAATGTTATTCTTACCGCCATCGACAATAACACCACCCTTTTTATTTTGCTTGATGTGATTTTCATAACCGCCAATCGGATTGTTACCGATGTAATTGTTTGAAGATTTAACCAGCATCCCTGCACCTTCCGCATACGTAGGATCTCCCAGGTAACGCGCACCAATCAGGTTGGAATTAAACTTACATCCATCAGAACCTGTATTCAACAATACACCATACTGCAGTGAACGCGTAATCAAATTATTGAATACAACCACTCCGGCTGAATTATCAAACTTCAACCCAATGGCTGTAGAATCGATTGTATTGTTTGCGACTCTTCCGTTTGAAGCATTCGACAAATAAATTCCGGCATTGCTTTTCTTCAACGTATTTGAATTGATCAGAGCAGTGTTGCTATTCGACACTGCGATTGCTTTTTCAAGCACATTCAAGGTATTCAACGTGATGGAACAATTGCTGCTGGATATTACTGAGATGCCGCATTTATTTACAATCAGCTTGTTGGCTTTTGAAATGGAATCGCCAACCGCTGCAGTGTTTGACAGGATTTGGTTTCCATTTCCACCGGTAACCTGTATACCGATTCCGGCCTTACGTACTGTATCTGCCTGGATAAAGCAACCGGAAGATGCATTTACCGCAATACCTACAGATGTAATCGTATCAGCAGACAATACCATATTATTGGTTATTTTCTGGTTGTTCGCATTTGCAGTCGTTATACCAACTTTGGTAAATCCAGTAATGCGGTTTTTATTAATCGTTACACCGCCGGTTCCATCCAGGTCTATACCGACGCTGGATGCAGACTGGGTCCTGATCGTGTTGTTGTTTACCGTTCCGTATGTAAACGCGGATGTTTTAACCTGAATAGCCGTGCTGGTGAAGTTTTCGATCACGTTATCATTCAGGTTAGAGATTTTGCTATTCAGAATATTAATCGGCGTACCAAAGTTTGCCATCTTCATTCCATAAATATCCAGCTGGTTTCCATTCTGTCCGTTGAAACCATATACTGTATTATTGATAACGGCTACCGTTGGCGAGCCTGTTCTATAGCCGCTTTGTGATGTACCATCGATAATCAATTGTTTTGCAGTGATGTCAGGAAGTTGAGAACTTGTCCTGATCTCGGCAACACCTGAAGCCGGAATAGCAAACTGAATCAGGTTACATTGATCCTGGTTGGCTTTATCAATCGCTTCTCTAAGCGAGCCGCTACCTGCATCCGATGCTACTGTAACCAGACAGATCTTCAGCTTTGGTGCAAAGGCTGCTGAAGCTTCTGAAGACTGTATGATGTCTTTCGTTGATACAGCCCGGAAGAATAAGGTATCTGAGCCTGCTGCAGAAATCGGGAAAGAAATGATCCAGTTCCCTACGGAGTCGGCCGTAGATTTCTGTATGTATTTAACCAGATCACACTGGTTGCTGTTTGAATAGAATACTTCAACTTCATCAAATTTTTCAGCTGCACCAATAAGGAAGAGTTGTCCATCGTGGTAAGTAGATGTAAGAATTACTGGTGTTTGTTTACTTAGGTTCGAAACATTTACTGTTGACAGGTTCAATTCAATTGGCTTCTTTGTTGCCGCAAGTCCTGTAATGGTATTCTGCGATATTTTGATGCCCTGACTTCTAAACAAATGTAAGCCTCTGTTTGTAACAGCAGCCAATTTATTTTGATATACCGTTACTCCACTGCAATGATCAAACAGGATACCTTCCGCAGCGGAAGTTATTTTATTTGACACAACACTTGAGTTGGAATTGCCCAACAATCTCACTGCCGGTATCGCTGTTGATGGATCACCCGTAATGGTATTGGTTGAAACAACCGATGATGCATTCTCCAATGAAATAACATATCCATTGGCAGTTGCCGGTATTGTTGCAGATGTACTCTTCGTAATATTTGCAAACGTGTTATCTGTTACCTGGACAGCGCGTGCGTGATTTACAGCAATACCAAAACCAGTGATTTGACCGGCCACACCAGCTTTTGAAATACCGAATGTATTTTTCGTGACAACCAAAGAACCTTTCACACTGGTAATGCTGCTTGTTCCGCCAGTGAAGTAATTGTTTGAGATCGCCTGCTGAATGATGGTATCTGCAGCACTTACATAGATTGCATTCTTGTTGTTCACAAAGCTGTTTGAATCAATCACGGCATTTGTACCTGTACAGTACAATGCATTCGCAAAATTTTCAAACGACAGGTTTTTAACTTTGAAATTGTTCGTAGCCCAGTTGAAGCAATTCAATGTAGTGTTGGCTGTTTTAACGGTTACAGGTACTGCACGTGCATTTACTTCTACACCAAAGTTGTTTGTAACAACCAACCCTGAAAGCAATGCAATTTCATTATTTGTTTGCGGCAGCTGGAATTCAATCCTTGCTGCTACACCGTTGGCACCAACGCCTGCCTGGTTTGCACAGTTCACAGCTTCTCTCAACGAACCATCACCGGCATCTTTTGTATTGGTTACATAACACACCTGAACAAAATTACCTACACGAACCACCGGTGATAATTGCGATGTACTACCCGTAGGACTTGTTGCCGTTGCTACAAAATAATTGTTTTTAGTAATATCAATTTTTGCTGCAGGAATCACCGCAGTCCAGTTTCCGGATGCGTCTGCAACAACTTCAACAACAAAATCAACCGCCTGCTCTGCCACATACGTGCTGGAGAACAATTGAATTTTAGCACCAGGACTTGCCGTTCCCTGTACAGTAGCTACTGTACCATTAATAGAACCAACCATGTTAGCCGGTTTGCTGTAATTCGTATTTCCATTGTTTGTTAACTTAATCGCCAGTGTACTGTTGGTAATCTGGTTATTTAAGATGCTGTTTGTAGCGCCTGTATTTACCAGCACCCCCGCAACATTGCCGTTTGTAATTTTGTTGCCAGCATTTGTTCCGCCAAGCTGGTTGCCTTTACCGGTGATGTATACCAAGGTGTCTGCCTTAAACGTGCTGCCGGAAGTTGCCCATGTTGTATTAATTGCACTTGATAGAACTGTAGAGTTATTACCCGTAATGGTAATTGGTCTGGTACTGTTTATAATCGTAACATCACTTACAACATTTGAATTTGAATTCAGAACAACTGCCTGTTTGAAATTGGTAAATCCTAAATCGGTGATTGAAACACCATCTTTAGCAGCCACAAGACCGTTGAATGTTCCCGTTCCTTTCACAAAGATCATTGGATCCGTACCTCCAAACACAGGCCCTACAATGGATACAGGAACCTGTAACGGACTCAAAGCGGTCACAAGTTTGATGGTATCAGGAGACGTCATCGAAAACTTGATCGTTAAACAGTTTCCTAAGTTAGACTCATCAATTGCTGCACGCAAGGATTCTGTTCCTGCATCATTTGTATTTTTAACTGTACACACACACGTGAAACAACCGGTAAGGAATGGTACAGACAATTCTGAGGTATTATTAGCACCACTACTTGCGGTGTTTACATAGAAGTTTTTCGTATTCGGATTGAAAGCCGGCCCCTGAGGGATTTCAATTTCCCAATAACCTGTTGCATCTGCCTTCGTTGCTCCTGCAAATGATAAAGCCTGCTGCGCAACGTCATTGTTATAGAATATTTCTACGGTGTCGCCCGCTGCTGTTGTTGTACCGCTTAATAAAATACCACCGGATTGTGCTCTTCTGTAATTATTAAATACAGCCGGCACCTTACCAGCATTACCTGCACTCGCTGTTAAATGTAAATTGATTGCTTTTACGGTAGTATTGGTATTTGTAATGATGTTTTTAGAAATTCTATCTTTGCTTCCATCAATATAAATACCCCCGCTCGTATTGTTTGCCAATGTGTTTGCAAGAATCGTTGCAGACGCAGCCTTAATATAAACCCCGTATTGGTTATTTGCCGATATTGTATTTCCTGTTATTCTTAAACTATCAGCTGTTGAATAGATACCATGCATGCCATTTGGTTTTGTATTGCCTGCAGCATCTGTACCGATGTAATTATTTTTGATCAGGTTGCTTTTGCCTTCTACAAAGATTCCATGCTCCGTATTTGAAGCAATGGTATTTGCTGTTATTGATGTATTCCGCGCGTTTGGAGAAATATAAATCCCGTTCTTAAGATTTGATACAATATCGCTGGAAACATTTACACCGATGTAATTCGAATCCAGGGAATTTGAATTACAGTTCTGTGCAACCAGAATCCCGTTATAGTTAGAAGACCCAACGGTATTGGCTACAATCGTGTTGAATGTCGATTGTGAATTCAGAAGGATGCCATCTTCAGAAGAAGTAAAAATTAAATTCGACTGTATCTTATTATAGCTTGCGCCATCCAGTGCAATACCGTTTTTAGCATTTGTAATGGTATTCTGTTCTACTGTGTTGTATTTTGCTCCGGTTACGAAATGTATACCTGCAGCCCCTTTATCAATGAAGTTTTTACGGACAATATTTCCCGTTGAACCGTAATTAAGTTCTACTGCCGTATTGGAATTGTTCACAAATTGCGAGCGCTCAACAAGTATATTCTTTGTATTCGTTGATAAAACGATTGCTTTTGCAAAGTTTAAAAATCTAAGACCTGAAATTTTCACATTCGCAAGATCGCTCCCAACCACAAGACCATTTGAAGAATAGATATTTGTACCGTCAATAATTACATCAAACTTGTCAACGCCTGATTGCGTGAAGCCATCAATTACGACAGAATCTGTCAGTGTTGGCAACTGTGTAATTGGTTTAATCGTGAACGGTCCGGTACCAATGATCGAAAATTTGATTACATCTTTACCAGGCTTGTTGTTTGAACAGTTGATCGCTTCTCTCAATGAACCGTCTCCGCTGTCATTGACGTTGGTTACATAACACGGACATTCAAGCGCGTCAATATTCATGGTATCTGATATGCTTACGCATCCTTTGTTTGTTGTAACCTTCAGCGTATAGTTTCCTGATTTGGTAGGATAGATTTCTTTTTTATCACTGAAGAATACCCCATTCACATACCAGGTCTGTAACGGATAATTATTTAAACCATCAAAGGTTATTTTATTTGTGCCGCATCTTGAGTAATCGCCTGTAGGTACAAAACTCAGATCAGGAATCGGATTTTGTGTAACCGTTTTGGTTGCTGTAACAGTACATTTTGAAGCTACGTTGGTAGATGTTACCGAATACGTTCCACCGGAAGTAACCGTTATTGCACGTGTTACTGCGCCAGTGTTCCAAACAAAATCAGTTGTAAGATTGGTTGTAAGAACAATTGAGTTGCCGCTACAGAACTCACTTACACCCGTAATCACCGGCGTTGCCGCTGTAGGTTTAACCTTAATTGTTTTGATATTCGAAACAGCAGTACATCCTAGCAGGTTTGTTGTTCCTTTGCTAATTACCTGTAGTTGATACTGGCCTGAATCTGCTTTGGCAATGTTTGAGAATGTAAGCTTAGCTACATCTCCGCCATACGGCTGGTTATTCTTAAACCATTTAAATGTAAAGTCTTTGCTGTCAAGATTTGATTTTAATTCTGAAGAGATCTGCTCACAAAGAGATGAATCACCGGATATCACAACACCGATAGCAGGAGCAACTTTTATGATTACATCATCTGATGCTGTAGAACAACCCGTAGCTGTTTCTTTTACAGTAACAGAATAACTCGCATCATTTTTCAACAACATTGTAGTAATCACTGTATCTGTAGAAGCGAGCTTGCTGTTGTTTTCATACCAGGTAAATACATTTCCGGATTTAACAACCGGTGTATTTAAGACTGCAGCGGTATTGTAACAGATATTTACTGCTGCTGCTTTCACAACCGGCTTAGCAGGCGGGTTGCTAACGTTTACTTTATAATCCGGTAAGATGGCGAAGCAACCAGTTGCATTCTGGGTAACTGTTAATTGATAATTACCGGTAGCTGCTGTTGTGATGTTATACAATACCAAGTCAGAACCATTATTGTTTAACTTGGTACCATCCTGTTTCCAGATGAATGAGTAATCAGAAGGATTTAGATTACTGCTTATCATCAACATGCCGCCTGAGCAATTCAGTTTGTTGCCGGTGATTAAATTAGGTACCGCGAAGCTATTAACCTTGACGGCTTCTGTAGCGGCATTACACGTTGATGTAACCCAATATGAAACGCTATAATTTCCGGGTGTTGCAGCATCATAGGTTTGGTTTGTGGCATTTGAGATCAATACTCCGTCTTTATACCATTGATATCCCGGTTTTTGTGTTACAGGTGAACTTAAGGTTACTTTTCTGCCGTTACATAAAAGCGTATCTTTTGATGTAACAGTAATCTTGCCAAGTACTGCAGGAGCAGTAACTGTTATAGTTGATGACTTTGTGCTTGAACAGCCCAACCCATCGGTAACTTTAAGTGATACAGTTTGGTTGCCTGGAGCAAACTGCTGCAAAGTTGTATCACGCACCGATGTTTGCCCGTTGCTGAACGTCCATTTAACAGGGGCCTTCCCATACAATGGATCGTATTTGCCTTGTTCAACAAATTTATATGTATTGCCTACACATGCTGGTGCAGTAATGATATAGTCTGCCACTGGCGGCTTCTTAACATCATAGGTATTTTGTGTTGTAAAGGCACAAACAGGTAGTGCAGCATTATCGCTTTGTGCATACACCGTTAATGTTACGGTGTATGGGCCAGCGGTTGTGTATTTATGTTTCCCGTTGCGATCTCCTGTGCCTGAATAGGTTTCATCCGGAGAACCGTCACCAAAGTTCCATCTCCAGCTGATGATTTTATTTGAAGGAATGTTAACCGACAAATCATTGAAAATTAAATCTTCGCCAACACAACCCGGCTGGTCAAGTTTAAAGATCGCACGCGCCAGCACTTTTACCGGTTGTCTATCAAACCTGCAGCCTCTTGTTAATTGCACATTGTAGATACCAGCATCCGCGTATTTATATGTCGGTGCAGGACCTGTTGCTGTTGATCCATCTCCGAAATCCCAGCCAAGTCCTGATAAACCAGCAATAGATGGGTCGGCGTTAAACTTGAACGGCTGACATAATGAATTCTGATCTACTGTAAATGCAACTCCCGGATCGCTGCAACCACCACCAATGGAACCACCACCGCCCGTGCAGGATCTTACAATCACATTCTTAACATCTGCATACTGTACACAGCTTTCTAATGATACTTTAACTTTGTACGCATATATGGCTTCCTGATTTAAAGGCTTCTGTACCGGAAGACTGAATGGTGTAGCAGCGGGAGCTGATACCGGCGAATTGTTTTCAAACCATTCATATTTATAGTCCTGCCCTTCGAACGTAGATAATTTAATATTTGTAAGCGCTGCTGTGGCCTGGGTGCAAACAACCACTTCATCTAATGTAAAGATAGATGCTTTAGGCATTGGTAATTGTTTAATGTACTTACTGGCAGCATTTACACAACCATTATTATCTGTTACCTTTACTGAATACAAACCTTCTGTATTAACCGCCGGTGTTGCCTGAGCAGAGAATGCTGTTTTCGCATCAGCCAGGAACCATTCATACCCTTGGTATGCCTGCGTTGTAGAAATATTCAGGCTGTTGCTTCCGCAAATCGTTCCCGGATTAATAACCGGCGATGGTAAGCCATTCACAACAATCGGCATCTGGATCGTTTGCGGACCAAAACGGTCATATGTTAATGTTAATGTATATGTGCCTGTTTGATTCCATTCAATGGTAACAGTGTTCTGCGCGCTGCTTGTAATGCTGCCGCCACCACTAATGCTCCATGATAAATTTTTAGTCAGGTCATCCGGCTTGAAAGAATAATCAATCCTTGCATTTAAGCAGGCAGGTCCGCTGGCAAAAATATCTTTTCCGATATCCACTGCTTTCTTAACCTGCAGGGTCGCCGGTACACCATTACATAACGGTGATGCAAACTGATCCTGTACCTGAATAGAGAATGGTTCTGTACCGCCCCATTTAACGGTAAGCTGATTACTAACATTTGATTGCAAAACGCCGCCGGTAACCGTTACGATGTAATTTGTATTCGCAAAGTTTTTAACAGTGTATACGGCAGTCTGTAATCCGGCAGGGTCAATAACAACCGGACCTTCAACAGCGATATTAGAAAGAGAAGATTTTACATATACATTTTTACGCACGATAAATTCTTTACCATTGCTCGTAACTTTAAGTTCGATCTGCTGGTACCCGGCATTTTTAAAGAATGGGTTAAACGTTTGTCCACTAACCGGAGTTCCTTCCTGATTCATTCTCCAGGAATAATCAGAGGTCTGGCCTGGGTTTACATTTGCTGTATACGTTGCGCTTGTTGTTATACAAACCGTGTCAGGTCCGGTAATGGTGTAGTCAAATAATTTCTTTACATGGATCTGCAATTCGTTTGAAGCACATGTTCCTTTTTTTGTTGAAACACTTAGCGCAATATAATCCGGAGAAAAACTATTCCGCTGGATAGTGACTGTATTCAGGTATGCAGAAGTGATCACGCCTCCCGGAGACGACCAAAGGAAATCAACATTATTAATATCCGTATTTACCTGGCCGGTATAAACATCAATAGAATTTACGGCTACTTCTGTTTCACCGGTAATGGCTGTCACAACCGGCTTCGCATTTACATGTACCAAAAATGTATCTTGTGCATTACATGCCATTGTAAGATCTGCAGGAACTGCCGTAAGTCTGTAAGTTCCTTCTGCAGTGCCCCAGGTTGCAGCACCTGTTGTACTATTAATGGTATTTCCTGTGCCAGCTACCTGCCATTGCACCGTACCGATAGAAGGCACTGTTTGATAAGCAGCAGATGCGCCTGTACAAACTTCTGTTGCACCCGATATTTTAAAGGTTGGCCGTAATGCTACTTTAAAGGAATCTGTTTTACCACATTTCAATAATTCATTGTATGTCGTTAAATATACTGTTCCTTCTGTACCAGAGGTGCTCCAGGTAATATCGATATCTGTAAGGTTATATCCTTTATTTGCCGTTGAACTGATCAATCCGCCTTTAACAGACCATGTATAAAGGGTTGCAGGTGATTTGTCCTTCGTTGTTGTTTCATAGTGCGAAAGTCCACCCTGACAAACTTTATCCGGACCAGCCAATGTAAAGTTTACCGGAACAATTGGTACTTCAACACTTACAGGAATTTCGCAGGCACTCGTACCACAACCGGTGGCCAGCAATGTAATCTTACCATTCCCTGTTTTACCATCACCCCAAAGGATACGAACAGACGTTGTCCCTTGTCCGCTTTGAATGATACCACCTGCAACCGACCATACAATATTCTGGCAGGTAGCATTGGTTGTATAGGTTTGTTCTGTTGCCGGACAAACAACGGAGAATGTTTCAATAATCGGTGTATTGACTGACTTTACCGTTATCTGTTTGGATAAAGAATTTGACTGGCCGCAAAAATTTGATGCTGTCAAGGTAATGGTATACGTGCCCGGCTGAGTATACGCATAGCTCGGATTTATCAATGTAGATTTCTGGTCGTTGCCATATGCCCATTGATACGTGTAGTTTGCGATATTGGCTGTAGTATTTACGAGGTTGATCAACTCATCTTTACAAACCGTTGATGGCATGGTAAACGTTGGCGCCGGAATAACATTTGCAAGAGCCGGATCTATGTGTGTTTCGTAAGCACCTAAATCTATGGTGTCGGCAAAAATACGGGCAGTAGCATCCAGGTCAAAAAGAGAAACACCCAATGCATTATTACCTTTATTGATCAGCGGAGATTGACACGACAAACGATAGTTGCCGCCGATGAAGTCAATGAACTTAGGATTTACATCATAAATTTTTGTGCCTGCGGAAAATCCTCCCTGTACAGCTGTGTTGGAAATAACCGGAGTTTCGCTGCCGGCAACGATGGGTGCATTTGTTCCATTGCCCCAGAAGATTGAGTTGGCAATGGTTGTTGGCACGTTAACGGACAATACACCCGGACCGCCGCCACTGATATTTTTTACAAAGGTACTGTTGTATATTTCAAGAGGAGTAATATAATTACTGTATGCTGTATTATAAATCATTCCATGCACAGCACTTTGTGTCTGGTTTTCTTCAAAAAGTGAATTGGTAATTTTAGTAATTGTGCCTGATGTTTGAATGACGCCACTACCAGACAAGGATTTATTTTTGATGAAAGATGTCTGATCAACAAGTAAAGAACTTAAATAACCGGTATAAATGGCACCGGCATCAAGCGTCGTTTCATTTTCACTGAATGAACATTTTTTAATTGTAAGGTTTGATGCAACATACGGATATGCAATACCGAATACACCTATTGTCCCGCTTGAAAAACCACCGCCCATATATCCTCTGATAGTAGTCCAGGCTTTATTTCCCTTAAAAATACAGTTTTCAAATGTTTGATCTTTTCCCTGTAGATAGGCAACACCATAATTACAACCGGAATTATTTATGAATGTAGAATTGGAGACTCTGTTTGCTTCTGCATTGTAAGCGTTGCAATAAAGAACCCCTGCACCATAAGGTGAATAGCCAAATTCAAATTCTGAAAGGTTGTTTTCAAATATACATTTATCAATCTGAAAGGAAGAATTACCGGCATATAATACACCTGCTATAGTATTGGTGATGTTGTCTCTAAACGTACTGTTCGTTACAGTAACCGTTTTCAAATTTGAAGAGTTAGTGGTAATCAAACCCTGGTTATAGCCCATTTGAGATCTTCTGAAAGTATTGCCGGTAAACTGGCAGTTATCTACTTGAAGCTCTCCCGTTATTTCAATAAAGGATTGAAGCTGGCAATTAGGGTCAATAACGTTGTTCTGAAAAATAGAGTTTGTTATTTTAGTAATGCAGGTATCTTTTTGCGCCGTCTGAATAAAAGGTATTGCGCAATTTTTTACAGTAACCTGATCCATTTCAACATCTGTATATACCTGAATAAACGGAGCATAACTGGTTGTACCTTTCAGATTATCAAGCGTTACATTTTTAAACTTTGTTTTTCCATTACTGATTATTCCCTGGTAGTTAATTGACAGGTTTGTAAAGTTGACATTTTCCAGTTCAATATTCTTGCAATAAAAAATCTGATAATTGGAAGTAGACGAATTTGAATTTTTAAATTCCGTGTTGGTTACTTTTAATACATCGGATCCATAAACCCCGAAAAGAGGTCCACCGTTACTAAAATTTTCAAATGTACAGCCATCAATAAATACTTGTTTATGATCCCCGTTTGATAATACATAAGATGTAAAGTTTTTAAAAGTACATCCTTTAAAGGTAAATTTTTGAGGATTGCTTACCGGAAAAAGTAAGCTTGAAAAATCAGAAAATGTACAATTGGTAACTTCAACCTGTGCATTGGTAGAATACATCAGCGTGCCGGAATTTTGTATCGTTGAATTTTCAAATGTAATCGTAGAATATGCATATAAATCATTTAGCGAATTGTCTTCTCCGATAGAAATATTAGAACAATTGTAAATCTGGCTATTACTGATTTTCAGGTCGACGTGATGAAAAAAATACATCGGAGTCTGTCCATTGTAGATATTACAATTATTAAGCGTTACTTTATACCGATCCCCAGACTGGACGTTATATGAATTAGCAATCGTATCGAATTGATTTAAAACTGCTGTAATAAAATTTGTAAGATCAACTCCATCAATGATAAAATCTTTATTCTTTTTTACATTGAATAAAGTTGATAGAGAGCTTGTAGTAGGTGATGACTGAACAACGGTTTTATTTAAAACCAGGTCTCTTGCAAATACACTGGATTCTGTTCCTGCAAATCCTCCATAGATCGTAATACCATTATTGATAAAATAACCAGTAGCACTTTTGTATTTGGGAGAAGTGTACGTTCCCTTTGCAACCCACACCTGGTCACCGTCTGCAGCAACTGCAAGTGCGCTTTCAATTTTCCTGAACGGCGTAGCCCAGCTGTTACCATTCTCTGTTGAGCCGGTATAACTTCCATTGACATAATACACTTTTGCCAAAAGCGCATTTGAAAAAATCAATGCAAAAAACAAAATAACGGTTGAAATGAAGTGTCTCATTTTTCTGTGTGTTAAATTTTTCATTTGCTTAAGCGCAGAGCTAAATTGCACTTAGGTATTGCCGGTTAATATTTTATTTTAATAACTGCACTCATCACAGAGATCCTGCCATCCGGCAATTCTGCGATAATCGCATAGGAGTATTCTGTATTGGTGGTTAACCAGGTATCGTAGTATTCTCTTTTTGTTCCTGCAACAAATTCATAGGTTTCTACCGGGCCCCCGTTTTGAGAACGCATGATCTTAAAGCCTTTAGCCTGTTTGTTGAAGTCCCAGGATAGCTTCACCATTTTATTTTCCCGGCTCATTACCGCCCGCAGGTTGGTTACCACCGGAAACGGATCTTTCTCTGGCTGCTGCACGCGTAGGCGCTGCTCATCTTTCGACAACAAACCTGCAGAATCTTCCACTACCAAACGGTACTCGTACCACACGTTGGATTGGGTAAGTGTATCACGCACGTTGGTTCTCTGCAAGGCATCTGTGCCTGTAAGCTTCACAAGCGGCGACCACTGAAAATCATACTCAGATTTTTTATAGATATAGGTATACTTTACATCGTTTGAAGGACTTGGCTTCCACTCCAGCAAAATACCTGAATACGTTGCTGCATAATTGGTGAAGATGCCATTGATCGGTGGAATCTTATCCGGCAGCGGTACTGCGAAATAAGGTGAAATGTAAGAGGCATTATATACCTGATCTACTGCAACCACTGCGTAGTATATTTTTTTCCAGCCGGCTTTGATGTCAACGGTTTCTACAAATGTTGTATCAAAAATGGTTGTATCCGTTACCCGGATCGGCTCATGGTGTTTATAGAATGTGCGGTAAACACGGTAACCGTAAATATCTCTTTCCTTAGACTTTTTCCAATGCAAAGTTACTACACCATTGGTATCACAAATACCAGCAACAATTGTCGGCGGTGCCGGGGGAATGGAATCGACCAGGAATCCTTCTTTAACCAATGAACAGATGGAGTCTTTAAAGTAGCCATACGAACATACTTTGTAGTAATTGAACACTGGCTTACCAGGTGTCTGGTCAATATATTTGTACGTCTTACCGTCGATCGGTTTTGTGTTCACTTTTGTCATTGCGCCAAACGGCTCGTCTACCACCCATACAGCAAATGAGGTAATGCTTTCTATATCTGCAGGGGGCACAGTCCATTCCAGCTCAATCGCAGAGTTATCCGGGGAGAAGGACCTGGTAATCGTAGGTCCTCCTGAAAGAAATGCATACGACTTTACGGTTAGTACTTCTGTAAACGGACTCAGTTTTTCAAAGGCATTAATTGCTTGTACCTTGTAATAATAAGTCTTATTCATTTCCGGAAAGGAATCAATATAGCGGATGCGCTTTTCATCCGCTGTTATAGCAATCTCGCCTATGTACGGGTCTTTGTTTACTTTCTCAAACGTACCTCCTTTACTGGTTGAACGGTAAATGTTATAAGCAAAATAACCGGAGTGGCTGGGCTGTATCCAGTATAGTTCAACAGACTTGTCTGTATTCTTATAATCAAAACCCATTACTTTTGGCAATACCTCCGGAACGGCCGTGTTTACTACCGTTGCGGCTTTTATTTTTTTAGCATTGTTTAAAGTCACTTCATAAAAATAGGTTTTGCCAACTACGGCTGTTTTATCTTCATAGTACAAACCCATTGCTTCTGAAGATTTATTCTTAAGCAAATTTCCCAGTAAGGACATTACATGCAGGTAATCTTTCTGCGATTGCAACTCGGATGTTGCAGACAAAGAAGTAGCAGATTTTGCATTGTCTTCCATGATGCGTGCAGCAACCACAATCTTTGCATTCTCCACATCCGGATTTGTTTTTGCCTCTGCTTCTATTCTTTCTGATGACCATGCTTTTAACGGCTCTGCGGTAAGGGTTTCTTTTTTTACAATCACCCACTTGCCGTTTACAGCTTTCACTTCTGTACGGTCAATCATGTAGCCGCTGTTTACACCTTCCATCCAGATCCGGTAATTGGATGGCAGCCATTTCAACTGAACCTTATCAGCGGCAACATTTGCAATCAAACCGATACTATCCAACCCTTGTGCAAATGAAGCAGAAGCAGAGACAAGCAATAAAAGTATTCCTATTAATTTTTTCATTTTATTTATTGAACCGTAACAGCACTTGGTAATGTGAAACTAAGAACCACTTCAGATGTTTTTATATCTTTCCCCGGTAAGAAATACCCTAACCTATAATAATAAGCTGATCCCTGAGGGAACGTTGAAGGGCCACGGCCGACGCCGCAGTTAGCCTGGTTATCCTGCACCGTGCACTGAATACTCTGCACAAGGTGTTTTGTATTGTAATTCTTAAGTTCACTGAATACCTCGAACTGTACCCGGATTTTATTTGAGAAATAACTATAGTCAATACTATCAATGCTGCCCGGTAAAGATGTCTGCCCGCTTAGATAACCTTGTGAGAAGTCAGCACCAATCCCACGAACCAACTCACGTGAGTAGGTTGCATTTAAAACTTTCTTACCACTTGTTTCCAAGGTTGAAAGTCCTTCCACACTTCCTGCATCAACATCTCTCTGGTTTGGTGCCAGCGTATGTATAACATTTACTCCGGAAGCTTCGACCGTTGGCTGGTTGTAGTAAGCAATCTTTTGTGCAAACGAACTGAATTTACTTGTATGGAAATCATACTCCAGGATAATGGTATCTTCCGGTGTCTGTGCATAGGTACCTATCGTTTTCGTATCATCACCTTCTACATCGGTGTCCCTGGTCTGTTCGGTATTCCATACTTTCTTCAGCTGGAACGTGTATGACTTACTATTCTGGAAAACACCGTTTGGAATCAGGTATGTGAAGTTATCAACCCCGGGTGTCTTATTCATTGTAACGTTTGTTACGGTAGCTACTTCCTTACCGCTTTCTAGGAATACAATTTTGTATGAGAAATCCGGAGCAAGTCTCATAGGCTTGTTCGGTACAGACAATAATTTTATATAGCCGTTGTTGCTCTCGCTCTTGTAGTAGTTATCCATCTGCACCATAGGATAAGCGTATTCCACGTTAGCCACATCGATCTTATAAGGTTCAAATTTTGTTTTGAAAATAGAAGTATCGATTTCCACTTTACCGGATGAAGACCAGTTGCCATTTGCAAAGTATTGTAAGTCAACTTTTACAATCACTTCAACCGTTGCGTTTTCTGCGTAAGTTCTGGAAGGAACAATGGTAAGATTCGTTTTTGAGCTGTTCCATTTAAACGTGAACGGCACATCTATTCCGTTTGATTTCATGGTTACATTGTTGTGATCAATAAAACCTCTGTACTGTACCATTCTAGTCCCATCACTTTCGTCGGGCAGAGAGAACTGGAACTTCTCAATCGGTTTGACAAAAGTTACAAGAACATTGTCTGTAACTGCAATATTGGATGAACCGCTGGTTGGTGTTATGGCGTCTATGAAGACAATGTTTTTATCAATATCCGGCTTGGTGCATTCCTCACCAAACTTAACTCTGAAGCTTGCATGGCCATGAGCCAGATCCAGCAAGTCAAATTCAACAGAAACAGAACCAACCAGGTAACTAGGTTTTGGTAATTGCGCAAATACATATGCCGAAATAGAAGCAGACACCAATGTGAAATCACCGGATTTAATGGTACAGTCATATCTGCAACCAACATTAATACCACCCATGATAAATGCCTGGCCTGTTGCATACCAGTTGTTAACCCCTCTCGGACCATTCTGGCATTGAACCGGGTTTGATGTTTGTGTCAGCAGGATATCAAAGCCTGCTTTCAGCCATAAGTCTGCATGTGGCTCTACGCTGCACACACCAAAATCTGCACTACCTCCAAAATGCCCTTCAAGACTTACACGTGCTCCGAAAGAGAGCCCTGCACCGGTTTCCATGGCATTGTAATCGATCGGCGCCGGGCCAAACTCGTCCGGCAGCGGCATGATTGGCGGTGTAGGCAATACATTACCCGCACAGAAATATGCCTGGCATTCAAACAGGTGAGCAACATCAATGGAAGCGGGTGCTGAAGGCGTACCCATATATACATACTTGCCTTGCGGTGAGAATAAAACGGCAATGTGCGCCGCTTTTTTATCCCCATCCATGCTTCCTGTAACTACATCAAATACATCTACAAACACATCGAAATCGCCGATGAAGGTTTCTTTTCTGAAATCATATTGTGTAAACCATTTCACCCGTACAGATCCTGTCTCGGCAGATGGTTTTTCATTTTTAATGCTCTCTTGTTTAGCAGGAGTTGACAAACCTTTCAGATTTTCAGGCTGCATTTTCCCTTTCATTTCCGCCACTGCAGGTGCCTTTACCGGAGGTGTAATCAACGTAACTTCACCAAAGAATGAGAACGTAAGTAAACCACCGCTGTTATCGAATTCCATACCCAGGTTAATCTTACCGTTAAATACGGCTTCTGTAGGTACAGACTGCAAACCAAGACCCGCAATTAAACCCAGGTGAACTACAGGATCCGGATCATAAAATAAACCGGAAGAAGTTTTACATTTTATATCTGTGTCAGGTTCTGGTTCTGTAGGTGCACGCATGGCCATGTGATGGTATAAGCCTCCTGTAAATCCGTTGATCCCTACAAACGGCCCCACCGGAATTACCGGCAGTGTAATACCCGCATCTACAAACCAGTATCTGTAAGTACTGCCCGCATCCGCCATCGCTGCAGGGTCTATATCGGCATTGATATCCGGAACTATTTCAACACCTTTTTTACCAAAGATGGCAGCCATTTCCACTTTCAGCTTGCCTTTCATGAGTGTCAGGCTTGCGTATCCGCAGAAACCTGTGCCGTAGTGCTTATCATCCTTAAAGCTGTTGATTTCGCCATACAAATCAAATGCATCGTTATGGACTTCGATAACGATCTGGTTTAGATCGAAACCATCAAATTCCCACTTACCGGTAGCGGCATTCCGTTTTGTCCAGATGGTGAATGTTGCTTTACCACCAAAACCATCGCCGCCGGTTTCACTTGACTGAGCGGTTTGAGTAGTTGCTGGTGCTGAACTACCGCCGCCAGGCTGCGATGTACTTGATGCAGTTGCAGATGAGGCTGCCGGCGCTGCAGAATCTCCATTACCGGATTTCTGGAACTGAACAACCAATGTTATTTTCAAGCCCAGGCGTTGGCCACCCGGTTCAGTAATAAGTTTTGCTGCTGTAATCTTAACAGGGAAATTAGATAAAGCCTGGCCTGAGGAAGACATCTGGCAATAGCCGCCATTTGCTGTATCAATATTTATGTAAGGCGCTTTGGCACTAATCACAAGGTTTGCAAAATCCAATCCAAAACCTGCGGTTGGTTTTGCGCCCTCAGCCTCACCCTTCTGTTTAGGCGTCAGCCTCAGGTTTCCCGTTATCGTTACCGTAGGTGAAAACTGTTTCTGGTAGTAGTTGAAATTTATTAATGTATGATCAAGTCTTATTTTCGCAATCCCGAATGCCTGCGCATCAATGCTACCAACACCTACATAACCTGAATAACGGATATCACTGTCAGAAATATTCTTTGTAAGTAAAAGTCCAAAGTCTACCTGCGTTTCCTTTTTACTGATTGGCAAGGTTATGCCTCCATAAAAACCTGCCGAAGAAAGACTGCTTGCAATTAAGTTCAAGCGTAGTGAATCAATCCGGTATTCCCAGCTCTTGATTGTTCCATCATAAAATGGTGTATTATTTTTTCCTTTTGCACTTGTAAGTGCGGTAAATCCGTTTCCATCAATAATCAGGTCTCTTGAATCTATAACCACAACCTGATCCGGACTTTTTTCCTTGAAGGCTTTTGGTATATCAATGGTTATGCTTGGTATATAGATCCCTTGCCACTGCGGACCATCAACGGCGTTGCTTGCCGATAAGCCTGCTGCTGCACCACCGGTATTTTTATTAATGATCGCTGTTATCGAATCTTTGTACCAGGTAGGCAATGTAAAGGATGGAGCATTTTTCAGATCACTGTGATCTAGCGTGAATTTGGGCACAGAACATTTGAAGCCCGGCAAATTGGTAAACTCAAATGTAGGTATCTGGTCTACCTGAATAATTAAGTTTGAAAACTTGTCTACGTTTATATAATACAAAACAGACAATTTTCCTTTTGTATCCTGGTCTGTTACAATCGTTCTCTGATCAAAGTTGATGGCGCCTGCCAGAGTTGCCTCTTTGAATCCCTTACAGTTGAATGTTACCGAACAGCTTTTGTCTTCACCTGCTTTCTCTAATCCGTCAAACTGTACATTGTATCCTTTACCAACCTGGAATGAATCTGTTTTTAATAAATACAATTTCAGATCTCCTGCAAAACCACCTGTACGACTGTATGGTACACGGTCTGCCAAAAAATATAATTGTTTATCCGAAGAAACAGGAACTTTCAAAAATACTTCCGCATACATACCATCGGGATCCATAAAGACTTTATTGATCACAATCGCATAGTTCTTATCGCCGGAAGGCGGAATGATAGCCAGCGGAAACGTAAATTCCTTTCCGTCAACTAATGCTTTATAGAGATTATTATCTTTTACTTTCTGAACAGCACCATCAATAATGCCTACATAATCCTGCGCCTTGCTTACTACATTCTGTGCAGAAGAAAGCGTACGCTGCGCTTTTGCTAATGTATTGATCTGCGCCGAAGAAATATTTGATGAAAAACAGGCAAATAAGATTATTGCAACTTTTAGAATGTATTCCGCTTTATTATCAAAAGTAAAAAAACGCAATAGCGGCATTGAACCAGTAGTAAAATTCATTTGTGTTTTTGATTAAAATAAGGCCCATAAAAAGACCTGTATTAAAATTATAGTTTATGAATTAAATACAAATGTATGATATTATGGGCAATTTTTTTAGATATATAAACATAAATATGTGGATATTTAGCACATTCTTGCCTATAATTTATTGTAATTAATTATAAAACAGTTTTTTATATGTTTTTTAACCCTTGCTAAGTATGCTTATAACATAATAACATATTTTCATCATATATGTAAGTTCGAACATGTTATTTTGTCTTTATCAATTGTTAACTCAATGAAATCTTTATAAAGTCCTATTTGACTTTTTGGAAATTCTTTTCACAGCAGTCTATACTAGTCTATTCATTACCATAAAAAAAGGGGATACGCAACCCGCATACATCAATAGGTTCCCGTTAACCTATCCAATAAGAAAGAAGCCCTTCCTTTCAAAAAACATCTTCCTTTAGCCCTTATTTTATTGTATTTTTGTGTTCAAACTAGCATTCCCGTTTTGAAGGTTACAGAGCTACTGAGTGTTTATGAGAACGATTCTCATTTTCAGCTACTGAAGCAAAAGCTTCAGGAAAGGGCTATTAATAATCTCTTTTTAAAAGGATTATCGGGCAGTTTGGATGCTGTTTTGGCAGCTGCAGTTTCCAAAACAGGCAAAAGATCGCACCTCTTTATTTTGAATGATAAGGACGAAGCCTATTTTTTCCAGAACGACCTGCAGCAATTATTGGGTCAACCGGTTTTTGTTTTCCCGGCCTCTTATAAAAAACCATATCACTATGAGCAGGTTGAAAATGCAAACATTTTACAACGAGCTGAAACACTAAACTATATTGTCAATAACCAGGACAAACCTTGTTTCATTGTTACTTATCCGCTGGCACTCTCAGAGAAAGTGATCAATAAACGCTCGCTGGTTGAAAATACCTTCATTGCAAAAGTAGGCGAAAAACTCAACCGCGAATTCATGGAAGAGTTTTTGCAGAGCTATTCCTTTGAGCGTAACGATTTTGCTTATGAAGCCGGCCAATATGCCATCCGCGGTGGCATCATTGATATCTTCTCTTATTCAAATGAGCTTCCTTATCGTATTGAATTGTTTGGTGATGAAATCGAAAGCATCCGAACATTCAATCCCGAATCGCAGCTCTCCGTAGATACCATTCCTGTTTTATCCATAACGCCCAACGTACAGACACGTCTGCTAAAAGAAGAACGGGAAGCACTGTTTACATTTCTTCCTTCAGACGCAGCCATCTGGATAAAAGATTACGCACTTACCTGCGAAATCATTCAAGAATCTTTTTCAAAAGTTGAAGTTCAATTCGATACCATACTTGCTTCAAGCGGCAACAGCGCATTGATCACATCACCTGATGCCTTGTTTGAGAACAAAGCTTCTTTTGAAAAAAATATTGCTGCATTTGCGACTATAGAATTTGGTTCACAAACATATTTGCCAAACGCCGAAAAGGTTGAGTTTGAAGCAAAGCCGCAACCCTCATTCAACAAAGAATTCAACTTACTCTTAGATGATTTGCGCCTGCGTGTGAACCAGGGTTACAAGATTATCATTGCATCTGAATCACATCAACAGATTCAACGCATCCATTCTATATTAGAAGAGCTCGATCCGTATATCCGCTTCGATGAGCTGAATGTTCCCTTGCGTGAAGGGTTTATAGATCTGCAGCGGAACATTCTCTGCTATACCGACCACCAGATCTTTGATCGCTTTCATAAATACAAAACGAAAGAACGTTATTCAAAATCAAAATCCATTACCTTAAAAGAATTGCGTACCCTGCAGCCCGGCGATTTTGTTGCCCATGCAGATTTTGGTATTGCACGCTTTGCGGGTCTGGAAAGGATTGAAAACAACGGTCATGCGCAGGAAGCCATTCGTCTGGTGTTCCGCGACGATGACCTGATGGTAGTATCCATTCACGCTTTACATAAAATTTCCCGCTACAGCGGTAAAGACGGACAAATGCCTGTTATGTCCAAGCTTGGTTCTGGCGATTGGGAAAACAAAAAAGGGAAAGTTAAGCGCCAGGTAAAAGACATTGCTAAAGAACTGATCCTGCTGTACGCCAAGCGTAAAGCTGCTCCGGGCTTTGCTTACTCACCCGATTCTTTCCTGCAGGTTGAACTTGAATCTTCTTTCATGTATGAAGATACACCCGACCAGACCAAAGCTACTGCCGATGTAAAAAAAGATATGGAGTCGCCACACCCGATGGACAGGCTGGTGTGCGGAGATGTTGGTTTCGGTAAAACAGAAATTGCTGTTCGTGCAGCCTTCAAAGCGGTGTGCGACGGCAAACAGGTTGCAGTACTGGTGCCCACTACCATCCTGGCCATGCAGCATTACAAAACCTTCAGAGACCGCTTGT
Organism: Cytophagaceae bacterium; assembly: GCA_021151805.1. Classification (GTDB taxonomy): domain Bacteria; phylum Bacteroidota; class Bacteroidia; order Cytophagales; family Cytophagaceae; genus Cytophaga. The sequence continues at coordinate 16,072 of JAGKWN010000014.1, read as the reverse complement.
CGCGCTTCCCTTGTGTGGTTGAATACATCAACCGCTTCAAGACTGCCGGCCAGATAAAGGAAACACTGAAACGTGTGAAAGAAGGCAAGACAAATATTCTGATTGGTACACAACGCGCGATCAGCAAAGATGTTGAATTCCAAAACGTAGGCTTACTCATCATCGACGAAGAGCAAAAGTTTGGCGTGAAGGTGAAGGAAAAGCTGCGCGAATTTAAAATCAATATTGATACACTTACACTTACCGCTACACCCATACCAAGAACATTGCATTTCTCTTTGATGGGCGCACGTGATCTTTCAATCATTGCTACACCACCACCAAACAGACAGCCTGTTACTACAGAGATCCATGTATTTGATGAAGCCTTTATCCGTGATGCCGTTTCATTTGAATTGAAACGCGGCGGTCAGGTATTCTTTGTATATAACCGTGTGAAAGACATTGAAGGCATGGCCTTCCTGATCAAGAAACTGGTTCCGGATGCGCGCGTTACATTCGCGCACGGACAAATGGAAGGTGATAAGCTGGAAGAGGTAATGCTGAAGTTTGTGGAAGGTGAGTACGATGTGCTTGTATCAACGAACATTATTGAATCAGGTCTTGATATTCCAAATGCCAACACCATCATCATCAACGGTGCACACATGTTTGGTTTGTCTGATCTGCACCAGATGCGCGGCAGGGTGGGGAGAAGCAATAAAAAAGCGTTTTGCTATTTGCTGACGCCTTCGGTATCTGCATTAACAGGCGACTCCAGAAAACGTCTGAGTGTGCTGGAAGAATTCTCTGACCTTGGCGATGGCTTTAAAGTTGCCATGCGCGACCTGGATATCCGCGGTGCCGGTAACATGTTGGGTGCAGAACAAAGCGGTTTCATCACAGACCTGGGCTTTGACATGTATCATAAAATTTTAGATGAAGCCATTCAGGAATTAAAAGAAACAGAGTTTGCAGATTTGTTTAAAGATGAGCTGGATCAACAGCGTTTAAAAAATCTTGTGCAGGACTGTGTAATAGAAACCGATCTCTCAATTCTTATTCCAGAAAATTATGTAAATAATATTTCAGAAAGGCTTTCATTATATTCTACTATTGATAATATTAAAAACGAAGATGAACTGGCTGGCTTCATCAGTTCATTGAAAGACCGTTTCGGTCCGCTGCCTAAGGAAGTCATTGATCTTACAGAAACCATCAAGCTTCGCTGGCTCGCTCAAGAACTAGGTTTTGAAAAGCTTACCATCAAAAGCGATGTGATGCGTTGTCAGTTTGTACCATCCGAGCGCACCAGTTATTATACTTCAGATGTATTTGGTAATATCTTAACATATGTTCAGTCACACCATAACATTTGTAAAATGAAAGAGATTAACAAAAAGTTAATTCTTATTATTTCTGATATTAAATCTGTAGAAAAAGCTTTGCATTTGCTGAAAGAAATGCAAATACCCGCAATTGTATCACGGTAAAAGGTTGGAGATGTAAAAAAGTTTGTTGAACTTAGAGAACTCAATTTTTAATCTGATCTACCTTGGAAACAACTTTCAAAGACCCAATAATAGAGAGTTATAAAAAGCGTCAACGGCTTTTGGATTATCTGATTAAAGGGGCTTCATTCATTGTTTTTGTTGCAACCATTCCTGAAATTATTTATTGGGTTACTGATACCTTATTAATGGTATCGCTTATTCTTGGCATTTTTGTTTTTTGCTTTTTTTTAAATAAAAAAGGACATACAAACATAGCTGCCAATCTAATTGTCCTGACAGTTTCCTTTCTTGTATTCGTGCAGTGCATCCAAACAGGCTTGTCTTCGCTGGTATTTTGTTTTTACATGCCACTGCTGATCGGAATTCCTTTTATTATTGATAACAGAAATATTGTACTTATTCTGTTTCACATGTTCCTGCCTATTACCCTCTGCTCTTATTTACTTTTTGTAAACCAGCCGGCAGCAGAAGCTACCAGGCAGTTGGCATCTGGTTTTACAAACACCAACGGCAAGATCAATTTTTTATGTGCCTTATCACAATGCGGTTTCTTTGCCTGGTTCATCATCCGCGATCACTCTATTTCTCAAAAACTGATTCTGATTTCAAAATCAAAGATTGAAAATAAAAATGCTGAGTTGTTAAAAACAAACAGCGAAATGGATCATCTGGTATACAGCATCAGCCACGACTTGCGCGCACCAATCGCTTCGGCCCTGGGTCTCATTGAGATCAGCAAACTTGAAGCCGATCCGGAAAAATTAAGATATTATGAAATCCTGAAAGAAGCCTGCCTGCGCAGACTGGATAATTTCATTTATGATATTCTGAATTATTTAAAGAACAACCGTTTGGGTGTTGAGATCTCTCCGCTTTCAATCAAAGACGAAATCTACAATTCCATTGAAATGAATTCCATCTACAATGAGAATGTAAAAGTTGTTGTAGAGTGCGAATACGATGGTGAAATCTATACAGATAAGAATCGCTTACGCATGATCCTGAATAACATCATTTCAAATGCGTTCCGTTACGCCAAGCCGAACATACTGGATAAAACCATCCATATCCGTGTAAAAAACAATTACCCTTCCATAGAAGTATCCATCACCGATAATGGTGTGGGCATCAATAAAGAATACATGGAAAAGATTTTTGACATGTTCTTTAAGACCGATGAAAAGACCAAGGGTAGTGGCCTTGGCTTGTACATTACCAAAGAAGCCATTGGTAAAATCAAAGGTTCTATTACCGTTTGGTCTGAAAAAGGTGTTGGTTCTATTTTTACGATTGTCATTCCGGATCTGAAAGATTCCAAAGAATTTCCCCTTGCCGCCGACAGTCCGCTTGATTAATAAACAACCGGTATCGAAGCACCTGTCAGCCAGCTCAGCATCAGAGCATCATTCGCTGTTAAACTTCCCGTTACATACACATTTGAATTTTTTAATACCAGAGATGCATCTGCCTGCTCAGACATTACACACACATCGCCCACAAAGGTTGAATGGATAAACGTTACCTCGTTATCCTTTTTTGAAATAAAACCCACATGGTTATCAAGTCCTACAACGTAGAGCTGATCTGGCCTGCCCGAAACGTACGTGATCAGTTCTTCCACCGATGTGATCCGTTTCACATCCGAACAAAGCGTTTTAACAATCGAATGTGAATATTGCTGCGCAACTTTATAACGATTCAGGTTACAACCCGAATGTTTTAATGTAGTCGAAACAAAATAGCCGCAGGCAATTTGTCCGCGTTGCGGTTCATTGCTGGTACCATTAAAATCCCAGGCGGTTCCATACCAGAACGGAAAAACATTGTTTGCGAGCGCAGCATGTAAAAATATCCGCGCAGAATCCAGCACCTGTTTCTTAGCGGCTTCTGAAGCCGCGGAGAGATAGCGCTGATAGAGCAATGCACGCTTTGCTGTCATTTTCGTTTTTAATTTTTCATAAGAAGTTAAAAAATTACTATCCGACGAATCCGGAATGTTCTGCTTTAAAATAGGAGCGTACCTGATCGGCTTTGCAGCCAGTGTATCAACTGTTTTATGTACAGATGTTTTTTCTGTTTGAGCCGGAGCATTGCAGCTTATGCATAGTACCAGCAGCACGAAAAAGTTTTTCATGGATGTTCTTTTTCTGACATAATGCAGAAAAGAGAAAAAGATACAGGCCATTGGAAAAAATCAAATACCAAATTCCAAAAGTCAAATTTCACGCTTCATCAGTTCGTGCGCCACTTTCACCGGGGTCTGTGGCACACAGACCATCTATATTCCGGATTCTACATATATTAAAATTTTATTCAGTATTCTATAACTAATATTATTAATGGTTTAATTGAATAATTATTAGAAAGACCCCGGAGGGGTCAAATATTTATAGAAAAAGAATGCATAATTCACAACACGACCCCAGCGGGGCCGCACAAACAGGCGTCTCTCAGCGCAGTCAGTAGGATGTTACATATTCCGGTCTGTGTGCCACAGACCGGGGAAATGGGTTCCCAGCGCGGCGGAGCCACAACCGTGGAATGAGACTAGGGCCAGGAAAAATTACCTGCTATTAACTACCTTCTCCAGAATAGCGATATTTACTTCCGTAAGATAGGCTGCATTATAAGGACCATGCCAGTTCATATCCATGGTTTCACCACGCTGCCAATCGTAGCAGGCATCATCGGTGATATAACCTATATAGCCACCATTAAAACCACTCAGCATAAAATTCATGTGCTGCTTTTCGCACAGCTGTTCAAGTGGCGGCATCAGCTCCCCCGAGTAATCACAAGGCATTCCCAGGATGATCGTTTCGCCTAATTGTAACAGTTGAATATCCGGCTGGTCAGCACCAATCAGTGCTCTGAAAACCCACGGACGGATGCGGATATTTTTTTCAAGTCGTAAGTGCGGTTCCCGCAGGTATAAAGGGAAACGATGGTAATACAAATTGTTTGCTGTTGTATAGGTAATCGTTGCATGTTCCAATTTTTCGGAAAGCACCGCAGCCATACTGTCTGCCTCTTCTTCTCCATTATCCAACTCAGCAAACGCAGGACCATGGCTGCCCACCGCACCGGCAGCATAACTCACAAACGAAGCCCAGCCTTTTTTCTCCAGTATTTTTGAAATCCTTGCCGGATAATCACCGGAGATATAATCAATATCCGATTCCAGACAATTGGCATGCGCCGCAAACGTAAACAGACAAGCTTCTTCGCCGCTTGCATTACGGAATTTCAAACCACGGATAAAAGGATCCTCCGGACCGGTCGGACCTTTAAGTCGGTTGTGTACCGCTTCAGGCGCGGATATGTGGATGTAGGCCTGTTCAACCGGCTGCAGGTTGGGCAATGCCTGAACAATTGATTTTTCAATGGCATTGAAAAGTACTGCTACATATTCTTCCGAATAAGAACCGGCAAGAACTTTACCTGCCAGCTTTGGCTCCCAGCCGCCCGGCGCACTGTGCGTGTGTGTAGCTGTTAAGAAAACATGCAGTGCATATTTTTTTTCCAGTTGTTCTCTAACCTTGTCTTTCAGATCTGGGGGAAAGATTAACAGATCAAGACAGATATAGGCAACGCGTGTTTTGCCATTATCAAAAATGAATGTGCGCACATAGGTGGTATCTTTAACAGAGGTAGCCGGTTTGCGCAAACCATACCCCGCCAAGGGATGCGGAAAAGATGCCGGTGTCAAAGCAAGCCTCGACCATGCCGCCTTCAGTGTGTCACCTTTTTTCTCTTCCGAAGAAACATGAAATGAATCGATTTCCTGCATCATGGAAGTATAGTAAGACATTTCCTTATATGGTGTGCGGTCTACCGTTGTAAAGACACAAAGCGCCAATACACACAAGGCAATCACAATACCCAACATCCATTTTAAAAACTTTTTCAAGGCCGGTTATTCTCTCTGTAAATGATTGTACAAGGTACATGAATGCACAGACAAACTCAAATTGAAAAAAGCGCTTATATAGTTTATTGAATTAATTTGTTTCAGCATTTATTTTTTGTGTATTTGCAAATCAATATGTTACCGCTTTTCTCATGACACATGTACTTGCTTCTGTTATCATTCCCACCTTTAATGGTAAAGATAAAGTAACACAGTTATTGAAATCGCTGGAAAAACAAACGGTGTCTTCCTTTGAGATCATTGTTGTAATCGATGGTTCTACGGATGAAAGCCTGCAGTATATCCAATCGTTTGAGTGGAAACTGAATGAGCTGCGCCTTATTGAGCAAACAAACAAAGGTCGCGCCGGAGCACGTAATGCCGGAGCATGCGAAGCAAAAACGCCACTGCTGATTTTTTTTGATGACGACATGCTTCTGGATTCTGTTTGTATAGAAAAGCATCTGCAATTTCACCAACAACATACTTTCTGCATTGCCATGGGCAAAATCATTGAGCCTGCCACTGCCGGCGATGCAGAGATTGTACACTACAAAGATTTTCTGAATACCAGCTGGAACCAAACGCTGGAACCGTACAGGCAACAAGCCTTGCCAGCGGAATGGACCATTTTATCCGCGGCAAATTTTTCCATATCCAAATCAGGCTTTAATGCACTGAATGGCTTTGATGAATTATTAAAGGATATTGAAGATTATGATTTCGCGCTGCGTGTAAAGCAACAAGGCACAAAGATTTATTATCTGGGTGATGCTGTTAGCATACATAAAGATCCGTTTACTTTTCAGAAATATGCGGCTCGCTCAAGATCTTATCTGAAGAACCGGAAATATGCCGCGCAGCTAAAACCTGCCTTGTATGGCAATGATCCTATCCTGAATCATAAAAACAGCGCGTTGCAAAAACTGGTGTATGCTTTTTTTAAATATCCCTTTTGGCTTCACCTGTTAGATCATTACAATGTTTTTGTTGTATTACCTAAAAAGCTGCGGTATAAAATTTATGGGATCATATTTACCGCATTCATTCACAATCAGCAGTAAAAGCCTGAATACAAGGGTAGAGAGCCGGAAGGCCAATTTCAGGGATTATTCATTTTTTAAGGTTCTGCTTACTTGATTGTTGGCTTTTTTGTACCTTTGTACCTCAATAAATGAATCCACATGCTTAGTTGTTCTAATATCTCTCTTAAATACGGCAAGAGAACCCTTTTCGAAGAAGTTTCCATCCGCTTTGCCTCAGGCAATTGCTATGGTTTGATTGGTGCGAATGGTGCCGGAAAATCAACGTTCTTAAAAATTCTTTCAGGTGAAATTGATCCTACTACAGGTAAGGTTGAAATGTCGCCGGGAGAACGTATGGCGATATTAAAACAGAACCACTACGAGTTTGATGAGTTCCCGATCCTGGAAACGGTGATGATGGGCCACAAGCGTTTGTACCAGATCATGAAAGAGCGTGAAGCAATTTACGCGAATCCTGATTTTTCTGAAGAAGATGGTATTAAGGCTTCTGAGCTTGAATCTGAATTTGCCGATCTGAACGGCTGGAATGCAGAAGCAGAAGCGGCTGAATTGCTAAGCGGTTTAGGTGTGAAAGAAGAGAACCACTACACACAAATGAAAGATGTAGATGGTAAAATCAAAGTACGTGTATTACTTGCACAGGCCATCTTCGGTAACCCCGATGTATTGTTGCTGGATGAACCTACCAACGACCTGGATGTTGACTCTGTACTATGGCTTGAAAACTTCCTGGCAGATTTTAAAAACACCGTTATTGTAATCTCCCACGATCGTCACTTCCTGGATACGGTTTGTACACACGTGGCAGATATTGACTACGCAAAAATTAAATTATATACCGGTAACTATACCTTCTGGTACGAATCTTCTCAATTGGCTGCTAAGCAAAAAGCGGATCAGAATAAAAAGGTTGAAGAGAAGCGTAAAGAGTTACAGGATTTCGTTGAACGTTTCTCTGCCAATGCTTCTAAATCCAAGCAGGCGACTTCACGTAAAAAATTATTGGAGAAGCTGGTTATTGATGAGATACAGGCATCAAGCAGAAAGTATCCGGGTATTCAGTTCCGCTCTGAGCGCGAAGCCGGTGACCAGTTGTTGACCGTTGAAGGCCTGAGCAAAAAAGGTCCGGATGGAACGTATCTTTTCAAAGATCTTACCTTCACCATACATAAAAATGATAAGGTTTCTGTATTAAGCAAAGAACCTTTATCGATCTCGGGATTGTTTGACGTGTTGATGGGCATTGAACAGCCGGATGCTGGTACATTCAAATGGGGTGTTACCACTTCGCAATCATACTTCCCGAGAGACAACTCTGAATTCTTTTCAGATGGAAATTTAAACCTGGTAGATTGGTTAAGACAATATTCCAAAGATAAGGACGAAAGTTATATCCGCGGTTTCCTTGGCCGTATGTTGTTTACCGGTGAAGAATCACTTAAAAAATGTACGGTACTTTCCGGAGGTGAGAAAGTGCGTTGCATGCTTTCCAAGATGATGATGGAATCTTCAAATGTACTGATCATGGATGATCCGACTAACCACCTGGATCTTGAATCGATCACGGCATTAAACAATGCGCTGATGGAATTCAAAGGTACGATGTTATTCTATTCACACGATTACCAATTCATCAATACCATTGCCAACCGCATCATTGAGTTAGGACCAAACGGCTTCCTTGACAAGACGATGACGTATGAAGAATACCTGGAAGATGAAAAAGTAAAAACGCAGAAGCTGGAAGTTTATTGATTAGTTGCTAGGTTCTAGTTACTAGTTTCCAGACAAAAGTATAGAGTACGGAGTACAGAGTACAAAGACAAAAGAAATCGTTGATAATAATTAAACCCGAAGATATCTCTTCGGGTTTTTTGTTTCCTGACCACCAGATTTTGTCGTGGTTGGCCGAAAGGCACAACCACAGCAAGAGTAGAGCTTTACATCGTTTAGCCCTTAGCTTTAAGCATTAAGCAAAAAGAAGTCCCGCTGAAACGAATCAACGGGACTTCTTTATTTTATTAAGCTTTAGGCTTTAAGCGTTTTGCATTCAGCTTTCTGATTACTTAACAACCAATGTAGTTGTACCGATCAGGTTGCCATCCTGCCAGATTTTTAATGTATATGTACCGATCTTGTATTCAGATCCTTTAGCATACACAAATGTAACTGACTGGTTTGTGTTGTTGAAATCGATGTTTTGTTTTTCAGTGTAAGGAATTTCTTTTCCTTCAGTTGTCTTGAAGAAACCACCACCCAATGAACTATCGAACAATGGAGCGCCGCTTGGCTCAATTACTTGCAGGTAAAGAGTTTTTGTGTTTTTAGGAGCAACTTTGTTATCAGCAAGGTTGAATGTAAGCTTGATTTTATCAATCGCTTTTGCTTTGTATTCATCGCTTGTTAATTCTTTTGCTTTCGCATTGATCACTGAAACTTTGATGTTCTCAGCTTTCAGGATAGAAGCCAGTTCATATTTCTGCTGAAGATCAGAACGTACAGAACGAAGATTATTGATTGAATCATTCATTACTGCTTTATCCTGCTTCAATGTATCGATAGAAGAACTAAGGTTTTTGTTCTCTTCACGCAATTTGATGATCTCAGCTTCTTTCTCTTCAAGATCCTTTTTGTAAGAAGCAATCTGTGCGTTTAGTTTGTTGATGTTAACAGCATTTCCTTTTTTCAGGCTTGCAATGGCGTTATCCAATTCAGCAATTTTAGCATTCAATGAATCGTTTGACTGACCTAACTGAGCAGCCTGAGCCTGTAAGCTATGGTACTGTAACTGTAAGCCTTCAAGTTCTTCAACTTTCATTTTTAAAGAATCGTTTGTCAATACGATTTCTTTCTCCTGCTCAACAATTTTCTCAGACTTCTGATTGTTATTGAACAACAAGTATCCGATCACACCTAATAATGCCAGGATGATAATGATAAAAATCAGATTGTTGTTCTTTTTTGTTTCTTCTTGTGCCATAATAGTTGTTGGTTAATTTAAAAGTATAATGGTTATAGTTTATAGTATTTAATAAAGTTAGGAAATATTCTCAGATAATAAAGAAAGGCTTTAAATTTTTATCTTACTTTTTACCATCAAAAACCACATTCATCCAATCTTCAGGTACGCTATCCAATGCTTTTTTCAATTGTGTATCCCAGGTGCTTGAAATAATTTCCATGTCTTTTTTCTCAAATCGATGTTCAATCATTTTGAAAGAGCCGCTGTTATATACAACTACATCCAGCGGAAAATCAACATCATTTGCAGAAACACGTGTTGAGTCAAAAGATAAAAAGCCAGCTTTCAATACCTCTTGTAAAGTAGATTCATACTTAACGGTTCTGTTTAGAATAGGCTTGCCGTAACCACTGTTACCAATGATCATGAAAGGCGAAGTCTGGGTCATCTCAATCCAGTTGCCTTCCGGATATAATAAAAATAATTTCGGTTCGGTATCGTGTTTTAATTGTCCGCCTACAATGGTATGCAGGTTGAATGCGAAGCCTGCCATGTTTAACGCAGCCCGGTCCTCATCGGCAACTTTACGCAGCTGCATACCAAAAGCATTCACTGCTTCATATAGCTGGTTGTAAACAACATGTTCATCTTTAAGAACTTCATTAAAATAGGTAACCGCCTTATCGCGTACAGAACGCAAACCGCTTGTCATTAAAAATAAACAGCCTTGTTCATTTTGATGAACAAATAATTTCTTAGCTGTTGTAGTATCGGTACCTGAGGTAATTCGTGTGTCGGCGATGGCAACTAAACCATCTTTTAATTTTACGCCTAAACAATACGTCATATTATTTGTAGTATAGAAATTCGAGTCGAAATATACGTATTTTATCAGAGCTAAAATACTTTCCGCGGCTCAGCTTACTCATATTGAATCAATACTGGAGATATTTCTTCTCCAGCATATCTGCAAGTTTTGCCACCCGGTTCAACAGATCGTGATAAAATGCCAGCGGCTCCTTCTCGATTTCCTGCAGCGAGGTATATTGTATCATAGCCAGTAGTTTACTAGCATAAAACTCGAGTGAATCTGTCTGGTGGCGTGATACATTGGTGATCCGCATCAGACAGTTTTCTATATGACGTAAATTGTATACAATCGAATTCGGGAAGTTTCTGTTCAACGTCAGAAACTCCAGGCTATGACTCATGCTTGGCACTTCCCGGTAATAGATCTTGCACATATCATATGCCTGCGTACTTTTCAATAAATTTATATTTTCAAAAAGTTCAAGCATGTTGTAGTATTCCTTTTTAGGAATACGGTTGATATCATTGATCTTGGTAACAATCATGCGGATCACTTGCGTGGCGCGCTCTATGTGCTGGCCCAAATGAATGATGGACCAAACTTCATCATGCAGCAATGAATTATCAATATTGGCTTTAATCACAGAAATATCTTCCAGTACCTTTTTAGAAAATTCATAAATGCCGATCTGTTCGAAGGTTGCTTTATCCATGGAGTTTACATAGTGGTAATAGGTATTTACAGATTGCCACAATTCACTGGAGATAGAATCTTTTGCACCCCTGGCATTTTCGCGCGCTTTCATGACAGAATGTTTGATCGATCCTGCGTTAAACTCATTTAGACCAATAAAATGGGCCACTTCAAGCGTTTCCATTTTACCATGACCGTCTAAGTATTCCACATAGGACCCTGCCATATTCAAAACAGATTCAAGTATGTGCTCTTTTTCTACTGACTTCGGTGCATCAATGCTGAAGAAATAATGTGTCTGCGCATATCGGCTGATATGTTCTGTCCGCTCAAGGTAACGACCCATCCAGAACAGATTTCCTGCGATTCTAGATAACATACTCAATTCAATTTAATAATTTTCTATAACCCACGTATCTTTTGATCCTCCGCCCTGCGAAGAGTTAACAATAAGATTACCTTTCTGTAATGCAACGCGGGTGAGGCCGCCGTCCAATACGTAGGTTTCATCTTTACCCATCAGCGCAAATGCCCGCAGATCTATATGCCGCTGTTCAGACTCTTTGGTTTCTTCAATATAAGTTGATAAAACCGAGAGCGACATAATTGGCTGGGCAATGTATTTACGCGGATTTGCATGAATCAGCTGTTTGTATTCTTCGATCTCTGCTTTTGTTTTTCTATTCCCGATGAATACACCATAGCCGCCCGATTCATCTACCGGTTTTACAACCAGGTTGTGCATGTTCTCCAGCACATACTTCAGTTCATCCGGGCGTTCGCAACGATAGGTTGGTACGTTGTTCAGAATCGGTTCTTCATCCAGGTAATATTTGATGATGTCGGGCACATAGGTATACACGGCCTTATCGTCGGCCACGCCTGTGCCCGGCGCATTGATGATGTTAACGTTGCCGGCCTGGTAAGCAGCCATTAAACCCGGCACACCCAGTACCGATTTTGGGTTGAAGACCAGCGGATCAATAAAGTCATCGTCTACGCGGCGGTAGATTACATCCACACGCTTCGGACCATGAATCGTTTTCATGTAAACAAAGTTCTTGTCTACAAACAGATCACGGCCTTCTACCAGCTGTATACCCATTTGATGGGCAAGGAAAGAATGTTCGAAATAAGCGGAGTTGTAAGTACCCGGTGTAAGTACAACACATATCGGGTTATCAATACGGTCGGGCGCTACCGAGCGGATCGTTGAAAGCAGCTTTTCGGTATACTGCATCACGGGTTTTACATGGTAACTGCTGAAAAGATTAGAAAAAATCTTTTTCATCGTCTCCCTGTTTGAGAGTACGTAGCTCACACCCGACGGGCAGCGGAGGTTATCTTCAAGTACATAATATTTACCATCGCTGTGCTTGATAATATCTGTACCGGTAATATGTATATAGATGCCGCCCGGAGGGTCAACACCAATCATTTCCTTCTTATAGAATTGCGAGCTGAATAATAATTCTTTAGGTACGATTTTATCTTTCAGAATTTTCTGCTCGTGATAAATATCCCAAAGAAATAAATTGATCGCTTTATTGCGTTGCTTGATTCCCTGTTCAATGGTTTGCCATTCTTCCGCAGGTATCATCCTGGGAAAAAGATCAAATGGAAACAATCGTTCTACGCCTTCCGCTTTCTCAGAATATACATTGAACGTAACACCCTGGTTGAATAAATTACTTTTTGCGATCTGGTCAACTTTGAGATATTCTTCGAATTCCAGACATTTAAAGGCTTCCATTAAATGTTTGTAATGCGTTCGAACAGTTCCCGACGGAGTCCATGCCTCATCAAAATGGGCAGGGTCTATCTTGTAAGAATTAAATATTCCGCTTTGAAATTCCATAAGATTGCCCTTTCTATTTATATAATTAAATTTATATGAGCCAATATATAGGTATATTCTGTATTCGCAAAATATTTACTATATATATTTATTTTAGAACGTTTATAGCATTTTTAACTGGTTATTTTACTCAGATTCTAACATAGTGTCATAACGTAAATAATATAACTAATCTAATATAAATCGTGACAAATTGGGTTTTTACATAAAAAGTATATGAGAAATATCAATTTTATTACAAATAGGTTCATTTTTTAACTTAAAATTGTAAAGTGCATATATTTAATACTAATAGCGGATCATTTTTTAATCGATATTGTTATTTTAATATTAAAAACATAAAAATTACCCCTTGTTTTTAACTTATTAAAAAAGTACAAAATTAAGCAGCTTGAAAAGAAAGATTGGCAACTGTTCATTTTTTTTGCAATTTGTGATGTAAACGAGATTTGACGCGCATGAAGTACGATGTTTGTATTATAGGTGCTGGACCAGCAGGATATGCTGCAGCAATAAGGGCTCTGGATTTAGACAAATCTGTTATTTTAATTGAAAAAGATAAAGTAGGCGGCGCCGGCCTTTACAATGGTGCCATATCATCCAAAACATTCTGGGAGCTTGCAAAGGATATCCAGACTGCCCGCAAACGTTTAGCCCAATACAGTCCTGATCAGCATTTCGCAGTAACGTACCAGCAGGTGTTGCGCCAGGTACGCGAAGGGATTGCCAATCGTCGCTTCCACCTGGAAGGACAGATTGAATCTCTTGCCAAACAACAGACAAACCGTTTCAGATATATTAAAGGTACCGCCAGGTTGCTGAGCCAGCACACGGTTGAAGTACTTACCGGTACACAGGAAGAGGTTTTTGAAGCAGAGAATTTTGTTATTGCTACCGGCAGCAAACCACGCAAGCTACCGAACATACCGATTGATGAAAAGATCATCGTGACCAGCGACGGGGTTGAGAATTTCGAGAACTTCCCCAAAAGCCTTGTAATCCTTGGCGCCGGTGTGATTGGTTGCGAATGGGCAACAATCTTCTCCAACTTTGGCTATACCTCTGTAAACATCATTGATAAAGCCGCGCGTATCCTTCCGTTTGAAGATGACGACGTGACCGATGTGGTTGAAGCCAACATGAAAAAGCAGGGCATCACCGTACATAAAAAATCAAACCTGCTGAGCATGCGTATTGTTGATGGTGAAGTTGAATACATCATCGAATATACTGACGGCAGAAAAGAAATGCACCGCGTTGAAAAAGTTCTGGTATCTGTAGGCCGTGTGCCCAATACACAGAACCTGGGCCTGGAACAGGTTGGCGTAAACGTGTTGCCAAACGGACATATCGAAAATAACGACGGACAAACAAACATTTCAAACATTTACGTTGCCGGTGATATCTCTTCGGATGTAGCATTGGTAAATGTAGCAGAGCTAGAAGGCAGACATGTGATTGAAAAAATGTTTGGCCTGAGCCACGATGTTATCACATACAACAACGTTTCCACGATTATGTTTGTGCAGCCTGAAGTAGCAGGTGTGGGCATGAACGAACAACGTGCGCTTGAAAATAAAATTTCCTACAAAGTTGTAAAGATCCGTTACGACATGATCCCGCGTGCCATTGCGATGCGCAACAACGACGGGTTCTTTAAAATTCTGGTGACCAACGATTCGGAAATGAAGATCCTGGGTATGCGTGCCGTGGGCGTGCATGCATCGAGCGCCATCCAGGCGGTTGCACTGCTGATCTCCATGGATAAAGGCGTTGAAGAACTGGCCGACATGATCCATCCCCACCCATCCATCATTGAAGGGATTCAGGAATGTATGCGTATGCTATTAGGCAAATCTGTGTTGAAGCCGGAATTCTTCAAAGGAATGATTTCATGCAAATCCTGTGACGAGAACGGCTGCAGCAGCGATATCATTTACTTAAAGTAAGCAGGTATGAAATACGTTTCTTCCAGACTTTCTTCGGGCAATAAATTATTTCCGACAGAAATACATATTGACCCGAATGGTATAAAGATTAAAGAACCGGGTGTATTCAACAGCAGGTCAACATTCATAAGCTTTGTAGATATTGTATCTGTAAGCATTGACAACCCGCTGGTTGGTTTCAGTACACTTACGTTCTTTACCAACAGTACTTCCGTTCAGGTAAACGGGTTTACAAAAAAACAATCTGAAGAGATCAACGCCCTGATCATTCAAGGCAAGAATTAATACGACCTCATGATAAAAGATTTCTTTAATAATATCGGGCTTATAACCTTATTTATATTTACACTCTTCTTTATAAAATTACAGCTGGTCAATAATGCCGCTTATGCACCTTTCCAGCGCAGCTTTGCCTTTTTAATTGATGTATTGATTGTTATGGCTTTCCTTTATACCGCCTACCGCCTTTACATGCATTTTAAGAAAAAAAACAGGCAGGATAACCCATAAAAATGATTCTTTCATTGGAACTTAATAAGCCTTTTATTAGTTTTGAAAACAGAACATTATTTTGAATGGAACAGTTTTAAATTTAAAATCAGAATATTATTCTTTATTTATTGAAAAATTAACCATTAAACACTTACAATCATGAGTTTACGATTAGGCGATATTGCTCCGGATTTTACAGCAGAAACTACCGAAGGGCCGATTTCTTTCCACCAATGGCTGGGCGATAAATGGGGTGTTTTATTTTCTCACCCGGCAGATTATACACCGGTTTGTACAACAGAATTAGGTGCAACTGCAAAACTAAAAGAAGAGTTTGAAAAACGTAATGTTAAAGTTGCTGCCTTAAGTGTTGATGGTTTAGAGTCACACAAAGGCTGGATCAAAGACATCAACGAAACACAAAACACAACGGTTAACTTCCCGATCATTGCAGATGAGAATAAAAAAGTTGCTGAGTTGTACGATATGATTCACCCGAACGCAAGTGAAAAATTCACGGTACGTTCTTTATTCATTATCGGTAACGATAAAAAAATAAAACTAATCATTACGTACCCTGCTTCTACAGGCCGTAATTTTACAGAGATACTGCGTGTGATCGATTCGCTTCAGTTAACGGCTAACTACAGCGTGGCAACACCTGCAAACTGGAAAGATGGTGAAGATGTAGTAATTACTCCTGCAATTAAAGACGAAGAAATTGCAGCGAAATTCCCGAAAGGTTACACCCGCGTGAAACCTTACTTGAGAACTACACCACAACCAAATAAGTAATTTATTTAGTTTTTATGAAATACAGAGTCACCCTGTTCCGATAGCTATCGGAACAGGGTGACT
>JAGKWN010000131.1 GCA_021151805.1 Cytophagaceae bacterium | reverse complement strand
TGCCTAGCCCACGACTTAAGTCGTGGGCTAGGCAAAACAATGAATGGGTTACCCGAATTTTTATCCGGGATAGACAAAAACGAATTCACACATTTTTATTAGAAGAATTTCACTTACGTTTTCCGGTAAATATATATATTGCATTAGATTCTGATTATTAAATCATTCAGTCAAATATATTTACTATGTCCAGGGTTAAATCCAAGAGCTTATTTGATCTTATTCATTCGCTAAGTCCGAATGAAAAAAGGCACTTTAAAATCAATCATTCTGCCAGCGGCGACCCGGATGACAAGAAAATGCTGCTGTTGTTTGATTATCTGAACAAACAGAAATCTTTTAATGAGGAGCGCGTGTCGGAAGTGATACCGGCCATTAAATCCTCCCAGCTTTCAAACCTGAAGGCGTATTTGTATGAGAAGATTCTGCTTTCCTTACGCCAGTATAATTTACCCAAAATTCTGGACCTGCAGATCCGGGAGCAGATCGATTTTGCCCAGCTGTTATTTGAACGTCGCTTATATCCTCAGGGAAAATCCTGCCTGAAAAAAGCCCGTCGGCTTTCCCAGGTTCACGAGAATCTGGAGCTAACCTTGGAAATTATCAAGCTGGAAAAAAGTATCCTGATGCTGACCATCGACGAGGATATCGAGGAAACCGTTGATACCATCATTGAAGATGTTCGGAAAATCAATTCCCAGATCCACAATATCAATATGTTTTCCAATTTGAGCATCAAATTGAACTCGTATTATACCCGGATCGGGTTTATCCGCGACGAAGAAGATTCCATCCGCGTAAAAGAGTACTTTATAAGCAATTTGCCTGATTATAAGGAAGAAGAACTTTCTTTAGGAGAAAAAATTACGCTGTATCTTTTATACATAGGATACTATTACTTTTTACAGGATTTTTCAAATGGTTACCTGTATGCCAACCGGTTAGTTCATTTGTATGAAGAAAATCCCGACCGGATTAAATTTTCTCCGGAAAATTATGTTAAAGCGTTGAACAACTTGATGATAGCGCAATTCAAACTCAATTACTTCCAGGAGTTCGTTTTACACAAACATAAGCTGATTAACTTTACAAATGATAGTACCGTTTATTTTAATGAACGATTGAAAATAAGCTTATTAAAGTATTATTTTATTCACGAATTGAACCTTTTTTTTCTTACAGGGGAGTTTAATGCAGGTGTAAAGAAGCTATTTATTGACCGAAAAGAGGACATTGACGACTTGCTGAAAAAGCTCGACTCACACTCTGCCCTGATCCTGATGTATAAGATTGCATGTCTGTATTTCGGAGCAGGTTTATATAACCATTGTTTGAGATGGTTGAACCGGATCATCAATATTCCAAACGTAGATATTCGGGAAGATATTCATTGCTTTGCTCGGATCATTAACCTGATTTGTCATTATGAGTTGGGTAATTTTGACGTGATCAAATACTATATTATTTCGACCTATCGCTTTTTATGGAAGCGGGACGATTTGCGGATGTTCCAGAAATATATCCTGAAATTCCTGAAGGATCTGAATAATGATGTGGATGTAGCAGAGCTTGTCGGTCGGTTCAGTAACCTGAAAAACCAGCTGGTACCGATCGAAAACAGTGACTATGAAAAAAGAGCGTTTATTTACTTCGATATCATTTCCTGGCTGGAGAGTAAAATCGAAGGCAAGACCGTGCAGGAGGTAATTATGAGTAAGGCAAAAGCCAGAGGATTTTACCTGGAGGAAGACGAATTAAATTAAGGGTTAGAAAAATCAGCTTACAACTGATCAAAGAACGATTCCTGATCTTCACTTAAAGATAAAGGAGCATCTTTTGTTGCTTGGGCCGGAGTAGCTGTTTTAGCCTGAACCAACTCTCTGCCGAAAGTATCCAATGCATGTAAAGCGGGGATCAACCCCAGCGCTTTATCGGTTAATTTGTAATCAATTTTTGGTGGATTTCCTTCAGTAACAACACGTTCAACAAAATTTTCTTCTTCAAGTTCCTTCAATTGAAGCGAAAGCATACGGTCTGTAATTGAAGGAATATTTTTTCTTAAATCAGAGAATCTGAGAGGTTTATCAATTAAATTCCAAATAATAATAAACTTCCATTTGCCATACAGGACTTCATTTAATATTTCAAGCCCTGATTTAAACCATTTGTTATTATATTTTATATCACTCATATTAATAGAAGATTATTATAATTCTGATAAATATAAAAAGAATAGTTATTTAATAAAAGCGGAATAGAGGCAGGCAAAAAAAAACCTGTTCCGAAGGTATCGGAACAGGTTTTTAAGAGAAGGTCATTTTCAGATCAATAAGGGTGAGCGTAGCTGTTTGGAGCAACTACGATGTATTGACCTACAAGGATCATTATTGCAGAGACTGCAATAACAAGTGCATATAATGTTTCTTTTGATTTTATAACATTGCCGCTCGCATCTTTCATAACGTTTGCGTTTGAAAGCATGTATCCGCTGAAATTACCAACAATGAAACCAACAACGATTAAGATAGTACCTAGTGCACCCATAGAAATTATAATAAGTTAAGATGATATGTCTGCTTAGATTGAAATTGAAAATCCGAGAATGCTTTCATTTCAACACAAACAAAAATAGGATATACAAATCAATTCCGCCACAAAATGTTAAAATTTATATTTTTAAAATTTATATTTAAGACATAAATGCGCAACAATAGCCCCCATATCTGGTCATCCAGCTGGCATTACTGCAATTATTAAGTAAATTTACCCCAAACATTTAACATATAATTTGTGAAAAAGCTTCTTGTAGTCCTTTCGTTATTCCTAATCACTGCAACGGTTTCATTTGGTCAATTTAAAAGACAGAGAGAATATTCCGGTTTTTTTGATACTTACTATTACAGAGGTCCTTTGACATTTACAGCGGGAGCAGGGATGACTACTTACAGAGGTGATCTTACAGAAGGCTTTGGCACAAACGGTTTAAGTTTTGGTATGTCAGTGGGCGCAAATTATAAACTTTGGCCACATCTGGTTTTTGGTGCCGAATTATCTTACCTGAATTTTCAGTCTACTGATTTCAAGCCAGAGCGCAATGCATCATTTGTTGGTCATGGATATGAGTTGCAGGCATACGGAAGATTATATCTGATTGATGAGATTGTGCGGATTGCTCCTGACAGAAGAAAAGAATCTCATTATACATTCTGCAAGCCATACATACATTTAGGTGTTGGCGCTATGATGTTTAATTCAACCACAACTTTTAATAATGCATTTGTTTCTAATGCGGAAATTAAAAGTCCGTCTACAATAGCGCTGGCGCTTCCTGCAGGTTTTGGCTTGCAATTTACCATTACACAAAGAAGTTCATTGTGTGTGGAGTATGTATACCGTTTTACAACAACAGACAATCTTGATAACATGACCTATAGCGGTTCGCGTAACGATGGCTACGGTACGTTCCAGTGCAAATTCCAGTTTGCGCCTTCTGCACCTAAGCGTAAGAAAAAACTTTCTCTGCCGCCGCCAGCTCAGTATGATGGACCGAAAGGAACAGATACCTGGAAGACAAAGAAAAAAGAGGAACAGCAAAATAATGCCCGTCCGCAGGAAGAATATGTTCCTGAAAATACAGACCAGGGCGATGAGAATACAGAAGAAAATCCTGACGGAGAACAAACAGAAGAAGAACAAGTTCCTGAAGAACCCGTAGAAGAAGAAGTAGCACCTGAATAAACAGGCACAGCAAATTTAAAAGTACCTAAAACTAGTTAATAGAAATGAAGGAGATAATGGAAGTTGTTGCATTGATCCCGTGGTGGGCATATTTCATATTATTTTTAGGTTTTGTAGCTGTTAGAGATATATTCTTTAACAGAAGGCATACAATCAAACACAACTTCCCGATTGTTGGTCATTTCCGCTACCTGCTGGAAAAGATTGGTCCGGAGTTGCGTCAATATATCGTTGCAAACAACAGAGAAGAACTGCCGTTCAATCGTAGACAGCGTTCGTGGATCTATGCTTCTTCCAAGCAACAAAACAATTACCAGGGCTTTGGTACTGATCAGGATCAGAATAGTCCGGGTTTTGTTTTCATAAAACCATCCATGTTTTCGTATGCTGTAAAAGAAGGTCATCCGAATAAAACGAAACCTGATTTTGTGCCCTGTGCCAAGATCATGGGTGAATACAATAAAAGAAGAAAACCCTACAGACCATACTCCATCGTTAATATTTCCGGTATGAGCTACGGCTCTCTATCTGCGCGGGCTGTTGAGTCACTTAACAAAGGTGCATTAAAAGCAGGTTGTTACCAGAATACAGGTGAAGGTTCGTTAGCGCCTCACCACAAACATGGTGCAGATATCATGTTCCACTTCGGTACAGGTTATTTTGGTGTGCGTGATGAGCACGGCAATTTTTCCATGTCAAAATTAAAAGAACTGGTAGAAGCCAATCCATGCATCCGTGCCATTGATCTGAAATTGTCGCAGGGAGCAAAACCCGGTAAGGGCGGGGTTTTACCGGCATCTAAGATCACAAAGGAAATTGCAGATATCCGTGGCTTGCCTATGGGTAAAGATGTAATCTCCCCTGCATATCACAGTGCATTTTCAAATGTACCTGAGATGATGGATTTTATAGAAAGCATTGCTCAGGAAACAGGCTTACCGGTTGGTTTTAAATCAGCTGTAGGTAAGATGGAAATGTGGATAGAGCTTGCCGACCTGATGGTGGAAAAAGGTTATGGTCCAGATTTCATTACCATTGACGGAGGAGAAGGTGGCACCGGTGCTGCGCCGCCGGCATTTGCCGATCACGTATCACTGCCATTTGTTTATGCATTCAGTAACGTATATAAAATTTTTGCTGAAAGAGGTTTAACCGATCGCATCGTCTTTGCCGCTTCGGGTAAATTAGGATTCCCGGAAAGTACATTAATGGCCTTTGCCATGGGTGCCGATGTGGTGCATGTGGCACGTGAAGCCATGATGTCCATCGGCTGTATTCAGGCGCAGGTATGCCATAACAATACATGCCCGTCGGGTGTTGCCACACAAAACAAGTGGCTGCAGTCCGGTATAGATGTACCATTGAAAGCAGACCGCTTGTATAATTACGTGAAGAACCTGCGCAAAGAAGTACTTGAAATTACACATGCCTGTGGTTATGAGCACCCTGCTCAAATGAACATGAACGATATTGATATCAGCATGGGAGACAACAACCTAACCATGCCGCTGGTTGATGCGTATAAGTACAACAAGGTACCGGTGCGCTTTGAATCCATGCATAAGCTTGCTGCATGTCAGTACCTTGGTAAATCTGACCCAACGATAAAATATAACTAACCAACCGGGTAGGTCTCATCTACTCGTAATGACTAGATGAACCAATTTCTCAGGAATCTTATAGGAAGTATACTGTTGTTATTTGCTTATAGCGCTTTGGGCGCAGAAGCAGAACCTGACCCTGTGCTTTTAAAAGATTCAACGGAACGGTTTGTCTGGCGGGCTGGTTACTATTCCGTTTATTTTGATTCCATCCATTCAAAATCTTTTAATGAAATCCGTGCCATTCAACGCAAAGGATTATTTACAAGAACCATAACAGACGATCAGCGGCTTTTTTCCCACCATCATGAAATGTGGGCGTATATTGACGTACAGCATGTAGCCAGAACCACCAGAAAATACCTGATCGAATTATACGATTTTCATATTGATGAATATGATATCTATGTGCTGAACGGAGATTCGCTCTATTATCATTTTGAAGGCGGAGATTCATTTGAGTTTGAACACCGGAAAATAGCACACAAGAATTTTTTGAATGAGGTTGTGTTTAATCCCAACACGCAGTATACGATTTTCATTCGTGTACAAAGCAAAGAATCTGTTGCGGCATTCGGCACCATACGCACCTACCCGGATCTGCTCGAGTATTCCAATAAGGAATATCTGATCCTATCCATTTATTACGGCTTCCTGTTATTGATGTTCATTTATTGTATAAGTCTTTTTGCTGCCACTTTAGAAATCACCTATTTCTATTTTGCGCTCAATGTGGTCAGCGTTGTTTTGTACAGTTTATCAAACGACGGATTGGGCTTCCAGTATTTCTGGCCGCACCAGATGGTCTTGAATGGCTATTTTCAATGCATCTCTGTTGTATTGTTTTCGGTAACATCGCTGCTCTATACCTCAGCCTTTCTGCAAATCAAAAAAATATCCAGTACGTATATTATTGTACTGCGCTCACTCATGGCCGCACGCGTATTGTTGTTTGTAATCGGACTTCTCTTTTATGAACCATTGTTACGCATGTATCAGATTGATATCGTTGTACTGGTATTCATCTTTTATGTTGCCATTGATATTTATTTCAAAGACTATATCGCAGCCCGGTTTTTCATATTGGCTTACGCAGCATTGTTCATCGGCTTTACAACCCATATCCTGATGGTGCTGGGGATTGCCAGGAACAATATGTTCACCGTATATGCTATGAATTTTGGCACCTTCTTTCAATTGTTCCTGTTCTCGTTTGCACTTGCCGACCGTGTACGTATTGTGAATAAACAGACACGTGATGCACAGCTGAAACTGATTAATCAGCTGAAAGAAAATGAAGTGCTGAAAGACAAGGTTACACAGGATCTGGAAGAAAAAGTTAAAGAAAGAACCAAAGAGCTTGAGTATAAGAACCAGCAGCTGGATGCCTTTGTATACAAGGCTTCACATGATATCAAAGGTCCGTTGAAATCCATTATCGGTTTGGCGAAACTTGGGCTAATTGATGTAAATGATGAAGGCGCAAAAGAATATTTCAGGCATATTGAAAAAAGCACTTCACGACTCGACGCGCTGCTGCAGGACTTGCTGCAGGTTTCAAAAATAAAAAATGTTGTCATAGAATCCACACTGATTGATTTCAATAAAATCATTAATGAAATAAAAGAAGGCTTTACGAATATTGAATCCTTCTCAGATTTCTATATTGATGTAGAAATCAAGCAGGACAGGGATTTTTATTCAGACGAACAAATGATCTATTCTATTTTTCAGAATTTGATAGAGAATGCGTTTACCTACCGAGACAATAATAAGCGCAAGTCTTCTTTATATATCCGCATCGAAGTTGATAAACAGAAATCGCTGATAGAATTTATTGACAACGGATTAGGTATCGATAAAGGTTTGAAGGATAAAGTATTTGACATGTTTTTCAGGGCCAGCGAAATTGCGGGTGGTACCGGTCTTGGCTTATATCTGGTTAAAACAGCTGTTAACAAAATTGGCGGCAGAATTCAGGTTGAAACGGAGATCAACAAAGGCACTACTTTTAGGATAGTTATCTGAAAAATCCCTTTTTTCTTTATTAAATATTCACGAATATTGACAGTAAAATAAATAATTACTACTGTGAATCAACGTATTTCTCTAATTTTAAACGGTGTGCTGGCTATTGCGGTCATCGTTCTTTATGTATTACATTTCAAAGGTCAGAAAGCGGCTTCGGATGTTGAAGCTACTGATTCTACACAAACAACAGAAGCTCCATTGATCATTGACAGCCTGCCGAATATTGTTTCCGGTAATGGTGCCATTGCTTATATCGATTATGACCAATTAACGACTAAGTATCAGTTTTATAAAGATGGTGTTGCAAATCTTGAAAATGACTATAAGAAGAAGCAGCAGGATCTGATGAAAAGACAGGAAACATTAGAACAGAACGCTGCTAACTACCAACAGGTAGCAGGAGGCTTAACGCCGGATGTAAGAGAAAAAAGAGAACGTATGCTGATGGAAGAAGACCAGAAGCTGAGAGAATATGCTGATAAGCTGGATAAAGAATGGTCAGATAAACAGCAGACGTTTGCAAAAAACCTGTTAACAAAACTGGATGAATACCTGAAAGTATTGAGCAAGGAAAAAAATTATTCCTATGTATTCACGTATACTAAGGGTGGTCCGGCAAACATCGTGTATGCAAAAGATTCATTGAATATCTCTACGCAGGTGATCAACGGCTTGAACGCACAGTACAAGAAGAAATAATTATTGATATAAAAAACCAAACAGCATATGGTCTTCGCCGATTATTTGCATGAAGGGTACTTACCCTTTTTAATAATATTGGGAAGCAGTTTGTTGTTTGGTTTTATTTTAGACCGGTTCGTATTACAGATTTTTTTAAATCGGTTTAAAGAGAAAGATTCGATTGCACAGGCTGTTATCAGTGTACTAAGAGGAAAGGTAACATTCATTGTATTTTTTATCGGTCTGTATATTGCTTTAGAAGCATCTCCTCTCAGCCCGATTGCTATTAAGTATACCGCATCTGTATGTGTGATTATATTGATTGTGCTGTTCACACGGGCGTTCTCGCAAATTGTAATCAATGCCATCAAAAATGCCAATGAAGATATCACAGGTGCTGTAAAAACGTATTCCATCATTATCAACCTGGTGCGCATTGTTTTCTTTTGTATCGGTTTGCTGATCATATTACGCACGCTGGATATATCCATTACTCCTATGCTTACGGCTTTGGGCGTGGCCTCGCTGGCAGTCGCGCTGGCTCTGCAGGACACACTGGGTAATCTGTTTTCCGGTATCAGCGTGATTGCAGGTAAAAGATTAAAACCCGGCAGTTATGTAAAACTGGAATCAGGCCAGGAAGGGATCATTGAAGATATAAGCTGGAGAAGTACGGTGTTGAGAGAATCAAATGCCAACCGCATTATTGTTCCCAACCAGAAAATTGCCTCGGCGATTATTACCAATTATTCGTTAACGGAAGAGCATATTTTAGTGAAGTTGCCTGTGGGCATTGCCTACGATTCGGATCTGGAACTTGTTACAAGCGTAGTGCTTGAAGAAGCAGCAAAGGTACAGGACGAAGTACTGGGTGAAAAGGAATCTTTTGAACCTATCTTCCGATACACAGCCTTTACTCCAAGCAGCATTAATTTTGTGATCATTGCCAAAGCACCTGATTACAACCGTCAGTTTATTTTAACAGATAAGCTGATCCGTGCGATTCACAAACGGTTTATACTTGAAAAAATAGATATTCCCTTTCCTGTACAAACGGTTATTCTGAAAAAGGATGATGAGTTATAATGCTTGGCACTTATCACTGTCAGCCACAATTTTGCTGCTGTTTTTTTAACGAATCAATAATCTCCGTTGATATCAACCAACACCCACTGCGTAGCGGAATGATAAAAAATAAAGTCTACGGCTTTAAGTCTATCATCACTTTTAAAACGCATCGATACCGAACAGAATTCGCCGTTTGATTGTTGTTTTTTCTCATACACAGCGCCTTCGTAAGACCAGGTGTGCTTTTTTTCTTTTATGTAGCGGGACTGTATGGTTTGAAAAGCCTGGAGTTGTCGGGTGTGCATGGAAACGATCATTCCAAATTTCGATTCCGGGTTCATTTTTTGATAATCTGTAATGTCCTTAACCGTTCTGTAATTAATGCCAATTCGGCATAGCATTTCTTCAAAGCTACCGTTCTTTAAGGTTTCCAGGATTGCTGCATCCATTTTTTCAAGCGGTACTTTAGTAATCGTATCGCATTTCAAACCATCTACATGTTCAAATTGTATCAACGCATTAAGAGGTATAACATATAGGGCAAGCTTTACTTTATTTTCTTCATAGGGAAAAAAACTCATACTCGATGAAGTTGCCCGTGTTTCATATGGAATCACATAATAATTTTTTTCAGCTGCATAGCGATAGACAATGACATGCCAGTTTACACAGGATTGAATGATATTTTCAGTACCATCTTTCAAAGAAAAATATTTATAGTCGCTGATATATCCTTTGCTGAATTGTCTATTAATATTGTCAATACTGGCTTTTCGGTTGGCCATCTGCTCAGGTGTGAGTTCTATTTCCTCACATCCTTCTACTTTCCATTTGCTGATGAAGAAATTATCATAAGACATTTCCTCAGTGATGCGCCTAACATTGGTGATGCTGATTTTAGAAAATCCAGTTCTTGACCTGGAGATATTGATCTCTGTAACGAACCTCCACAATAAGCTGTCTGCTCTTAGTTTGGGATGTGTAACTGCAATATGCTTTTTCAATTGTATTGTATCTCCGAAAGAATAGTAATCTGTTACCAGGCTTTTAACAAGTTCAGGAGAAGGACCTTTTTGAGCACCGACAGATAAACTGCTGCAGAAGGCTATAAAAATAGCAGATACCAGTTTTTTCATAGTTTCAAGTATACTAAAAATAAATAAAAGAGTCACCCTGTTCCGATAGCTATCGGAACAGGGTGACT
>JAGKWN010000130.1 GCA_021151805.1 Cytophagaceae bacterium | reverse complement strand
ACCAGCGGTGGATGTCAACACCACGCTGCCACCCGCGCAGAAGGTTGTTGTACTTGCTGCTGTGATCGTTGCCGTCGGCAGTGCATTAACCGTTATCGTTGTTGCTGCTGAAGTAGCTTTGCAACCATTCGCATTCGTAACTTCAACCGTATACGAACCGGCTGTAGTTGCTGTATAAGATTGTGTCGTCGCTACCTGCGTAGTTCCATTGAACCATTTGTAAGAAGAACCAGCGGTGGAAGTTAATACCACGCTACCACCCGCGCAGAACGTTGTTGTACTTGCTGCCGTGATCGTTGGCACAGGCAGTGCATTTACCGTTACCGTTGTTGCTGCTGAAGTAGCTTTGCAACCATTCGCATTCGTAACTTCAACCGTATACGAACCAGCTGTAGTTGCTGTATAAGATTGTGTCGTCGCTACCTGCGTAGTTCCATTCAACCATTTGTAAGAAGAACCAGTACTAGAGGTTAACACTACGCTCCCTGCCGTACAGAAGGTTGTTGTACTTGCTGCTGTGATCGTTGCTGCCGGCAGTGCATTTACCGTTACAGTAATTACCGCCCTCGGACCTTCGCAGCTGTTCTGTGTTTGAGAAACATAATAGTTGGTTATTCCAGTTGTAGTAGTTGAAGGAACAGGTGCTGCTGCTAAAGCAGTTGTTGTAGTATTATCTGCATACCATTTTAATCCCGTACCGGTTGCTGTTAAAGCAACGGCAGTAGCATTCTGACAATAGCTAACAGTTGCTGTTACCGTTGGTGCAACAGTAGCACAGGCAACCGCACAACTTGGTGTAACCAGAGAACTGTATGTTGTACTGAATGTTTTTGCATCAGTACCGAATTTATTGATATCGCCAAGTGCATCCACCCCGTTTGATGTCCATGGGAAATGACCCTGATAACCATTATTTTTCAACGCTTCATACGATGCCAGTACAGCTAAATTAGGCGTACCGGGATTACCTGCCGGAGTCTCGCCAATCACAACAGGTTTTTCATCGATACCAAAATCAGTTGGTGTTTTTACATATGGGTTTGAATACCATTCATCGATCCAGCTGTAATAATGCGGAGAATAATAATCCAGCACCGCATTAGCCTGATTGTATTGTGCCTTTAAAGCTGCATCACTCCATTTATTGCCGTCAGAATTGTTTTGCCAGCCAGTACCATTGGATCCATTCCGCATTTTTGTAGCATTCCATTTTGTTGCTGCCGAACCAAGAGTTACCAGTACCGTTGACCCGTCTGTTCTTGGGTTATTGTGTATCGCAGAGGCACACATAGCCACAAAACGCTGTAATACTGCATAAGAACATTTCATGTTCGCGTTGTCTTCCGCTACCCATTCAATTTCATTTGAAACATCGATCGACATCAGGTATGGATTGGTTTTATAACGATTCACAAACGGAACAAGGTAATTATCACAATAGCTCTGGATCTTTGTGGCATCATTCAGCATGTTTCTCCAGCTCTGGTATTTTACATAGGTATTTTTCGTGTGATCAAAAGACATCATGGTTGCCATAATGTAGATACCATTGTTTTTTGCAGACTGGAAAAAATCGTCCAGATTTGCCCAGAATTGCGTACTTACTCCGGTTACCGTACCGTCTGAATTGATATTGGGCTGTACATCTCCGTTACAGCTGATCCAAACACGCGAAGCATTGATGCCGTTGGCTTTCAGGGTTGCAAAATGGCTCGACCAGAAGGAAGAATTATAATTCCCGCCAAAGTCATTCCAGTTTTGCCAGGGAGTATTGGCTCCATTAAAATAAATCGGACAGGCAGCATTTCCATTCACGACAAATTTTTTATTTACAATGGAAATGGTCTGAGACCGGGAAATGATAACAAAACAAAATATACCCAGCAGTGCCAGTATCTTTTTCATATGTTTGAATTATGATATTTGAAGTAAACGGTTATTCTGTATAATACATTTCAACAAGTCGTTGGTAACCCTTTTACAAAATTTATTCTGGTATTAGTATAACTTTTTCTAATTATAGTATACCCCTATTTATTCCATTGAATTGGGGTACTCATAGAGAAATAGTTGAATAAAAGAAATTTTAAACTTAAAAATCTACCGTATAAAAACAGATTCACCTTAAAAATCAAAAGTGTGTCTTAGAATAAAACAATTTCGGGATATTTAACGTTAGTTAACTGAGTCTAAACAAAGATTTTATTCAACCCTATATTCTTTACTATATAATCCGTTAATTTATTCGTTTTCCGATAATACCATTACAGTTTACATTTAAATTCTTTCCCATGAAGCAAGTCCGCTATTTCTTACAGCTCCTCTTATTTACCTGTATCTCCTTTTATGCACATGCACAGCAACCAGCTTACAATTCACTTCTTTGGGAAATCAGTGGTGGTGGTCTCAGCAAGCCATCTTACCTGTATGGCACTATGCATGTCAGCAAAAAAATTGCGTTTAATTTATCCGACACATTCTTTATTGCTCTGAAAAAGGCTGATGTGGTGTCACTGGAGTTTGATCCGGATACCTGGATGAAAGAAATGGCAGATGATGGAGAACTCTTCCAGCAGGAACCGCGCTACCTGGAAAACGGTTTCTCTTTGTACGACGCCTTCGCTCTCGATAAGATCGATGAAGATGCCTATAAATTTTTCTTATCCCGTGATCATTATTTTGCAAACGGACTTTTATACCGAAACTCAGACGACAAGGACTTTGAAGAGAACACCTATCTCGATATGTTTATTTTCCAGGCCGGAAAAAAAATGGGAAAAACAATTGTCGGCCTCGAAAACCACCAATTTGTGCGCAACTGCTCGTATGAAGCACAGAAACCTTATGTAGGCAAAAAAAGCGGCAGCAGCTATTACCGTTCAGACAACTGGAGCGAAATAGAAAAGGCTTACCGCAAAGGAAATTTATCGGACCTGGATTCCATCAACACCATCATGTATGAATATACCTATTTCAGAAAATACATGCTGGATGTACGAAATGAAAAGATGGTTGAAAAACTTGATTCCTTATACAAAACAGGCAAAAGCGTATTCACCGGTGTTGGCGCTGCGCACCTGCCCGGCAACATGGGTATGATCGAAATGCTGCGTCGCAAGGGTTATACCGTGCGAGCTGTGAACCAAAAATCAACCGACTACAGCATTCAATCCAGAACTGCTATTGAAAAGACTTTTATACCTGTGAATTATACGCGTCAGGTAGCACCTGATTCCTTGTTTGAAATTGATCTGCCAGGTAATTTGTATGTAATCAATAATAAAAACAGAGCTACAGAATACTTCTTCCCGGAAATGGCTAACGGTACGTATTATTCCATTGTAAAATTCAACACTTTCGCACCATTATTCAACAAGAGTGTTACTGAACAGGCTACTACCATTGATGAGCTGCTGTATGAAAATATTCCGGGCAAGATCATTAAAAAGGAAATTAAACATGAAAAAGGTTATAGCCTGATCACCATATTAAACCAAACCCGTAAAGGCGATTACCAGCGCTATAAAATATTTGTTTTCCCGACTGAGATTATCATTGGTAAGTTAGCAGGTACAGGTGATTATGCGCTGGGTAAAGACGGAGAACGTTTTTTAACAAGCTTCAATATCCTGAACAGAACGCTGACACAGCCATTCAAAACGGCTGGACTAAGCCTGCCTCTTGGCAATGGACAATTGAAGGAAACATTCAGCCTGTATCCTTTAACGTATCAATCCATTTCAAAAGCTGAAGTATATACACCAGACAGCTACAATTTTATGCTATCTGCAACCTTTACGGATTTTGAATACATCGAAGAAGATTCATTTGAACTGGCATACCTGACTGAGCGTTTTGCTACAAGTCTTGAGTATAGTGTAAAAAACAGCAAACAACTAGTATTAAACGGGCAACCTCTATACAAAGCTGTATTAAAAAAAGCAGGTGCTACAGATATACATACCCGCCTGCTGATCCATGGCCCGCATTACATTTTACTTGGTGTGATGGGCAAAGATTCCAGCAAGATTGATACATACATCAACCAGCTCCGCTTCTCATATGATCCGGTGACACAACCTGTCACGTTTACAGATACAGCCTTTTTCTTTACAACCAAAACAAGTAAATCGGCTGTTGCCTTCAATTCAAAAAAAGCAAAGCTTTCTCCGGACATACGGAAAAATTCATCCAGCGACTATTCGCGTTATATGTCTGAAAGCATTTATTTCAGAGACACAACCGGAAACGATAAGATTGAAATTTATTACAAGAAGTTCAACGATTATACCTACTATCAAAACCTCGACGCTTTCTGGAAAGAACGTTCAGAGCTTATTGCAGACAATTCACTGGTGATTCATAGCCAGAAAAAAGATCAGAAAGATAGTATTTACACCATGGAGGTTGAACTGCGTGATACAAACAGCGTACGTTGCGTATACTGGAAATATTATCTGCTGAACTCCTCTTATTATTGCCTGTGCTACAACACAGACACACTTACGAAAAAAACACCTTTTGTAAACCAATTCTTTGATAACTTCCAGATTACAAAAACCTACTCTACAAAAAGTCTCTTCGAACAAAAGAAGAACATCTTCTTTCAGGACATACAATCGGATGATAGCTTAACAGTTACCAATGCCTATAAAGCTACCAGCTATATGGAGTTTGATGAAAAAGACCTGGACAGCATCAACAAACTGATTGAAAATGGCATACCACATGCGGAATATCTGAAGAAAAATAATCTGAAAAGCATGCTGATTAGAGCTGTTGGTAATATAAATAAACCACAGGCTGTTGAGTACCTGAAAAGAATTTATAAAGAAAATGCGGATTCCATTCAGGTACAGTCAGACATACTGAACGCGCTTGCTTCAAGTAAATCCGTAGAAAGTTATTTATGTATTCAGGACCTGCTTACACAGGATGTCCCTTATCTTTCTTCGTATGAAGTGAGCAGGTTATTTACAAGTTTCTACGATTCACTTGAATTATCTGTAAAGTTATTCCCGAAGGTTTTACGACTAACCCGTTATTCAAATTACCGCGACAACATCTACAAGCTGATGGCAGTTATGCTGGATAAAAAATTACTGAAGCCCAATGTACTGCATGCGGCAAAAACAGATATTCTGAATGATGCCAATGAAGAAATAAAAGAAAAACTAAGTACAAAAAGCAGCTATGATTCCTATTCAAGCTCTTCCAGCTATTCACGCTACAAAAGTATGGATGAGATTGAAGCATACATCATCATCCTCTCGTATATGCAAAAAGAGCCTACGGCTAAACTGTTCTACAGCCGTGTTTCAAGGGTTCCAAATAAGTATCAGGCGATGAAATATGCTGTCAAGAAACTGCATTACGGCATACCGATTGAAGATAGTGTCATATACAATTATTCTAAAAACGAGGCCCTGCGTGCTGATCTGTATGATGCGTTAAAAAATATAAATCGTCTTGATCTGTTCGACAAAACATACCTGAACCAGGCAACCATGGCTAAAAGCGTATTGTATGCACAATGCTTTAATATGATTGAAAATGATTCTATTGTATTCCTTGAAAAACGATTCATCAATACCAGAGGAAGCCAGGATGGATATGTTTATTTTTATAAGCGCTACAACAAAGACCGCAGAGGCTGGGTAATTGATTATACAGGTATTCAACCTACCGATACAAATACATTCGAAACAGATGTGCTTCGAACGAAAAAAGGACAAAAACTTAAATCCAATACAGAAAAAGAAATCAGCACCTCGATTGACAATATCATGCTGGAGCTTGCGCTGATTGGCAGGGAGCGTAACGATTATTCGTATTATGATTATGGTTATGATTATGCAGATGAATGATATCAGTAAACAGTAGACAGTGGACAGTAGTCAGTGTAAATAAAAAAGCATTCCGAAAATTTTCCGGAATGCTTTTTTATTTACGCCTTCTGTATAATTATTGCTTTTTCACAGAGGCCAGCAATGCTTCTACTTCCCGGTATAACTCCTGCTCCTCCAGTGATTTGGCACTATTAAAACCCGTTGAAGGTGTTTTAAGCTTTCTCTGATAAAAGTTTATTTTTTCAGCATGCGTGCCATTCTCAAAAGATAACTCAATATGTTCAGCCCCGGGGCCAAAGGAAATCATCATATCACCATTGGCTGGAATTGTTTCAATCACTTCAACAAAACGTTTTACAAGAGTAATATCTTCAATCAACACCATTTTCTCGACATGTGGATTTGAGATATTTGTATGCTGGGTAATCCGCAATACCAGAAAATCTTTCCTTTCAAACCATGCTCTATTATCCATATGCATATATTATTTAATAGCTATTATTTTTTTCTACAGATACATTCACATGACCAGCTCAACAAATAATTTTTCCAGGGTGCCTGCTGCATTGTCTGTATATCCGGGATGTACTTTTGAGGTTTGAATGATTGTACTACGTGTAGCTGTGAGCCATCGAAACCGCGATGCAATATCCAATGCTCCGATTGCGCCGCCCTCTTTACTTCCCATACATATTTGTTCCATAGCTTTAAGATTACTGATCACTGTTTCCAGATCAAGATCCGGTGAAAGAACATGTAGTCGTTTCAAATCAATTGTATATTTAGACTGCAGAAATTTTTCTTCTTTGCAGAACAAAATAACACCTACATTTATAAACTCTTCGCGTTCTACCCTTGGCACAACACGGATCACAGCATAATCAAATAAGTTTCTCGCGTGCATCCCGGGCTTCTTTTATAAATATATCTGAATGCTGCATACGCGTAAGTATAAACACTGCATATGCATTACGCTGTTCATCCTTTGTAGCAAATAATGGCTCATCCTTAAGCCAGTCTTCAGGAATCAGTGCAACAATTGCTTCAACGATTTCTTTCGTCAACACTCCTTTGCAGAATACATCCGCTTCTTCCATCATCGATGCCTGCTTTAAAAGCACATGGTTTTTCACGAGCGCAAACGGGGTCTTGATGTGTTCTTGCCAGCTATTCCAGTTGTGATGAAAATACAAAGAAGCCCCTGGATCAATTAGCCACAATTCCTTGTGCCAGATCAGCATATTGGTATTTCTGGATGTACGATCTATGTTTGTCAATAAACAATCCAGCCATAGAATTTTAGACGCCAGCAAAGGGTCCAATTGTGTAACTGTTGGATCGAATGTTATGGCACCGGATAAATAATGTAAACCTAAATTTAATCCAACACTGAATTTTAACAGATCCTGAATTTCTTCATCCGCTTCACTGCGGCCATAACCTTCATCCAGATGAATAAAAACTAACTCGGGAACTTTTAATCCTAAAGCCCGCGCAAGTTCGCCTCCCACAAGATCAGCAATCAGTGCATTCGTGCCTTGTCCGGCTCCCCGGAATTTTATTACATACAAGAACCCGTCATCGGCTTCTACAATTGCCGGCATAGAGCCACCTTCACGCAAGGGGGTAACATAGCGTGTCACATTCACCGTCCGGAGCTCAATCGAAGTTTGATTCATCTTTAAAATCGTTTAACAGAAAACTGTATGGAGCATTTCACTTTTAAATCCTTTCTACAATTCTTCTGCCTGTTTTTTTTCATTACAAAGTTGCCATATCAATCACAAAACGATAACGTACATCGCCTTTCAGCATACGTTCGTAAGATGCATGAATATTTTTAATATCAATCAGTTCTATTTCAGAGGTGATGTTGTGTTTGGCACAGAAGTCAAGCATTTCCTGTGTCTCCGGCAAACCACCAATCAATGAGCCTACCAGGCTTTTTCTTCCGCCGATCAGGCTGAACGCATGCAGTTGGTAAGGCGTTGGCGGTACACCCACACAAATATGTGTACCGTTGGTTCTAAGCAGTGACAGATACAGGTTCAAGTCATGCGGCGCCGATACAGTGTCCAGGATAAAATCAAAATAACCCGTTACAGACTTCAACTGCTGTGCATCTGAAGTAACCACAAATTTGTGGGCACCCAGCTTTTTTGCATCTGCTTCTTTTTCCGGAGAAGTACTGAGTACAGTTACTTCAGCGCCAAAAGCCACACCAAACTTAACCGCCATATGCCCAAGCCCTCCCAAGCCAAGCACTGCCAGTTTATGCCCCTTGCCTACTTTCCAGTGTTTCAAAGGTGAATACGTTGTAATACCTGCACACAACAAAGGAGCTGTAGCTGCCAGGTCAAGCTTCTCGCTGATGTGCAGTACAAAGTCTTCATGTACCACAATGGTATTGGAATAACCGCCATACGTTGGTGTTTTTTTATCCTGTTCAAGACTATTATAAGTTGCTGTTGATCCGGTCAGACAATATTGCTCCAGGCCTTCTTTACAGTTTTCACACGTCCTGCAGGAATCAACCAGACAGCCTGTGCCTGCCAGGTCACCTACTTTAAATTTCTTTACATGTGCACCAACTTTTACAATTTTACCTACAATTTCATGGCCGGGTACCATCGGAAAAATTCCCGGCGACCAATCGTTCCGGATCTGGTGCAAATCAGAATGGCATACTCCGCAAAAACGGATATCGAATTGTACATCATGCGGTCCTACTTCTCTGCGTTCAAATGCCCAGGGAGCAAGATCTGTTTTTTCATTTTGAGCGGCGTAACCTTTTGCTTGTATCATAGCTATTCAATATTGGGGTTTATAATTTTAACCGGTTGAACAATCAAATTACAAAAATCACCCGAAGATTTTATGCGGAGGGATAAATATAATAATCCGGTAAAAAAATCTTTATGCATAAGCTGGGAACAAAAAAAAGAACGACAGATTTCTCTGTCGCCCCCCACTTTAACATAAACGAAAATTACTACCCTTTATCTTTATTGCGAAGTACACAATTGTTTGTGTATATAAGCCATGCTGCTTGCTTGACCTGTATATTTCAAATCACCGGTCAGTACGCGTTTGCCGCTTATATCATACACTTCACAATATGCCTTTTCTTTAAAACGCTTTACCTTAAATTCGACATCACCATTCTGGTTAAGAAAACTTCCGTTCCGTGCAATTTTACCGATCACTTTTCCCTGGTCATTCATCAGGTTTCCATCTTTATCAATAAATGCAATCTTCTGTCCGGCCTGGTTTTTAATCACATTATCTTTTGTAATGAATGCGCACGTAACACCTGCAGAATCTTTCATAGTACCCGTACTATCGATCAATGCCGGAAACCTGGCAGTATACTGCTGAGCAATGGATGTCTCATACGCAAGTAAGATTACAACAGCTATAATTATATTTGTCAGAATTTTCATGTCAACAGAAATTTCTTCGTTCAATTTATAGAACAAATTTGTATCCTTTGATCTACAAAATCCTTACAGGTTTTTTGAAATAAATTATATCATTTACATTTGAATACACGCGTATAAAATTGATCCTCATTTCAACATTTATCGCAAATTTTAAGTATATTCATTGTACAAATGCGCCTTTGCATTTCAGATTCAATCGGTTTTTATATACTTTTTAGTTATTACCTCACAGTGTGCAAATGGAAGCAACTGCCTGTACAACAGAAAATATGGAACAAAATGCTGTAACAGCTATTGTTACAGCGATGACAGATCATGAAAAGTATTTTCTGCCGGAAGCACTTCGTGCAATTCTTTCCGATGAACATATCGACCAGGTCATTGTTTGCCTTGATGAAAAAAACCAGTCATTACAATCAAGCATACGTTCCAATTTTAAGGATAGACGTATTGAATTATTGCCCCTGCCCTTTATGAACATAGGAGCAGTAAGAAACCGTGCCATTCAATTTGTGAAACATGCATGGCTGGCCTTCTGTGATGGTGATGATGTATGGATGCAGAATAAGACTTTACAACAGCTGCAATACGCCAATAAAAGTAATCTGGACTTTGTAGGCACGGGTCATTACCTGACAAATGAAGCAGGACAAATACAAACACACGGACTGTCCATGTTCATTCCAATGCCTTCAAGCTGGTTGGTTAAAACGGAAGTCATGAAGTCATTCCCTTTTAATGAAGCACTCAACAGACGTTCAGACGGTGATTGGTGGATCCGTACACATGAAAAGATTAATAAGGGAAAATACCCAAAGATCTTATTGAAATACCGGGTACGATTGCAAAGTGTCAGCATGTTGTCCCGATCAAAGAAACGAAAAGTATTGATCACACAATTGGCGCAGCTGCCATTCATCGGACACCTGGTAAAATTCTCAACATATATTATCTGGCAATCGACCAAGCAGCTGAATTATCTGTGGCTGAGCAAATGGGAAAAACAGGTTTAATTTATAATTTGAATTATAAATTATGAATTATGAATTATGAATTC
>JAGKWN010000129.1 GCA_021151805.1 Cytophagaceae bacterium | reverse complement strand
GTATTGCATTATGAAAAACCCAATTTTATTATTGTTGTCTTTATTTTTTTTATTTTCCAATATAGAAATCTGGGCACAAAGTTATTCTAAGGATGAAATATTTTCTCTTAAAAAATTAAGGAAAAGTATCTATAAAAAAATTTATATGCCTGACTCATTAATTTCAAAAACAACCGATGTCAAAACAACACTCTATTGGCAGAGTGAAACATTTAAACATACAGAATTAATCTTGGATACATTGCATCAAACAATGCAAGCCCGTAAATTAAGTTCTGTTTTTCTGTATGGCTATTTTCCCAAAAGAGTTCCTGAGCAAGACTGTAATATTTTTTCTGGAAAAGTTATTTCTTATGATCTTTTAGACGAGAATGGAAAAAAAATACAATCTAACGCTTCCCAATTATCTGGTATTGGTGAATCTTCGCGACCAGGTCAACAAACAAGATACTTTCTTCAATTAAACCTCATAAATTTTAACCAAGCTAAAACATATAAGGGTTTCGCTGAATATGAAATATCTGGACCTGCAGATTTTAATTCAGTTGTAATTACTAAAACTGATACAGGAAAAAATATCGTTATTAATAAGCAGACTTACACTGTCATCGCATTTTATAAAAACTATATCGCACTGAAATGTGAGAAACCATTAAAAAAAATTGATTTTGATTTTACAGGGACAAACAAACTAAATGAAAAATATCAGCAGGATGATGTCAGTAAAATTCCCAGAAGTAGTTTTCTTCTTTCAGAAGCAACATATAACTATTACATTACACATCCCGATTTAACTGACAAAGAGCTTGATAATTATTTAAGTAATTATTTCAATCAATTAAAAAATTCATCTTCTTCAGAAGAAACGAACATAATAATTCTTCAGGATATTGGATATATAGAAAAAATATTTTGTTATTGGCCGGATCAAATTATTACAAGAAGGTATAAAATAAGCATTGACTTAAAATAATGTTAAAGCATGTCAACTTTATTATAAGCTGGCATGCTTTAACATTTATCATCTTCTCATATACTCACTCCTGTCAAACACCTTGGTCATAAGTCCACCGATGGTTATACGGGCATAATATCCCATATTGTTTGCTGTACCGAAGGAGCCTACCTTTTCATCAGATCCGTTATATGCCCACATATTATTTTGCGGAGTGATATGTACACCCAGATCAATACCCAGGAGGAGCTGTTTTTCATAACGTGTATGGTTGCATATTTTCCTGTATGAAATACCTGCATTGATACTTCCACCGAATGAAGAAAAATTCCCTTTCTGATTAGCGCGTATCATAAAGTCCGGATCAATCCAGTCGTTGTTTGTCTTATTTTTGATTACCATTCCGTTGTATACTCCGCCAATGCCTATAAACGGAAATGCCATGCATTTTGGTTTGTCTAAAATCAAATAACCGAAATTAAAATAACCAAAGCCTTGTGATATGTTTGTAGACATAAATTCATCGTTGGTTACTTTACGCTGCAAGCCTCCGAATTCCCCACCAAACATCAGCCGGTGACAAATTGTATAACACGCGAAATTCATAGTAAATGCTCCGGCATCAAGATTGTAATTATCACCAAAGTTCGTTTTCATCTCATCTGAGACTCCATCAAACTGTGTATACTGATAACCAAACCCGATTGAGTGGATGAGGCGAACTGAATCTATTTGTGCCTGCGACAACAGGCTTGTTATTAGTAATGTGGTAACAAGTATTAGCTTTTTCATGTGGTTAGCTTTGGTTAGCAGATCATTAAACTGTATATATAAATTAAGAAAGAATTTTCATTAATCAATCTTTGATCGTATTTTTAATTCATGTTCAAGCTCATCGTATTTACACCCGAAGGAAATCATCCGCATGAAGTAACAATACTACATGCGCTGGTACGTGCCTATAATATTACGATACATGTGCGGAAGCCTGATTTTACTAAAGATGCGTACCGATCATACCTTGCAGGTTATGCAAGTATTCTTTCACATATGGTTTTGCATGAGCATCATGGGTTAGCAAAAGAGTTTGCTGTTAAAGGTATTCACCTGAAAGAACGTGACCGGAATACTGTAAAAGAAATTGATCCGGATGTAAAAGTAATTTCAACATCTTTACATAATATAGCAGATGCTGCTAATCTATCGATACCTTTTGAATATATTTTTTTCAGTCCGCTGTTTAAAAGTATTTCAAAAGAAAACTACGGCACAAACAATACATCAGCAACATTATCACAAGCGGCATCGGATTTAAAAAGTAAAACTTCCATTCCGATAATTGGTTTGGGAGGTATCAACGAAGAAAATATTGCTTTGGTTAAGAGCAGCGAGTTCGACGGAGCGGCCTTACTGGGTGCGGTATGGGAGCAGAGTGATCCAATAGCTGCGTTTGATAAGATCATTGCCCAGATACAATAAATGCCAAATAACAAATAACAAATTACAAACAGCTCGGAATAGAAATTTTAAACGTAGATTTTTTTTGTCGTAATCCTCCAAGATTATCAACCTTCGGAAGGTTGAGATTGCAAACATTTTTTGATAACGGAGGATGGTCTGTGTGCCACAGACCACGGAGAGAGAAACACCGTAACGATCTTGTCGAAAATTCTCCAAGGTTTTGAAAACCTTTGAGGATTCCTTTCTTAACAACAAATCTATTATTTAGTAGTTTGGAATTTGTTTTTTGTTATTTGGAATTTTCCAGGTTTCGAAGCTTAAAATTCCTGCAGACCATTGCGCAGGTTGTATACATTCTTAAATCCTTTTTCATACAAAAAATCTACGATCTTCCGACTGCGGCCACCCATCTGGCAATGCACGATCACAGGTATATCTTCGCGGATACGGGTAAGATTATCTTTCACGGTGTTCATGGGAATTAATTCGCCACCGATATTTTTCTGTTCATATTCATGTGGCTCCCGCACATCGATCAATTGAAAAACAACTTGCTTTTCTTTCCATGCATCGAACGTTTTTTTATCAATATCCGGCGATGTTTCACACACTTCTTCATAGATACCAAGCTCAGTTACCAAGCTTGCAACCGGGTCTTTAAAGACCTTCAGTTTCTGAACGTCATTGCTTAATGCATCATACATATACAATAAACCGCTCATCACATCACCTTTCTCCAGGATAATCTTAATCACTTCATTCGCCTGCAGTGTACCAATAATTCCCGGCAATACACCGATCACGCCAATCTCAGAACAGTTTGGTACTTCACCGGCAGCAGGAGGTTCAGGAAATAAGCACCGGTAGGTAGGTCCGCCTTTGTAATTAAAGACACTTACCTGTCCTTCAAATTTAAAGATTGAGCCGAACACCAATGGTTTGTTTAAGATCACGCATGCATCGTTCACCAGATAACGTGTGGCAAAATTATCAGAGCCGTCAACGATAATGTCATAAGAAGAAAAAATTTCCAATGCATTGGCTTTCGACAGCCACACCGGATATACATCAATATTTATTTCGGGATTCAATGCCATCAACCGCTTCGCCGCAGTCTCAGCTTTCGGCTTTCCTTCATCTTCGGTTGTATACAACACCTGGCGCTGCAGATTGGTCACATCCACTTTATCTGCATCAATGATCCCGATACGACCAACACCCGCTGCCGCCAGATATACCAGCACCGGACAGCCCAAACCACCTGCACCTACAACAAGTACAGAGGCGTTCGTAATTTTGGCCTGACCTTCAAGGCCAACTTCGGGAAGGATTATTTGACGGGAGTATCTATTCATTTTGCTTAAGGCCTAACGCGGAAAGCTTAAAGCGTGGGATATTTAATTTTCGTTGTAAATTATAAACTTCTATGAACCGTTGGTTAAAGTCAACGGCAATGAAAGCTGATTGACTCTTATTATAAAGACTTGTCCGGCTTTCATTGTCGTCACATTTATGTAACGGTTGAATGCAGTTTAAATTTAATTCTATTGTTCTTCTTTGGCGCCAAAGCTTTAGGCCTTAAGCTTTCCGCATTAGGCCCTTCACAAATCTTCAGCTACACATCATACGCCTGCTCCCAATCCTTCCAAACCGCTTCATAACCCGCGCCTTTCAGCATCGCTGCGATTTCCTGCGGTGTACGTTCGTCGGATATTTCGAATTGCTCGAGGGATTCTTTTTCTACCACATAGCCGCCCGGATTTGTTTTAGAACCGGAACTCATAGATGTGATACCTAATTTTATAATATGATTTCTAAATGCTTCCGTTTCACGTGTAGAAATAGAAAGCTCCAGTTCCTGATCGAACAAACGATACGCGCAGATCAACTGCACGAGTTCGCGATCGTTCATGATCACTTTCGGCTCGGTGTTGCCCACATACGGGCGCAAACGTGGAAACGACAATGAATACTTCGTTTGCCAGTATTGCTTCTCTAAATAATTTAAATGCAATGCCGTAAAGAAACTATCTACGCGCCAGTCTTCCAAACCAATCAGCACACCCAAACCAATTTTATCTACACCCGCGCGTGCCGCACGATCCGGGGTATCCAGACGGTAATAGAAATTCGATTTCTTCCCTTTCGGGTGGTGCGTTTTATATTCTTCCTGGTGATACGTTTCCTGATAGACTAATACAGCATAAGCACCAGCATCAATCAGGGTTTTATATTCGGCTTCATCCAGGGGCTGTACTTCAATGGAGATCTGTGCAAAATACGGACGGAGAATTTCAATCGCATGTTTCAAATACGGTACTCCTACGAGCTGATTCGCTTCTCCCGTCACCAACAGCACATGATCAAAGCCCATTTCCTTGATAGCCTTCGCTTCACGAATGATCTCTTCATCGGTCAATGTTTTGCGCCGCAGCTTATTATCCATACTGAAACCACAGTAGGTACAGATGTTCTGGCACTCGTTCGATAAATACAGCGGCACATACATCTGCATGGTCTTACCAAACCGCTGTAAGGTACGCTGATGACTGCGTTCCGCCATGGCAGGCAAATATGGAGCCGCCGCCGGAGAAATCAACGCTTTGAAATCTTCAAGGTCTAAATGCTCCTTTGACAATGCACGTTCTACATCCGAAGCTTTTTTAGCATAGATGGAAGCATATACATCTTTCCAGGAATACTGATCGAAGATTTCTTTAAACTGTGACATGTATTAATTTATATCGTTCAGAAAAGACAAGAGCGGACTGCTTGCATGGGCTGCATTGCTTACCGGAGCAAGCTTTGCCAGATGTGCCATACGTCCGGCCTCAACCGCCATGCCAAAGGCTTTGCCCATTGCTTTGGTATCACCGGCAACAGCCATGGCTGTATTTACCAGCACCGCTGCTGCACCAAGCTCCATAGCTTCTGCTGCTTGAGAAGGAGCACCGATACCGGCATCTACAATCACAGGTACATTACTTTGTTCAATAATAATTTCCAGGAAGTCGCGTGTACGTAAACCTTTGTTGCTGCCAATCGGTGAACCCAAAGGCATCACGGCTGCACAACCTACTTCTTCCAATCGTTTACACACAACCGGATCGGCATGTATATAGGGCAATACAACAAAACCGGCTTTCACCAGCTCTTCTGCCGCTTTCAATGTCTCGATCGGATCGGGCATTAAATATTTCGGATCGGGGTGAATCTCCAGCTTCAGCCAATTAGTCTGTAAAGCTTCGCGGGCAAGGGTTGCAGCAAACACTGCTTCCTTCGCATTACGCGCACCGGAAGTATTCGGCAACAAATTAAAATTGCCTTTCTTTAGCCATTTCAGAATATCATCTTCCTGGCCATCTATATCAATCCTGCGCAAAGCAACCGTTACCAGTTCCGAACCGGAAGCCTGCAGCGCATGAAACATCTCCTCTCCCGTAGCGAATTTACCGGTACCGGTGAATAAGCGGGAGTTGAATGTTTTGTCGGCTATTTTTAATTGATCGCTCATAGTTTTTTGCTTAAGGCTGAAGGCTTAAAGCTTAAGGCTTTTAAGCAATAAATCAGCGTATAGTGCGAAATAGAAATTGCTTTTTACAATGTATGTTTTAGCATAATTGATTACAATGAGTGCCTAAAAGCTTTTAGCCTTAGGCTTTAGGCCTTAAGCCTTCTCCAGAAACTGTTTTACAGCAGCAACCGGATTACCGGTACGTTTAATCGCACTCGATACTGCTACTCCGTGCAGACCCAGATCATGCAATTGTTCCAGGTCCTGAACAGTAATTCCGCCGATAGCAATGACCGGAACACGGATGCCGTTCACCGAACAGCTTTGCAGAATTTCTCCGTAGCCTTCAAAGCCCAGCACCGGACTTAAATTCTTTTTCGTTTCTGTAAAACGCAACGGACCAAGTCCTACATAATCTACACCCGCTTCGTACAATGCTTCAACATCTTCAAAGGTATTAGCAGTTCCGCCAATGATAAAATCTTTACCTAAGATGGAACGTGCTTCTGCAATCGACATGTCTTCTTTGCCAAGATGCACGCCATCTGCACCTACACGTCTGGCCAGCTTTGGATAGTCGTTAATGATGGAATACGCTTTATATTTTTCGCACAAGGCCACAAACGAATCTGCCAGGTTGTATATTTCTTTTTCATTGCGGTTTTTCACACGCAGCTGTACCCAGTTTAATCCTGCTTTCAGCAGCGGCTCCAGGCCTTGCGTCGTATCCGTAATGTAATGTAGGTTTGAAATTGCCATCGTTATGAATTAATGTATTCCTAATTTTGTTTCAGAAGAACTGAAAAAGCCACACATATATTTGGATGCTTTCTCACTCGCTCCTGCTAATGTATTTCCCTGCGCCAGGTAAGACGCGATCGTAGACGACAACACACAGCCGCTGCCATGTTTTTTTGAATTCGCATGACGCTCCTTCGGAAACTCCGTCATCACACCCTGCACAAATAAA
This sequence comes from Cytophagaceae bacterium, assembly GCA_021151805.1. Lineage (GTDB taxonomy): Bacteria > Bacteroidota > Bacteroidia > Cytophagales > Cytophagaceae > Cytophaga. The sequence goes on along the minus strand of JAGKWN010000129.1, from coordinate 3,592 downwards.
CGGTCTACAAGAACTTCTTCGTTGGAATGCCCACCCTTCAGATACACATTCGTATGCATCGACAGAATCATGGCTGCTTCCAGCGGATTCTGATCATCGGTCAGCATCTGTATTTCCGGGTAGTTTGGCGTCAGTACATAAATTTTTGAAAGCAGTGTTTTAATATCTGCATTCAGCTTCATGAATTCTTTTCCGGAAGTCGTGCTCAGGATCGGGTCCAGCACAAACTTCATATCGGGCTTGATGCCCAATACATAATCAACGATTGCATTCGCCATCGCCAGGTCTTTCAATGCTCCCAGCTTGGTTACAGAGATCGGATAATTTTCGAGTAAGGGTTTTAACTGCGTTGTAATTTCCTTTACCGAAAACCACTGTACATGTTCGCAGGTATCTTCTGTCTGCGCCGTTAAACAGGTTGCCACGGCAAAGCCATAACTTCCGGTAGCAGTAAATGTTTTCACATCTGCCAGAATACCTGCGCCCGCCGTTGGGTCGAGACCGGCAATGCTTAATACATATGGTTTGTCTAACGAAGGGTACATGTTTTATGCTTTAATGGTGTTTTTTGCTTAATGCTGAAAGCTTAAGGCCTAAAGCGGGTAACTTCCGATGAGTAATAAACTCTCCAAGGGTTTAAAACCCTTGGAGAGTTGCGACAAGATCGAAACTATACTACTTCTAAAACCGTTGGCTAAAGCAAAACGGTAATGAATGCCGAGTTTATTCGCCATGGTCTGTGACACACAGGCCATCTTTCTTTATCTAACAGTTCCGTGGTCTGTGTGCCACAGACCACGGTGAGGAGTTGGCTTTAGGCTTTAGGCCTTAGGCTTTAGGCCTTAGGCTTTAGGCTTTAGGCCTTAGGCTTTCCGCCTTAAGCGTTAAACGTATAAATCTCCACCCACCTTTTTAAACTCTTCCGACTTCGCTTTCATCCCTGCTTCCAGGCTTGATGCGTCGTTCAGTCCGTTTGCTTCTGCGTAGTCGCGTACTTCCTGTGTAATTTTCATGGAGCAGAAATGCGGTCCGCACATCGAGCAGAAGTGCGCGATCTTCGCACCTTCAGCCGGTAATGTTTCATCGTGGAACTCACGCGCCGTATCCGGATCAAGCGACAGGTTGAACTGATCCGCCCAACGGAATTCGAAACGTGCTTTACTCAATGCATTATCTCTGTTCTGCGCACCCGGATGGCCTTTCGCAAGATCGGCAGCGTGTGCCGCGATCTTATACGCCATTACGCCATCCTTCACGTCTTTCTTATTCGGTAAACCTAAGTGTTCTTTCGGAGTCACATAACATAACATCGCCGTACCGAACCAGCCGATCATGGCTGCTCCAATCGCAGATGTGATGTGGTCATAACCCGGAGCGATATCTGTTGTCAATGGCCCAAGCGTGTAGAACGGTGCTTCGTGGCACTCCTTCAATTGCTTGTCCATGTTTTCCTTGATCATGTGCATCGGCACGTGACCCGGACCTTCGATCATTACCTGCACATCGTGTTTCCACGCGATCTCAGTAAGTTCACCCAAAGTTTTTAATTCGTTGAACTGTGCTTCGTCGTTGGCATCCGCCAAACAACCCGGACGCAGACCATCTCCCAGCGAGAAGGCAACGTCGTATGCTTTCATGATCTCACAGATGTCTTCGAAGTGTGTATATAAGAAGTTTTCTTTGTGATGTGCCAGGCACCATTTCGCCATGATCGAACCACCGCGTGATACAATACCAGTTACACGTTTCGCCGTAGACGGGATGTAACGTAACAACACACCTGCATGGATCGTGAAATAATCCACGCCTTGCTCTGCCTGCTCGATCAATGTATCGCGGAAAATCTCCCACGTTAAGTCTTCAGCCTTACCGTTTACTTTTTCAAGCGCCTGGTAGATCGGCACCGTACCAACCGGCACCGGACAGTTACGGATGATCCACTCGCGTGTCTCATGAATGTTTTTACCTGTTGAAAGATCCATCAGCGTATCACCACCCCAACGGCAGCTCCATACAGCCTTCTCTACTTCTTCTTCAATCGAAGAAGTTACCGCAGAGTTACCGATGTTCGTATTGATCTTCACTAAGAAGTTACGGCCAATGATCATCGGCTCGCTTTCAGGGTGGTTGATGTTGGATGGAATGATGGCACGGCCGCGTGCTACTTCTTCGCGCACAAATTCCGGTGTGATTACTTTCGGAATGGCAGCGCCGAAGCTTTGTCCCTCGTGCTGATCCCACAATGATTTAATGGAACCATCTGCAGCCTGCAGTTCCTGGATGCGGTTGTTCTCACGGATGGCGATGTATTCCATCTCCGGCGTGATAATGCCTTTACGCGCGTAGTGCATCTGCGAAACATTTTGTCCTGGTTTGGCACGCAGCGGTTGTTTTAAGTGATCGAAACGCAAGTGATCCAATGCGGCATCGCTATTGCGCTTGTTGGTATATTCAGAAAGTGATTCTTTTTGTTCTTCCACATCACCACGATCTAAAATCCATTGCTGGCGCAGCTGCGGCAAGCCTTTGCGGATATCGATCTCCACGTTTGGGTCGGTGTAGGGGCCGCTGGTATCGTATACCGTAACCGATGGATTTTTCTGGCGTCTTTCGGCAGTGCCTTTTACACCTGTATGGATAACAGTGTCTTCCAGTTTGATTTCGCGCATGGCCACCTTTACAGATGGATGCAGTGTTCCCTGAACATAGATCTTCTGGGATCCGGTAAGCGGCTCACGCGTGATCTGCGGTGCCATGTTGGTGTTTTGTGTAGTCATGTGTTATCCTCCTTGAGTTGCACGAATAAGTAATACCGCGTCATTGTCTTTCAATACACAGCTCTCCCACTCCGATTTTGGTACTACCTGCTCGTTTACAGCAATGGCAATCCCCTGCGGACTGGCGATGGAGAGTTTTTCGAACAACGCGCTGAGCTTTGCAGCATCAGGCAGTTCAAGTGTTTTGTTATTGACAATAACGTTCATTACACAGATGAAGTGAATGGTTTAACTGTTTAAGCAAAACGCTTTACGGGCATGAGAAATTTGAAGGGTGACAATGAAACACAGGAAGGTAGTAGATACTGTGTTTCTGTTCACTTTTTCCTTTCGCAGGTATCAGCCTGATCAGGTTCAAAGGGTATAATCTCAGTCGCGATTAAATTGGTATTCTATCGGGACACCCCTAAAGCGTGTTCGTATTATATACAAATAACGTAGTTTTTGGGAGAAAAGCAAGGGGTTGGACGGGGAAGTTTTGAGAATTAGTGTCTTAATTTAAAAGTAATACCTTCGCTTATATCTAATATTTAAACAAACGGCTTTTCTAAAAAAACTTTTTGATGATAAAAATTCGAAATTCGACTAGTCATTTCTTCAATTTCTTCTTTCGAAAAACTTCCATCTCTCAAGTTTACAAGTTTATTTCTAAATTCTCCAATTGGGTCTAATTGATTCAAGAACGCCTCTGTTAATATTTTTTTCTCAACAAGTTCAATAACCATTGTTCTTAGATTATATTTTTGGTTATTAACTCCTAACATATTTTTTATAAATAAATCATATACGTCGCTTTCAATTTCCCTATATAATTC
>JAGKWN010000128.1 GCA_021151805.1 Cytophagaceae bacterium | reverse complement strand
GTACATATCTGTTATTTTTTCATCCCCCAAATCTCCAGATCTACATATAACATATACATCTTTTATAGAATTAACATAAATAGCTGCTAAAATATGTGTATCATTTTGTGGATTTAATCTAGCCCAACTAAAATAAGCCACTTCTTCTTCATTAAATAAATCCAATGATTGCAATTCTATTTCTTCTTCATCAATAGAACATAAATCTTGATGCCAATCAAGTGTTACTAACGAGGGAACTGATTTAGAAAATTTAGAAGACTTATTAGTCCATTTCGTCCAATATGCAAAAGCAAATCTATGTTCATTAAATAAAGTCACTTGTACTGCATCTAATTTTCTAATTGGATGTTCCATTATTAAATAATAACTACCGGGAATTGGAACATGTTCAGGATTTCTAAACTCTCTAATAACCATGATTGTAAATTACATTTTAGGATTTGGCTTAAAATTTTGATAAAGTACTTGTAAGGATATTATTGTACTATTATCAATCAAATCATTTAAAATAAGAGCATCAATTAGTTGACCTACAGACTGGCCTGAATCAATTGTATCATCAATTATAAGAATTGAATTTAGCTTTGATAAACCATCACTTTCAAAACTAAATTTTGCATTTTCTTTTATTGAAAGAGAAGTGTCTTGTTTTGTAAACCGATTTGACAAATCAATAATTTCAATATCATTGATAAGTTGATCTTTAAATTTTTCAATAATTCTGTTTCTAAATAAAGAGTTATCGGTAGTTGGTGTTAATACAAATAGGTGCTCAAATTGAAAATCAACATTTTCGATTTCACTAATTAATTCTAATATCTCATTTTCTTTAGTATCAATTATTTCTTGAGCTTTTTCAAAATCATCTTTTTTAAGAAATTTTCTATATTCTTCAATATCACCATAACAGACATCTTTAGAATTACCAAATCCGTTAATAGCCTCATAATTCCTCCTCCTTGAGTTGTAGATCTCAATAGTTTTGTAAGCTATTCGCAAATTTATTTCTTTAAAGCTGTGCTCCCATGATTCAATTGAATCTTGATTATTATAAAAAATTGGTTTCATAATTCACTTTTACTTTGAATTTTCAATACTTACTCCAAAATACATTTATATAATTTTACTTTTATTTTTAGGCAGTAAGTAAGGCAGTAAAAATAAAAAACCCTTTGTAAATAATTAGTTTACAAAGGGTTTAATTTTCTAATGGTAGCGGGAACAGGACTCGAACCTGTGACCTTCGGGTTATGAGCCCGACGAGCTACCAACTGCTCCATCCCGCGGTATATTTTTGGTATTTTGTCGTCTTTTCAGAATAATCAGAACTTCTTTCTGATTGTTTGGTCTGCAAATATAGGAAAATTACTTCAATGTGCCAAATTATTTGAAAAATGAGGCGGATCTTCCTGCTCAAATCCAAATTCCCCATGCTCAAAAGCCTCCTACTGCCCTGACCGTAAAACGCTTATAAAACCTTATTTTCTTAAAAAAGATTCCCTCACCACTACGGTTTTGGCCCATTTATCATGCAAAGTCTGGTTTTTAACCTCCCTGGCCATCATGAAACAATCAATGATAAACCACACAGCCAATACATAATTGATGTATGAAAGCACAATCACTTCCTGCATGTCCTGAAAACCCAAAATTGTCTGGCCTAACTGCACCTGGTGAAAAATATAACTTTGCACCATACTCAGCACCATGATAATCACATAATAATAATTGCGCACAAGGGCCTGCTGCCAGGAAATCAAGTGCAGATCTTCTGTTGTTACTGCTATGTTGGCTACCTTTTTACCGAGTGTTTGCCCGAATACTTTTTCTGCAACTACTTTATAGGCCAAATCCATAACTGCAAACAGAAGTGTTACTGAAAGTGAGCTCCATACTTCAGGAATAAAATAGGTTGTTCCATAGGTGATACCTGCACTTAAGAGACTATCAAACATGGTAGCATTAAACCTGCGAATGAGACTCACATATTCTACATCATCCGGCAGTTCTTCCTGAAATGCGTCCAGAATTTTTTCTTCCATGGTTGTTAATTTTTATCTGTACTCGTTTTATCGATGCAAAGTGATCGATTACTTTTGAATTACCAGTGTCTCACCCCAACGATCGTGTAGTGTCTTCTTCTGATCATTTTTCAGCATGAATAAAATATCAATAAAAAACAGTACAGATAATGTATATTGAACGTACCTATATGTAGGGCTCTGCATCTGCATAACCTCCTGAAGTTCCGTATAGGTGCTGGCTGCATGAAATTCTTCCAGATTAAATAAATTCATGGTAGTAAGCAGTGATAAAATCGCCGCCAGAATATAATAGTAATTACGCTTCAATGTCTTACTGAAGGTAATCGGTTGGAACGCATTATTTACTACTGTAATTTTCAGCGCTTTCTTACCGAGTGTATGACCATACGTTTTTTCCATATATACTTTATAAACCACATGAATCAGAGCGGCTAAAAGAGCGAGTGCATAAATCTTATAATAAACCATGGATAAAAATATCAGCCCATAACCAAACGGCGCTAATATTAAACTATCCAAAAGCGTTGCCCCAACACGTTTCCAGAATGTGGCATATATTACTCCATTCGATTGTTGGTCTTCGTTAAACAGATCGATTATTTGTTCTTCCATGCTGTTATTATTTAGTTTCTATTTATAACTACGGTGCCCCCAATGATATCATGCAGGGCCTGATTCTTAGGTGTGATAAAAACAAAGGCCATGTCTATGGCTGCAATCAATACTCCCAATTTAAATATAGAGCCAAAATCGATCAACGAAAACAATATTGGGTATTGCAGGTAATCTTCGCCAAATACCGGCACCAGTATATAAAAATACAATGCATACATAAGCGGTAATATGATCCAGAAAATATTTCTTTTGAATACATGCGCCCAGCTTGTTTTCTGCATATCATCTGTAAGTATGAGAAGGGCGTATATTTTTTTACTGAAAGATTGTCCGGAGAATTTTTCAGAAACAATTTTATACGTCAGCAAAAGAATTATACAGACCAGATATAAGGGGCGTTTGTAAACATGCGGCAATATAAACCCGACGAGGTACGACAAGATCCAGCAGTTAACCAGTTCGATCAATGCAATGAAAATGCGTTTGCCCGGTGCAGCAAAACTATATGCCTGTGTAGGTTCTTCTTCTTCGTCTATCAGCATAATTCATATCAATTAATATAACTTAATAGTATGCCCTCAGGTCGCCAAATGTTAAAGCACAAACCATCAACACATGAAATACGATAATAATTATTATAAGCAGACCTATGTATTTAAATGAAGCTTTAAGATTTGAAAATGCCTGCTCAATACCGCTACGGCTAAATGAAGAAACATTTTTTAATATACTGTTAGAAAATTTTGACAGATGTATAGCCGGAATTAAGCCTAACGCTGCAAATACGAAATACGCGAGAAAAAAACTCAATACCTCTATATCTCCGGCCGTGTGTTCATCCTGCTCGCTAAAATCAACCCATACAGACAAGGCAATTAAAATGACCAAACCTATACCCACAAAGCTTATGATGGATAGTACATTTCCCCATTTAGCTGTTGTGATCAAATGTGTCCGCATGAGATTTGTGAAATCCGAATCGGAATCTGTATCTGTATTGTCTATAATTTCCATATGTAGTTAAATGTTGCTAATTAATCGATACGATAAAATTAAACTAATAAACGTATGCAAGCCTGAAAAGATATTGATTATTCCCGGATATAAAAAAGTAGAACCTGCCGATGCAGGTTCTACTTTCTAATTTAATAAATAACTTTAACTATTTACGCAGCATTTAGCATCGCGATCATTCCAATCAATAATAAAATACCGTAGAAACATAAAATCACAATGGTGAAAATACCATAAAATTTAAACAGTGATTTCAAATTCGATAAAGCATTTTCAATACCTGTAATATCCATGGCCGGAATCGTTCTTAAGATTCCGGTAGAAAATTTAAACATATAAAACACCGGGAAAAACCACAACAACGCCAACAGCAGGTATATAAATACAAAAGCAAATCCAGGATTAAAGCCGCCAAAATCATTGCCGGCAACACTGCCGAATCTTTCAATGATAAATCCTGCACTGAATGCGCCAAGTACAATAAAACCAATACCGATAAAACCAACAACAGCAAGAAACTTACCCCACTTCGCTGTTTCAGTTAAATAATCTTTCATTTTTTTTGTCAGGTTCGATGTGTTTTCTGAACCGATTTCCGAGCTGTCTAAAATTTCCATCTGAAGAATAAATTAAAATTGATTGTACTAGAATTGAATATAAAAAAAGGTCACCCGATAGTTATCGGGATGACCTTTCTGATTGAATAAATTAAATATGCAACGCTCTATTCTCTGTAGCTGCTAAACATGCTTCTTTGAACGATTCTGTAAACGTTGGGTGCGCATGCGACATTCTGCTAACATCTTCGGCAGATGCTCTGAATTCCATCGCTACAACTGCTTCAGCGATCATATCTGCAACACGTGGCCCAATCATGTGCACGCCTAAAATCTCGTCGGTATTTTTATCAGCAAGTACTTTTACAAAGCCATCTACATCCATAGATGCTCTTGCTCTACCGGATGCTTTGAATGGGAAGTTACCTACTTTGTATGCTTTGCCATCTTTCTTCAATTGCTCTTCGGTATAACCAACCGCTGCAACTTCAGGCCATGTATATACAACACCCGGGATTAAGTTGTAGTTGATGTGTGGTTTTTGTCCGGCAATCGATTCCGCAACGAAGGTACCTTCTTCTTCTGCTTTGTGTGCAAGCATCGCACCTACTACTACGTCACCGATTGCATAAATACCCGGAACGTTTGTCTGTAAATGTGCATCTACAGCTACTCTGCCGCGCTCGTCCATTTTCACGCCTGCTGCTTCCAGGTTCAATCCTTCCGTATACGGACGGCGGCCTGTTGCTACTAAAACATAATCGCCTTTCAACTCAACTACTTTCCCATCCTTATCTTCTGCCGTAACGGTTACTTCTTTGCCTTTAGCTGCAGCACCTGTTACTTTATGACTGAAGTAAAAATCAAAACCTAAATGGTTTTTAGAAACTTTGATCAATTCTTTACCTAAAGCTCTATCCATGGTAGGTATCAAGGTATCCATGAATTCCACCACAGAAACTTTAGCGCCTAAACGTGCATATACTGAACCAAGTTCCATACCGATCACACCACCGCCAATAACGATCAGGTGTTTCGGTACTTCTGTTAATTCCAATGCTTCCGTAGAAGTGATGATGCGTTTCTTATCGATCGCCACATTCGGCAACGACGTTGGCTTGGAACCGGTAGCAATGATCGTTTTCGCTGCTTTCAGTTCTTTCGTGCTTCCGTCTGCAGCTGTTACTTTGATCGTATTTTTATCAACGAAAGAACCGATGCCTGTATGTACATCGATCTTGTTTTTCTTCATCAGAAAGTTGATCCCCTCACAAGTTTGTTTTACAACACCTGCTTTACGATCGATCATCTGTTTAAGATTTACCTTTACATCTTTTACATCAATGCCGTGCTCTTTGAAGGTGTGCGTAGCATTGTAATAGTGTTCAGATGAATCCAGTAATGCTTTTGAAGGAATACAACCTACGTTTAAGCATGTACCGCCAAGGGTATTGTATTTTTCAATCAATGCGGTTTTCATACCAAGCTGCGCGCAACGGATTGCTGCTACATACCCGCCAGGACCAGAACCGATAACTACTACGTCGTACATATCTTTATTAGTTACTAGGTACTAGTTACTAGGTGCTAGATATGCAACCAGTAATTAGTACCACTTATTTTAAATATTCAATTTCTTAATTATTATACTGTAGCTAGTCTAGAAACTAAAATCTAGCAACTGGAAGTATTCCCTAGTCTAGTACCTAGCAACTGGAAACTACTTACACTCCCAATAATAATCTGCTCGGATCTTCCAGCAATTGTTTCACACGTACCAGGAAGCCTACAGACTCACGACCGTCGATGATGCGGTGATCGTAAGAAAGTGCCAGGTACATGATCGGACGGATCACAACTTGTCCGCCCACTGCTACCGGACGCTCAACGATGTTGTGCATACCCAGGATGGCAGACTGTGGTGAGTTGATGATTGGTGTAGACAACATAGAACCGAAGATACCGCCGTTGGTGATTGTGAATGTACCGCCGGACATTTCGTCGATGCTTAATTTACCGTCACGTGCGCGTGTTGCCAAACGTACAATCTCTGCTTCGATCTCATTGAAGTTCATGTTCTCTGCATTACGGATAACCGGCACTACAAGACCTTTTGGTGTAGATACCGCTACCGATACATCGCAGTAGTTGTGGTAAACAATTTCATCCCCATCGATGTATGCATTTACCGCAGGGTATTCCTGAAGTGCCATGCACACTGCTTTGGTGAAGAATGACATGAAGCCTAAGCCGATGCCGTATTTCTCTTTGAATGTATCTTTGTATTTAGAACGCATGTCCATCACAGGCTTCATGTCTACTTCATTGAATGTAGTAAGCATGGCTGTTTCGTTTTTCACAGCTACCAAACGACGTGCAATCGTTTTACGTAGGCTGGTCATTTTCTGACGGTCGTCTGCACGGCCAGCTGCGCCAGCTTTTGCTGCCGGTGCTGATGGAGCAGATGCTGCTGCCGGTTTTGCTGCCGGGGCTGCAGATGCTTTCACCGCGTCTTCTTTTGTAATACGGCCGTCTTTGCCTGTACCTGCTACTGCAGCGGCATCAACACCTTTTTCATTCAATATTTTACCTGCTGCCGGAGATGCATGTCCTGCTGCATAATTGCCACCAGAAGCTGAAGCTGCTGCTGCAGGAGCTGAAGCCGGAGCAGATGCTTTTGCCGCGCCCCCTGCACCCGGAATGATTTTACAAACCACAGTACCAATTGCAACCGTATCGCCTTGTTTTGCTAAAAGCTCAACTACACCTGCTGTTTCAGCACGTAATTCGAATGTTGCTTTATCTGATTCGATCTCACAGATAAGGTCTTCTGCATTGATCACATCACCTGACTTAACAGAGAATGCACCCAATGTTACTTCAGCAATAGATTCACCTACTGCCGGAATTTTAACTTCGATCGGTGCAGCATTGCTTGCTGCTGCCGGTGCTGAAGGAGCAGCAGCTGCCGCAGGAGCTGCCGCTGCTGCCGGTTTCGACGCGCCTGATCCTGCACCTTCTTCAATCGAGCAGATCACAGAGCCTACCGCTACTGTATCACCTTCTTTTGCTTTTAATTTTAAGATACCGGATTTTTCAGCGTTCAATTCGAACGTTGCTTTATCTGATTCGATCTCGCAGATCAATTCGTTTTCATTTACAAAATCTCCATCCTTTTTATTCCATCTTCCGATGGTTACTTCCGCGATGGATTCACCTACTGTAGGTACTTTTACGTCAAATGCCATAATTCAAAATTTCAATTAGAATAAAATTCTTTTAAGTATTTATGATAAACGTATGCTTAGCGCATATTCATTTTTTCGATCTTATCAGCAAACGCACGTTTCACAAGCTCTGCCTGCTTTTCGTTGTGTGCTTTTAAGTAACCTACCGCCGGAGAAGATGCCTCATCACGAGCGATTACTTCAATCTGTGTATTGTTTGTCAGATACATTCTACGTAAGATGTAACCCCACGCACCCATGTTGTATGGCTCTTCCTGTACCCAAACATATTCTGCATTTTTATACTTCGCGAAAATTGCTTCAAGCTGTTTTTCCGGATATGGATACAATTGCTCAACACGAACAACAGCCACATCTGTACGCTTAGCGTTTTTCTGCTCTTCAAACAGATCGTAGTACACTTTACCTGTACAGAACAATACACGTTTTACTTTTTTCGCATCAACGTTTGTATCGTCAATCACTTCCTGGAATCTGCCATCCGTGAATTCTTTCAGATCAGACATTACCAGCGGGTGTCTTAATAAAGACTTCGGTGCCATGTTGATCAACGGCTTGCGGAATTCCCACTTCAGCTGTCTGCGTAATGCGTGGAAAATGTTTGCCGGTGTAGTAATGTTTGTAACAACCATGTTGTTGTTTGCACACAATCCTAAGAAACGCTCCAGACGTGCTGAAGAGTGCTCCGGACCTTGCCCTTCATAACCGTGTGGTAAAGACATTACAATACCATTCTGGCGCTGCCATTTTGTTTCACCGGATGTAACGAACTGATCGATCATTACCTGTGCACCGTTGGCGAAGTCACCAAACTGTGCTTCCCAGATTACAAGCGCACTTGGGTTTGCCATTGCATAACCGTATTCGAAACCAAGTACACCATACTCAGATAATAATGAGTTATAGATACGGAAACGTTTCTGGTTATCTGAAATGTGATTTAAGCTGTAGTACGGCTCGTTTGTTTCAGCATCTTTCAATACCGCATGACGGTGAGAGAAAGTACCACGCTGAACATCCTGGCCACTTACACGAACAATTTTCTTTTCTAATAATAAAGAACCGTAAGCAAGCAATTCTGCCATTGCCCAGTTTGCCGTTTTTGTTTCCTGCAATTGTTCTTTACGGTCTTTTAATAATTTTTCAATTTGTTTTAACGGTTTGAAATCCGCCGGAATATCTGTGATCGCCTTTCCTACTTTATCAATCACTTCCTGGGTGATGGATGTATCAGGAGACTTGTCGAAATCTTCTTTTGTTGACTTGCGAAGTTCTGTCCATTCTTTTTCCATTTTCTGTAAAGAATATGGAAGTGGTTTTTGCTTCACCTGGTTCAAGCGATCCTGTAACATGTCTCTGAATTCACGATCCATGTTCTTCGCGATCTCAGCATCTACCTCACCGCGCTCAATCAATTTCTGATTGTATAGTTCACGTGGGTTCGCGTGGCGTGAAATTACGTTGTATAATTTAGGCTGTGTGAATTTAGGTTCATCACTTTCGTTGTGACCATGACGACGGTAGCAAACCATGTCAATGAAAATATCTTCGTTGAATTTCTGTCTGTATTCAGCAGCTAAACGCATGCAGAATGTTACCGCTTCCGGATCATCTCCGTTCACGTGCATTACCGGCGCATCAATGATTTTAGCTACATCTGTACAGTAGATCGAAGAACGTGCATCTTCAAAATCTGTCGTAAAACCAACCTGGTTGTTGATCACGAAGTGAATGGTACCACCTGTCTGGTAACCGTTCAGTTTACTCATCTGTACAATCTCATACACGATACCTTGTGCTGCAACCGCCGCATCACCGTGAATCAATACAGGTAATACTTTTTTATAATCGTAACCGTATAAACGATCTCCCTTTGCACGTACAAATCCTAAAACCACAGGATCTACCGCTTCTAAGTGAGACGGGTTCGGCATTAATTTCAAATTGATCTTCTGACCTTTTGGTGTAACCACTTCGCTTGAATAGCCCATGTGGTATTTCACATCACCGTCACCCATAGTCATATCCGGCTTGATGTTTCCTTCGAACTCGTTAAAGATCTGTTCGTAAGTTTTGCCCATGATGTTTGCCAATACGTTCAAACGACCACGGTGCGCCATACCGATTACTACTTCTTCTACACCAAGTTCAGCACTTGCTGTAATCATTTTATCAAGCGCCGGAATTGTTGTTTCACCGCCTTCAAGAGAGAAACGCTTCTGGCCTACATATTTTGTATGAAGGAAATTTTCGAAAACAACTGCTTCATTCAGTTTAGAAAGAATACGTTTCTTTTCGTCTAATGTCAATGCATGTGCAAGCGACTCTTTTTCAATTTTATTACGAAGCCATGCTAATTTTTCAGGCTTACGGATATACATATATTCAAACCCGATCGCACCTTCGTAGATGAATTTTAACGTCTCTACAATTTTACGAAGCGGTGCCGCACCGATTCCTAATTCGTTGCCGGCTTCAAATACCACATCCAGATCCGCGTCTGACAGGCCGAAATCTGCAAGTTCAAGTAAAGGCTTACGGTCTTTACGCTCACGCACAGGGTTGGTCTTAGATCTTAAGTGACCTCTGCTTCTGTAAGCATGTATTAAATAGTGTACGCGAACTTCTTTTTCTGATACCGTTGTAGCAGGACTTGCTGCTACAGCTGCAACGCCATTACCTGTTGGAGCTGCTGAGCTGCCGCCATTGGCTGCGCCCTTTTCTCCGTATTTCTGCAAAGAGAAATTATATCCTTCAAAAAACTTCTGCCAGGTTTCATCTACAGACAAAGGATCTTTGCGGTATGACTGGTACATCTCATCCACGTATGAGATTTCTGCATTTGCTACGTATGAATATTTATCCATTTCGGTTACTTAATTAGTATGGTACAAAGGTAATACATTGGCAAAATGTTCATAACCTTATATTCGAATGTTCAAATATATATTGAAGTTCAAACATTTACCTTATTTTGAAAGGTATATTTTAATTCTGTTTTAAAACTGAAAAGGGTGACGCGGGAAGAATAAAAGATTTGGCATTTAACACAAAATTATGATAATCAACAGCAGTTGAAGGATCATCGGAAAGATTATTATTCCTGCCATAAATCCACGATGAAATCTGATGATGGTTTGCTGTAGCATTAATTTTTATGGTTGTTTGACCAACTGCCTGCAAAACTGTAAGGATGAATAATGTGATATAACAATTTCATAAATTCAGATTT
>JAGKWN010000127.1 GCA_021151805.1 Cytophagaceae bacterium | reverse complement strand
ATATATTTGATATTGAATACTTTTCTCTTATATAACGTATAGCTTTATAAGGTAACTTCATTTTGTAAGATATTCTTATACAGTCTTTTAAATTATGCATTCAAAAATTGCAGTATGTATATATATAACCTTCTTCTCATTGGTCTTTAAATCAATGGGGCAGGATGCAATTTTCTCTCAATATTATTCTTCAAGCTTATACTTAAATCCGGCATTTGCAGGATCTGAACTTACAGTGAGCGCTGCATTAAATTCCAGGGTTCAATGGAAAAGTGTTGTTACCCCATACACAACGAACCAGGCTTCGCTGATTGTTCCCATTTATCGTCCGGCCCATAAAGATGTGAACCTTGGCGGAATAGGGCTTTCTGTATTCCAAAACAAAGCGGGAGATATAGGTTTAACAACATTGGGTGTAAATGTGACTGCAGCTTATGTTATTCCTATTAATGAAAAAAATCATATTCTAACAGGGGTACAGGTGGGCTTTATGCAGAAGACAATTGACTTTACTACCGGACAATGGGGCGCTCAGTTTGATCCGTTGAATGGTTTTAACTCCAGTCTTCCTTCCGGAGAATATAATTTTGTTTCTACTCATTTATATCCGGATGTCAGCTTCGGCGGTATTTACTACAACAATCCCAGAAGAGATATCAGAGAAGTGGGCAAGAGTTTTTATGCCGGATATTCTGCTTACCATTTTAACAAGCCAAATGAATCGGTGATTGCTGATAAAAGCAGTTCGCTTCCGGTGTTGAGTAAGATCATGCTCGGTGGCGAATATTCATTGAGTTCAACCTGGAACATTTCACCCAATGCATTGATCGCGATGCAAAGTACGGCGCTGCAAATCAATGTTGGTTTGTATGGAACATATACATTTGGTCCGGAAGGCAAAGGAATTGTGCCGACGAAATTAATGGCTGGAGGCTGGTATCGGGTAAAAGATTCCTATATTGCTCTCATAGGCTTTGGAAGCAACCTATATACCATTGGGCTCAGTTATGATATGAACAGCTCAACCCTGCGCAAGAACGTGTCAGGCAAAGGTGCTGGTGCATATGAAATATCAATCAGGTTTAGTTCGCCTGCAAAGGCTCAACGCATTTATCAGACTCCAAGGATATAAAAGTAACGTATTTACTTATTTGTACGTTCAATAAGATAAGATCATGAACAGACTGTTGCACACCATATCGATTTTGTTAGTCGCAGTATGTACTGCCACAACTTTGTACGCTCAAAAAACAAAGCCAACAAATAACAGTGTAGCAAAAATAAAAGGCGACCAGCATTTCAAAAATTACGAGTACTACCTGGCTGCCCAGCAATATAAATTAGCATTTGAAGAAAATCCTTCTGATATGTATTGCGCATATCAGTTGGCTGAATCCTACAGGGAATATTTCGATTACGCATCTGCAGAAAAATATTATAAACTGGTAATGACCAAAGATAATGCGCATTATCCATTGGCTCGTTTTTATTATGCGATCACCCTTCGTGATAATGGCCAGTATGCAGAAGCCCAAAAAGAATTCCAGACATTTATTGATGGATATAAAAGCACGTCATTATCTGCGGAAGAATACAAAGACCGGGCACGTAATGCCATCAAAGGTCTGGAACTTGCGGAAGCTGAAATGAAGCAGCCGCTTCGTGATTATGATTTTAAATGTTTACCAGCACCGATCAATACGGAGTATTCTGAATATTCACCGGCAATCTATGGAAAAAACGATTCTATTGTCGTGTTCACTTCTTCACGTCCGGGCTCTGTAGGCCATGGCTCCAACACAATGTTGGGTGGCGCAAGAAGTGATAGCTACCGCTATGTATTAAGAGGAGGAACCTGGCAACTTGTAGAGACAGAGGACAATTTCAAGGCGGTAAATTCGGAGTTTGATGAAAGTCCTGGTTCTTTTACAGCCGATGGAAAGAAATTTTACTTTACACGCTGTGATGAAAAAATTGTTGTAGGCAACACACAAACCTTTAACTGTGTGATCTATGTGATGACAAAAGGTGCAGATGGCATGTGGGGACTTCCGGTTCGTTTGAATGAAAATGTGAACCAGAAAGGTCAATGGAATAGCCATCCTTCGGTTTCTCCGGATGGTAAAGTATTGTTTTTCACTTCTAAACGTCCCGGAGGTTATGGGATGCATGATATCTGGTATTCTACATCTACAAAGGATGATAACTGGGGCAAGGCAACAAACTTAGGACCGGGTGTAAATACCATCTTCACGGATATGTCTCCTCAATATTACGCCGAAGAGCATTTGTTATACTTTGCTTCCAACGGTCATGAAGGATTTGGTGGATTAGATATTTTCATGTCAAAGGAATCTGAAAGCTTTGAAAGCTCACAGAATATCGGGATGCCGTTTAACTCGCACCGCGATGACTTTTATTTTGTATTAGGTGACAAAAAAGGCTACTTGTCTTCGAACAGACAAGGTGGTATGGGTAATGATGATATCTACCGGTTCGACATTATTCCGAAAGAAGAAGCTTTGATCTCGGAGATCGATGCCGACTCTATACCGGCGGATGTGAAAAGTATTTCTGTAACAGGTGTTATTGTAGATGATAAAGGCAATAAGGCTTCCAATGTTGAAGTAGCCCTTACCAACGAAAGTAATGAACATATTAAAGTGACGAAAACCAATACCGAAGGACAATTCAGATTTGATAATTTACCTGCAGGAGCTAACTATAAAATTGTGTTGATTGAAAAAGGGTCGAAGATCACACAGAAAATTATTTATTCTGTTGATACGATCATCATTCAGTCATCTGCCATTGCGGCAAACAGAAAACTGTTTGAAAACATTTATTTCGACTTTAATTCATCTGAGTTAAGACCGGAAGCGAAGAAAACACTGGATGAACTTGTTGCCTACACGGTTCAGCATCCGCAGATCCAGATTGAATTGAATGCCAACACAGATGGTGTCGGTACGGATACCTACAACAGAGTTTTATCTGAAAAACGCGGACAGGCTGCCATCGATTATTTAATCTCGAAAGGGGTAGACCACTCTAAAATTGTCATGAACCCGTTGGGTAAAGAACGTCCGCTTACTTCAAATGATAATGAGGTAGGAAGACAATTGAACAGAAGGGTGGAGTTTTATATTCTTGGAGGACCTGGTTACGAAACAAAGAATATGACTTATGTGGTTGAACCTCAAGCAACCATTTATACTATCGCTCAGAAGTTTAACATGACTGTTGAAGAGATCAGAGAGATTAATGCGTTGACATCTGACGATGTATTGCCTTATACACCGTTGCGTGTAAAAAGAAATGTAGGGGATAATGATATCATTGCACAGATTTCCATGACGGAATCGATGACATTGTCCAGCCAGAAGAAGAATAAGAAATACTACAAAGCTCAGTCTGAGAAAAACGCCGGTGTAGATGAATCCATGACTCAGAGTAATATTGATATTGCTGAGAAGAATGAAATCATTGCTTCTAAAAACGCTGAGATCGAGCACAACCTGCAATTGAAAAAAACACAGAAAGTATCGTTGAAAGAAGGCGAAGACTTGTATAAAGTGCGCGTTAAGAATACCTTATTCTCTATCGCTAAACTATATCATATGTCTGTAGCTGATTTGAAGCAGTTGAATAGCTTAACGTATGATACAATTTATGTGAATCAGCTGATCAAAGTTAAAATAGGTATCTACCAGCCAACAGCAAATGAATATTTAGTTAAGGAAGGAGATACACTTGAAAATATTGCTTATGAGCATAGAGTAACGGTAGAACAGCTTATGGCTTTGAACCCGCTGGATGGTTATACGCTTCAACGCAATATGATCATCCGTTTACGCAAGGATGAGTAGAAGTTATTAGATATTAGTTGCTAGGCACTCGTTCCTGGTACTTTGAAACAAAAGCTCAATCTTAATGTTAAGATTGAGCTTTTGTTTTGGTATTCTAAAGTACCTATAAACTAGTAACAAAACTCTAGTAACTATCTTTAACATTTCTTTTAAAACGTTTGAATACTTCTGTGTTTTTTCTTGAATCGGTCTCAATTTCCATGATTTTTCCAAACATGGATGGTTGGAAGAAACTGTCGAGTGCCTTGTTCAGGTCGTTGAAATTTTTGCAGGCTGTATATTCCAATCCATGTTCCTGAGCCATGTACTTAGCACTCAGTGGTTGTTTGGTTTCAAAGAACTCATCCAACTCCGGAAGTGCAGCCGGTCCGTCAATCATACGGAAGATACCGCCGCCGTGATTGTTCAGTAAAACAATACGCAGGTTTGACGGTTTATAATTATTCCAGAATGCATTACGATCGTAGAAGAATGCCAGGTCTCCGGTGATTACCGTTACCAGCTGGGCTGTGCGTAATGCATAGCCATAAGCGGTACTGATTACACCATCAATGCCGCTTGTACCTCTATTGGCAAACACCTCTGCCGAACGTTGTGTAATACCCAGTGTGTTTGCGTAACGTACCGACATGCTATTAGCCAGGTGTAACTTCGCAAATGAGGGAAGATGATTCAATACATCATATATCGCGGTAAATTCATTGAAAGTTGTTTCTTTGATATTGAATTCACGTATAGCAGGTATGATGTGCGTTTGTTGTTGAATCCAGCGTTGCAGGAACTGCTCCTGTGAAGCAGATGAAATTGTAGTCTTGGATAAAAACTCACTCAATTGTACCGGTATAATTTCTGTCAGCTGCTGGAACACGTCTGCGGTTGTTACGTCCGGGCCGATAAACCAATGGTCGATCGATGCATTGGCACGAATATACTGCTTTAGCCATTTCGATAACAATGCTCCGCCAAACGAAATAACCAGATCCGGTTTCAGTTCTTCCAGATCCGTTAACGGAATAGAAGTGAGCATGGTATCATGTGTATAAATCACATTTCGTACCCCGTGCAGGTTTGAAACAATTTCTCCGATAAAAGGAGCTTTGATGTTGCCGATTGTTAAACGCAGCGACTCATCGTATGCATGCTGTCCGCCTACAAATAAGATCTTTTTATACGAATCCAGTTTTTGTTGAATACTTTTCCATTGATCTTCACTTAGTGAATAAACAGGCTGCTCACGTTTGATTACCGTAGGTGCAGCAGAGAAGGTAATTTCCTCTTTCGGATAAAAGGGCTCACGGAAAGGAATGTTGATGTGTACCGGTCCTTTGGGATAAGCTTCAGCAATGGCAACGGCTTCGTTTACTTTGCGGTAGGTTTCCCATTGTGTAGCCGGCAGTTCATGTTCAGCCGATAGCTGAAAGAATGCTTTACTGTGTTTACCATAGATTTCCTGCTGGCGGATCGTTTGTCCGTCGTTCTGGTCGATCCATTCCGGTGGACGGTCTGCCGTAAGTACAATCAGCGGTACACGCTGATAGTAGGCTTCTACAATAGCAGGTGCATAGTTGTATAAGGCAGAACCGGAAGTGCAGATTAGCACGGTAGGTTTCTGTGATTGTAAGGATAGCCCCAATGCAATGAATGCAGCCGAACGTTCGTCGGGTACAACTTTGATCTGAAGTTTTTTATGACGGGCAAAGGCAATGCTTAATGGCGCGCAGCGCGAACCCGGCGACAGCACTACGTCGGTTACGCCATGCTGAAAAAGTATTTCTGGTATATCGTAGATTGCTTGCACGTGAGTAGAGCTAAAAGTTAAGAAGGAATGCTATTGAAGGCACTGCCGATTACATCCATTTTAAGATTTGTTTCGTCAAATTCTTTTTGAGGAACAGAGTCGGCAGTAATGCCGGCTCCTGCATATAATACAATGGCATTTGAATAGACCTGTGCGCAACGCAGGGTCACATACAAAGCTGTTTCTTTAGACATGTTCACCGGACCGCTGTAACCGCTGAACAGTTTACGATCGAACGATTCATTCGCTTCAATGAAATCCAATGCCTGTTTTTTCGGCATACCACAAACCGCAGAGGTAGGGTGCAAGAGCTGCAACATGGTTGTGCCAAGCTCTTCCATGTTTACTTCCTGTGTGTTGGCCGTGAATTCTGTTTTTAAATGCAGCAGATTGCCCGACTGAATGGTACGCGGCCCCTGTTCAATATATTCGCGCAGGCGTATGGTCTTAAAGCAATTGATAATATATCTGCATACCAGTGCCTGCTCTTCGATCTCTTTGTGTGTCCAGGAAACATCGCGGATAGGAATAGCGGGATTGTATTTTTGAGTACCCGCTAAGGCAACTGTTTTAAAGGTGCCGGTGCTATCGGTAGATAATAAGAGTTCAGGTGTGGCAACAACCCACAAGCCTGTTTCCGGATGGAAGAAAATGGCAACATACGCCAGCGGATATTGTTCACGCAGATTTAATACAACTGTTTCCAGACTTGTAAGACTGATCTGTTGTACTTTTGAACGTGCCAGCACCACTTTCTGCATTTCATTTTTCTGAATGATCTCTTTGGCTGCATCCACACCTTGCACATAGCAGTCGGCGTGGGAGGTATCAGGGAGAATATCTGTTGCCGGAATCAGATCAGCGAGTGAAGGCGTCTGTTGTGCACTGGTTTGCAACACATCTTCCAGCAGGTTTTCATAACCGCTTTGCGCGCTTGTGTGAACGGTTGCGCCAAGCTGGATATGAATTTTATTCTGTATAAAATATTTTACTGCATTGGCTTTGAAAGGAGCGATCAGAAATCCGGAGGGAAGTTTATGCAGGTAAGGTGTTTTATTTTCGGCCAGCAGCATGGGCTGCGGATCAATGATGATGTCCCAGCTTTTGGATTCGGGATTCGACCAGCAAGCTATGCCATATGAATGCTGGATAGCTGTATATAAACTGCCTTTAATCAGATCTTTTGTACAAAGATCTTCTGAAATATCTGTATGTAAAACCGTGGAAGAACTCATGCTATTTTTTATCCAGCACCATCACAGTTAACCGGCTGCTGCAGATCAATTGTTGTTTATCGTTTGTGATATCAATATTCCAGATATGGGTTTTACCGCCTTCATGGATCAATACTGCCTTTCCGGTTACAAAACCATCTTTGGCAGCACGGATGTGGTTGCAGGAGATGTTTAAACCAACACAAGCCTGTGTTTTTATATCTATACATAAATACGAGCCAATGCTACCCAGAGTTTCTGCCAGCACCGCTGAAGCACCTCCATGCAGGAGGCCCATGGGCTGTCTGGTCCGGTGGTCTACCGGCATGGTACCGCAGATATAATTCTCACCAACTTCGGTAAATACGATTCCCAGGTGTTCACCCATGGTGTTGACACCCATTTTATTTAATTCTTCAAGTGTTATGTTTGTATTTATCATTATACTTGTAAGCAAGATTGAAGGCTAACAAAAGTAGAATAATTTTGAGTACCAAAAAAATATACCTTGTCCGCCATGGACAAACAGAATTCAATAAAAAGGGAATCGTACAAGGCAGTGCTGTAAACTCATCGCTGAATGAAACAGGCCGCGCACAGGCGCAGGCTTTTTATGAAGCTTATAAGCACATTGCTTTTGATGCGGTTTATACATCTGCACTGAACAGAAGTATAGAATCTGTGCAGGCCTTCATTGATAACTCCATACCACACTTTATCCGTCCGGGATTGAATGAGATCAGCTGGGGCGACATGGATGGCAAGGTTGCAACAGCAACCGAACACAATGAATATAAGGAGCTTCTGGCGCGCTGGCAGCAGGGAGATATAGAATGTAAACGCTGGGGCGGAGAAAGCCCGGTGGATGTACAGAAAAGACAAGAGCCTGTGATCCAGGAGATTTTAGCATCTCCGCATAAAACCATTCTGATCTGCATGCACGGTCGCGCGATCCGTATCTTGTTGAGCCTGATTACCAAAACATCTTTAGCTGAGATGGATCAGTTTGAACATGGCAACCTTTGTTTATATATACTGGAGGGTTCAGTACAGGGAATTGAAATTACATCCAGCAACGATCAACGGCATCTACTGGGATTGCAGTAGTGCATTTGCTGGAACGAACCCTCCTATGGGTTTGTTTTGTTACGTGTTGAATCGAGGATAATCGTATAAGGCCTGGAGGAAACATCCGATTCATCAAAAAAAACCACAAACGGATAAATCGGAGCACTTTAAAGCAATGCATTAACAAACAGTTCATTAAATGAATGCTCTTCCGTTCAAAAGATAAAAAAAGTAAAAACTACGCAAAAGTACGTAGATAAATTCTATACTTAGTAGTGGGAATTTATTGTAAAAAACGTATTTTTGAATTCTAAGAATACGTTTAATCTCTATAAAAGATAATGGCAGAATTGATTAAAATGCCTAAAATGAGCGATACCATGACAGAAGGTGTTATCGCTGCATGGCACAAAAAAGTAGGAGATAAGGTGAAATCCGGCGACCTTTTAGCAGAAGTTGAGACCGATAAGGCTACCATGGAAATGGAATCTTATGAAGATGGAACGCTCTTATACATCGCAGCAGAGGCAAAAAGTGCAGTACCGATTGATGGTGTTATTGCAGTTATTGGTAAAGACGGTGAAAATATTGATTCATTGATTTCTCAGATTAAAGGTGGCGGCGCTCCGGCAGCATCAGCGCCTGCAGCTGAAGCTCCCAAATCAGAAGCTCCTGCGGCAGCACCAGCTGCACCTGCAGTAGATTTATCTTCTATTAAGGCTGAAGCGATTTTAATGCCTAAAATGAGCGATACAATGGTTGAAGGGACAATTGTAGCGTGGCATAAAAAAGTAGGAGATGCAGTGAAGTCTGGTGAGTTGCTTGCAGAAGTAGCTACCGATAAGGCTACCATGGAAATGGAATCTTATGAAGACGGAACACTTCTACATATTGAAGTAAAAGAAGGTGATGCGGTTAAAATCGACGGCTTGATTGCCATTATTGGCGAGAAAGGTACAGATGTAACACCAATCATAAACGCATATAAAAACGGTAAACCTTCTGCAGCTCCTGCAGCAGCAAGCGAACCGAAGACAGAACAGGCGGCAGCTCCTGCAGCAGCAAGCGCACCGGTAACACACGGTGCATCATCTTCAGATGACAGAGCGAAAATCTCTCCGCTGGCACGTAAAATTGCATCAGACAAAGGAATTGATATCAAACAGGTAAAAGGTACAGGTGACCACGGCCGTGTGATTAAACGCGACGTTGAGAACTTTAAAGCGGCGCCTGCTGAAGCTGCTCCGGCTAAAGGATCTTCTGCTCCGTCAGTTTCTTTACCAGCTGTTGTTGGTCAGGAAAGCTTCGACGAGGTACCGGTTTCACAGATGCGTAAAGTAATCGTGAAACGTTTGTCTGAAAGCTTATACACTGCACCGCACTTCTACTTAACCATGGAAATCAACATGGATAAAGCTATTGAAGCTCGTAACAGCATCAATGAAGTAGCAGCAGCAAAAGTATCATTCAACGATATGGTGATCCGCGCAAGTGCAGCAGCACTTCGTAAGCACCCAATGGTAAACGCTTCCTGGCAGGGAGATAAGATCCGTGTGAACCATCACATTCACATTGGTGTAGCAATCGCTATCGAAGATGGTCTTGTAGTGCCAGTTGTTCGTTTTGCAGATTCTAAATCATTGTCTCATATTTCTCTTGAAGTAAAAGAGCTTGGCGGAAAAGCGAAAAGCAAAAAAATACAGCCGGCAGATATGTCCGGAAATACATTCACGATCTCTAACTTAGGTATGTTTGGTATTGATGAATTTACATCAATCATCAACTCACCTGATTCCTGTATCCTTTCTGTTGGTGGTATCAAACAGACACCAATCGTTAAAAACGGACAGATTGTAGTTGGTAACATCATGAAAGTAACGCTTGCTTGTGATCACCGTGTAGTAGACGGTGCAGTAGGTTCAGCGTTCTTACAGACATTGAAAAGCTACCTGGAAGATCCGGTGCGTATTCTTGCATAAGTTTCTTCTGAATCATTCTTATACAAAAGTCATCATGCTTAGCGTGATGACTTTTTTTATTGCTGTTCGTTTTATGGAATCAATATAATAGTCTGCGGTTTTTTATATTTGTTGAGAAAATAACAAACGCATTTTATTCGGTATATTTAATAATGTTATTTTAAATACAGATGATTTATTCTTTAAAAAAATATTTTCACCGTTTTTTTACTTCAGAAAAAGAGATTGATATTGCCGCACTAAGGAAGTACAGGGATTTTGATACGTATGAACTTAGTCTTGAAGTATTCAAAGAGCAAAGTATTTATCTAGCTGCAAAATTACCTTCAGAGCCACCGGAAGGGATAACCTATCGTTTCGGTCCTTCAGGGTATATGGGCAATGTCAATTCTGAGTATTGCAGTATTCCTACAGCCTGGAAAAATGTAAATAATTATTGTCATTGGCATTTTGCAGAATTACCGGTAATTATTTTAGCCTTTGAAAGCAGTGCGAAGAAGATTGTTTTACCGGATGAATTTATTAAGGCTAAATTACCTTTTCAGAAAAGCTGGATGGATTTATTTAAAAAGCTTTATCCTGACAAAAAGGTTTTGAAGCTTTCCAGAGAAAAATTTCCTGCAGATACATTGATTCCTGTTAATCATGCTACTTCTACGAATGAAACGCCGATAGGGAAATGTTTTTACAGAAATTTTCATGTAAGCAGAGCACTCCTTATTTGATTCATATTATAAATACGAAATACAAGCAATATCTAATTGAACAGGATAACATTGTTCAATTACCGGAATATATATATA
>JAGKWN010000126.1 GCA_021151805.1 Cytophagaceae bacterium | reverse complement strand
GTGTACTACCGTTTTCACTTATATATTTATTTATGAACAAGCAATAATAAATTCAGGACGAAAAACACATGGATATACATTTCTTCCGTCCTGAATGTTCAATTTATTTTATCAAACTGATCATTTCTGTAAATACATTTCCATTAATAGAAACCTTCACCAGATATGCGCCTTCTGAAGCATTTACCTGCACATAAGTAGAACCTGTTGCAAGAACACTATTCATTTTTTCAACAGTATCTCCTGTCATATCAATAATTTCAATGCTTGCATCACTACCGGCAAACTTGTCTGTCTGAATCACAAAACCTTTTGTGCTTGAATAAATTTCTAAGGTTCCAACACCTTGGCCACTTTGTGAACCAGTTGTAACGCTGGTACGCAGCTGCAATTCAAAACGATTTACATCATCTGCTTTCAAACCGCTGAATGTATAGGCCTGTTTGATTGTTTGCTGTAGACCCATCTTTTTATCAACCAGTACATACTCAATTGTTGGATCATCATTTTCAATCGTTACTGTATATGTACCGTCTGCCGGAAGTTTCGCAGCAAGCGGAATAACCTTTGCTGAATCGGGGGATGCATAAGAGTTAACAGAATATAACTCAGTACCTGAAGTGGTATATACCGAAGGCATTGAAGAACTGTTCATCATTTTACGCGCATCCAGTTCCTGATCAAAACTATTGGTTGCATCATTGTTAAAACGAATCACTGTTTCATCATTTTTACTTGCGGCCGAATCTTCTATGCGGATCCGGATCACTGCATCTGAAGCTTTCCGCATATACGCAGGATTCTGTGTACTTACACGCGCATTGTTATTGATCGAAATACTTGAATTTCCTCCTGAGCCTGTCAATGCTACCAATATGCCCTGCATCGCAGGAATATATTGTGTACCGCCGTTTGTTCCTATACCACCTACATAACTGGCAACCCTGTTATTTGCTGCATCCCAGTAATAAACGGCCCCTCCTACATTTGTTTTTGTCCAGCCGGCTGCATTATCCCAATCCAGTGTGGATGGATATGGATTACCAACAAAAAGATATTTACCTGTTGCTGTGTTTACATATGAAGGTGTTGTAAAGGTCAATGTATGATCATATGTACCGGTGAAAACCAATGATGCAGCTGCCGGCATTGCCAGCGAGAAACCTGTACCTACCGGCATTGCTGTTGTAAGCTCTGTTACAGCTTTCCAGTTTTGAGATTCAAACGTACGGCTATACAATTTCCAGTATGAATTCAGATACAACGGTGTAGTGGCAGCTACTTGCGCTGAAGTTACTCCGCTAAAAGGAACTCCTATATAATGTGTCTTCGCAACCAGATTTCTTTTACCTGTAACGGCTCCCGAAATACTACCAAGGTCTCCGGATGCATATCCGATATTTCCTCCGTTATCAAAATTAATGGTCAGATTGGAGTTGGTTGTCACTACACCTTTAGTTAATGAAAGTGTACCATTTACAGTAAGTGCTGATTGAAGTAATAATCCACCGGTATTATTTACAACAATATTATATAAAGTAGTAACACCTGCAAGATTCTGAGTAGAGCTGCCTTTGAATGCAACAGTAGATCCTGCAACCGTTGTAAAGGTACCGTTATTGGTTACATCTCCGTATGTGTTCAATGTACCTGCAGATGTCATCGTGATCGTACCATTGTTGGTTACTGATTTTGCATTCACACTTGTTGAAATTACCGGCATGCGGTTCGATGCTATTGTTGACGGGATCGTAACATCATCCATAGGACTCGGTACGCTCGCCGGAGACCAGTTTGTGCTGGTTGCCCAGGCTGTACTTGTTGTACCTGTCCATGTTTTTGCACAAGTGGTCACAACAACAGAATAGGTTGCTGTAGCATCTGCACATGTACCATTTGAAACTTTCATGGTTAAGGTTACTGTATTGCCGGCATCAGCCGCCACAGAAGTATACACAGGAGTAAGTGTTGATGCACCGGATGTAATTGATCCTGCACCGTTTTCTGTCCAGGAAATAGTGCCATTGCTTGATGAAGCGCCGCTTACTGTAGCAGGAGCTAATTGGCAGATTGTTTGAGCGCCACCGGCAGTAGCCGTAGGAGCGGCAACGATTTTAACAAACGTCGTGGAAATTACACCGCATGAATTAGAATAAGTGATCGTATAGTTGCCTGCTGTACTTGTACTCGGATTGATATTTCCTGTAGATGCATTAATTACCAAACCCGATGTAGAAGCAAATGTTCCTCCGCTAACACCATCAATTGTTGGTGTTGCAGAAGTTACTGTTTTACAAAACGAAGAACTTGAATAAGTAATGCTTGTATAATAAGCTGTTATTATGACCCGGCCGTTAGCGCCGTTTCCACCATTGCCTGTGCCTGCATTACCGCCGCCACCGCCGCCCGGAAAACCACCCACATCACCAGTCGCATTCGTTGTTCCGCCATTACCACCTGCACCGCCGCCTGTTACAGCAGTTCCACCGCTTGAGCCAGAGCCGGTTGATGTGTTTCCTGCATTATTACCGTTGCTGGCAGTACCTGCAGAACCGCCGGCTCCGCCACCAGGCGTAGCATCTGTAGGCTGCTGAATAGTTGCACCTGCCCCACCTGCATATCCAAAATCACCTGTCGCAAAATCACCGCTTGCACCACCTGTACCTGAAGGTGCGCTTGTAGATATACCACCATCGCCACCGGTAGCTGAAGCTACAACAGAACCAAATGATACGGATGAAGTACCTCCGGCAGATCCATTACCTGAAATGGTTGCTCCATTCCCGCCCGTTCCGACAGTTATTGACAAAATACTGCCGCCTGCAATAGTCATTGTCTTTTGTGCAAAACCGCCGCCGCTGCCACCTGTTCCTTTTAAATTTGAATATCCTTTAGATCCGCCACCACCAGCGCCCCATGCCTGTATCTGCACGGCTTTAGCACCGGCGGGTACGGTATAATTTCCGGATGATGAAATGGTTGTAGTAGTTGGAGTACCAACAACCGTTATTGTTTTTGTTGCTGCGCCCGAACAACCTCCTGATGTAATGGTATAGCTGATTACTGAAGAGCCATCGGCTACGCCCGTAACGACACCTGACGAACTGATCGTTGCAACGCTGGTTGTTCCGCTGCTCCATGTACCTCCTGATGTTGCATCTGTAAGTGTGATTGTAGAGCCTACGCAAACAGAACTTGATCCTGAAATAGCTGCTACCACAGGTGCCGTGTTCCAATAACTTGATGTAATTGTTAATGTGTTACTGTTATAGGTGTTCCCGCTAAGGGTGTATTGTCTTTTATAATAGGTGTATTGAGTAGTTGTAGAGCCTGTTGTTGAATAATTCTGAGCGGTTGCTCCGGTAACCGCTGAAAAGCCAGCAGTAGCGCTGGTCGTGCTTACATACCACTGGTATGTCGCCCCTGCAACGGCTGCCCCATTTATATTAACAATGCCTCCTGAACATGTGCTTGTATTGCTTGAACTAATCAGGTTGCTACCTGCACAAGGACCGGTCGCACAGCTATACCGCTGACCAAATACTGATCCCTGATAACTATCTGCATCCAAAGAGCCAGTTGTATTTAGTGTACCCGTTCCGGTAACATTGGCTGTATTGTTTCCTGATTGATAATTTCCATTAATAGCAACATCTCCGTTGATAACAAAGCTGCTGTTGGAATCATGTTTCACATTTCCACTGATGTATAAGTCAACATTGGCACCTACAGTTAACGTTGTCGTATTCGTAAAATAGGCGCCCGCATTGGAAGGACCAATGATCGTGTCATTACCTGAACCCGTATAGGATAATTTAGAACTACCATCCATCTTAAAACCTCCCCCGCGAATTTGCATAGAGCCAGCGATTGAAACGTTCGACGAACTGGTTTCATACAAACCCAACGTAGAAGCAACCGTACCGGCGTTCACTATAATTGATCCGCCCGTCTGAACATCCAGTGCAGTAGAAGCTGTACTATTTACGCTCACGGCAGCTGTACCTCCCGTTGAACCTGGGTTAACAATCAGCTTACCTCCATTTTCTATAACAACAGCTGCATTGCTGCCTGTGCCTATTGTAAGAGTTCCGTTAATAATTACTGTCGCTCCATTCTTTACAACCAATGAACCTGCCGTACTGCTGCCAACTGTCAAGCTGCCGGTAAAGGTTGCTGTTCCACCTGAAACTGTTACCGTACTACTGTTGGATATTTTACTGGCTCCTGTATAAGTCTGGGAAGTTGAAATGGTCTGACTTGAAGTTGAATTCAATTGAGCCAGAGCCAAAAGACATGTGTTTAATAATACCACTGTCAGAACTGCCTTTTTCAAAAGCATTTTTCCGGATATGTGTATTAGTGTCTTCATAAAATAAGTAGTTACTGTTTGATTTAATCAGTTAACGTTTGTTAATAAATCCACTTTATTGAATCTCAATAACTTTACTGATTATTTATCAAAACTAACGCTACTGCGTGTAAATCGGTTTTTTGAAGCATCTAACAGCTATGTAAGATGTTACAACACTTATTAATTAATTATTAACAAATGTTAATTCAAAAACCATAAATAGGGTTTAAATGCTCGAAAAACGGATTAAATGTTTAAACAGTTAATTTATCCCATGTAAGATTATTGTTTATTAGAGGGATCAATGACAGAAAAAGAATAAAAATATAACGCTGCAAAAAATAAAAAACACCCGTTATTTTATTAATAACGGGTGTTTTACAGGTTATGCCTTCAAAAACAGTATGATTTTATGCTTCTTTATTTCACCAAAATAATCATGCCTGCAAATGTATCTGAACCCACATGCACTTTTATGAGATACGCTCCATCCGTATATTCCAACGGTATGAATGTTATCCCTCCAGAAAGTTTTTTTCCGGAAATTGTTGTAATGCTATTCCCGGTAATATCCATGATTTCGATCTCTGCTTCAGAACCGGCATAGCGCTGAGTCTGAATATAAAATCCACCATGTGTAGCAGAATTGATTGCCATCCCACCGGCTTTATTTGCGGTTTGGGTACCAGTTGTAGTACTGGTGCGCAACTGCAATTCGAAGCGATTCATGTCTTCACCTTTTAAACCAGTAAAGTCATATGCATCAATAATTGGCTGCTCAATTCCCAATTGCTTATCTACTAATACATAGTCAATGTTCGGATTATCATTCGCTACAGTCAATGTATACTTACCATCTGCAGGCAATTTAACTGCGATCGGTATAAATTTCGCTGAGTCAGGAGAAGCATATGAGTTAATAGAATAATTAACGATACCCGCAGTTGTATAAATAGAAGGTGTTGAACTGCCATTTAATATTTTATACGCATCCATATCTGAATCAAAATTGTTTGTGGCATCTTCATTAAAACGTATCAGCGTTTCATCATTGTGTGTAGTTGCCTGTTCTTCCAGTTTAATACGTATTATTTCCTCTGCTCCTTGTCTGAAATAGGCAGAACTCTGAAGCATGTTCCGCGCATTGTTATTAATTGAAATACTTGCATTGCCACCGCTACCTGTCAAGCTTACAAGAATAGCCTGCATGGCCGGTATATACCGCGTTCCGCCATTGGTACCGGCACCCAGAACATAACTCGCAACCCGATTGTTTGCTGCATCCCAGTAATAAATGGCATTGTTTACATTTGCTTTTGTCCAACCGCTGGCATTATCCCAATCCAGTACAGATGGATATGGATTTGCTAAAAACAGATATTTCCCTGTTGCGGTATTGGTATATGACGGAGTTGTAAAACTGAATGCATGATTATATGTACCAGTAAATACAACCGGAGCAGCTGCAGGCAAGGCTAAAGAGAAACCTGTACCCAATGGCATGGAAGTAGTAAGATCGGTTACTGCAAGCCAGTTTTGTGATGCAAAGACGCGTGTATACAGCTTCCAGTATGAATTCAGATACAAAGGTGTGGTAGCTGCTACCTGTGCAGATGTAACGCCACTGAAGGGTGCAGCTATGTAGTGTGTTTTGGCAACAAGATTTCGTTTACCGGTAACGTTACCTGAAATACTACCTAAGTCTCCGGATGCATAACCGATATTCCCTCCGTTATCAAAATTGATGGTCAGGTTGGAATTGGTAGTCAGTACGCCTTTGGTTAACGAAAGTGTACCGTTTACTCCTAGCACAGACTGTAATGTAACACCGCCGGTATTATTGATAACCACATTATACAACGTAGATACTCCTGTCATATTCTGAGCAGAACTTCCCTTGAATGCAACGGTAGAACCGAGAAGTGTTGTAAACGTTCCGTTATTCAACAGATCTCCATATACATCCAATTCCCCTGTTGGACTAATGGAGAGTGTCGCGGAAGCATTTACAGTAATTGATTTTACGGTCACTACAGTACCGGTAATTACAGGAGAATATGTTGTACCGGATGGAATCACAACATTATTTGTACCTGCCGGTATAGCTCCAATATTCCAGTTGCTTGCCGTATTCCAGTCTGTACTTGTACCGCCTGACCAGGTGATTGCACAAGCGTTGTTTATTGTATATGTTTTCGTAGAAGTAACGGCTGCACACGTACCCACTCCGGAGGCCGTCAATGTCAAAGTTACACTACCAGCAGCATTATCTGCGGCACTTGGCGTATAGGTTGCTGTTGACAAGGAGTTTGGGTTATTAAATAAACCTGTTCCATTACTTGTCCAGGTAATACCACTGTTGTTTGTTGAACTGCTGCCTGCTGTAATACTAACCGCACCTATGTTTGCACAAGCAGTAATCGCTGTACCGGCAACCGCTGTCGGAGCAGCAGTGATTGTCAGGATTTTGTTTGAAGTTACTGCTGCACAAGCTCCTCCTCCTGTCGCTGTAAGGGTTAATATTACACTTCCGGCAGAGATATCTGCAGGACTAGGTGTATAGGTGGCGAGTGAAAGAGAATTCGGATTGTTGAATGTACCTGTCCCATTGCTTGTCCAGGTAGTAAGGGTACTATTGACTGAACTGGATCCGGCAGTTATATTAACTGTCCCGGGATTGGAACAGGTAGCAACGGCGGTTCCGGCAACAGCAGTAGGCGCAGCTGTTACAGTTAATGTTGCCGCATTGGATAGAATAGTAACACCTGTACACTGCGTACCCGTAACTTTGGCTCTGTATTGATAACTGTTCATTCCTACCGGAGGATTGGTTATGGTAAGAGAGGCGGTTGTCGTATTAGAATAAACCCCGCCATTACTTATATCACTCCAGGTACCAGAACTATTTACCTGCCATTGAAATGTTGGACTCACACCATTTGTGGCCACTGTGAAACTTGCATTATTACCGGTACATACAGAACTGCTTCCCGGATGCGAAGTAATCACAAGGCCTCCTTCTGCAATTTCATAGCTTCCAAATGTTGAAACACCTGACACAACGGTTTGTGTAGAGGAAGGTACACCGATCAATGTGAGTGGCGCAGACCATGTAGTACCGTTATAAACTTCAACATTGAAATTTGAAGGTGTAGCTGCTGCATCTACATTTCCTGTAAGATACTTAAATGTTAATGTGGATGTACCGGCAGTGAGTGAGTTGTTTGTTAATGAATAGTAAACATTGACAGATTTTGCTGCGTCCAGACAAGTTGATGAGATAGACGGATGGTCGCCTGCAATTGCAGATGCTGTAATGTAACCCGCCGTGCTTATGCTGGCAAAGGCTGAGGTTAAAGGCGTATAGCCTGTTGCTGTTCCTACTTCAAATGTTACGGCAGCAGTACTGGGAATCCATTTTTGAAAATTTCCATTTATATGTCCACTAGTCCTTGTCACAGAAGATGTGGAAGCACCAGTAAGTGTATTGGTACCAGTTGCTATAATTCCATTAGTTAAATTTAAAACACTGTTGTAGGTAACGTTTCCAGTGAGTGTTTTTGTTCCACCGCCGGAAATGGTGAGATTATTAAATGTGAAAGCACCAATTTGTTGATCGGTTCCATTAAAATTCACCGTACTTCCCGTTATCGTAAATGCATTTGTACCCGGCAAAAAATCTCCGGCCACCCCAACAATTCCGCTGGATGGTAATACACGCGCCCCTGTACCGGTGCTGTAAAGATTATAATAATTGGTTTGTTTGATTGTTTGCGAAGCGGAACCTCTGTATTCAACCGTATTCGGCACGGCATCTACATCAGCTGTACCTGTGGTTAAAAAGGCCCCCCATATATTGAGTACTGAACCTTCTTCATTTGTCCAGGTAGAACTCGATGTTTCGCCGACAATATTTCTGGTAGTTGTAATGATCCCGTTATTCAATACATTAACCCCGCTCTTGATGAGAATATCTCCGGACGTCCTGGTAAGTACGCCTGAATGAAGTATCGTTTTGTCTCCTCCGGTCAGCGTCAGGTTTCCTGTCGTTGAAATGGTTCCGACACCATCAATATTGCCTGTTCCGTTAAGAATAAGTTCGCTGGTTCCGGTATAAGTTCCATCAATGGATAAATCTCCATTAACGGTAAGTGTCTTATTGCTTCCATTATTAAAGGTTCCCCCGATATCTGCTATTAAATTGTTGATGACCAGATCCGAGTTTGGAAACGTGACTACATGCGGGTTTCGTACCCGAACACTATTGTAGGAAGCCGGAATGCAATTACAATCCCATGTTGCGGGGTCATTCCAAGCTCCGCTTTTTATACTATTGATAACAACATAAATATTGACTGGCTTAACTATGGTCGAAGTACCGCAGCCGTTGGTAATGGATGCGCTTACCTGACCGGCACCGGCAGCACCCCAACGCACCGTTACGGTTTCTGTGGAAGCACCTGTAACGATGGTTCCGCCGCTGATCGACCAGGAATAAGTATATCCAGGTTGAGGATCTATAAAATAGGTCTCTTCATTGCCTACGGCTGTGTTTTCAGGCGCATAACTTTTTCCGGTTATGGAGGAAATAGTTGTCGGGCTGATGGTAACAAAATCATAGGCTGGTATTCCTGAGCCGCAAGCACTTTGTTCAATGACAATCAATACACCCGTAGTACCTGTAGCGCCCCATTTAACGGTAATGGTGTTGGTATTGCCGCCGCTCATCTGTGTTCCGCCCTGAACAACCCACAGGAATGTATTACCTGTGTTGGCTACTGAATATGTTTGTGTACTGTTTGTACAAACAGTCCTTGGCCCCGTAAAAGGAGCAGTAACAGGCGCTGTACAGTTGGCTGTATCTGCTAAGGTAAGATCAACAGGAAGCATGTTCATGTTCGCTCTTTTAGCCGGTCCCGTACCCGCCACGCCTGGCTGGTGGATACCGTTTGCTACCCAGTTTGATGAACTGTTTGGCCGGGCAAGGATTCTCGTGGATGTATAATAGTTATAAAAAGGCAAGCCAACAGCCTGCACATTATAACTGGTACTCGCTAATCCATTTAAGGGTGTTAATGTATAAATTCCCTGGCCAAATGTATTGTATACCGTCGTTCCTCCATCTACCAAGGGCAGCCCGTTATTGGTTGTACCTGGTATAGGAGGAAAGCGAACCATCAATGCACCGGGGGTCAGGTTATTAAATGTAACCGTCAGTGGTGCATAATAACTGCCATATTGAATCCCCATAGGAAATAATACAGCTACACCTGTTGCATTTACCCATCTTGAGAAAAATCCATTAAACACAAAGCCACCTGAATAACTAAGAGTTCCTACTGTAGATGTACTTGTACCTACTGTTAACACCTGCAGGTTGGCATTGACCTGGCCGCTTGACAAATTCAAAATATTTGAAACGGTTACATTGTTATTCATTATTAAATAGCCACTCGATTTGGAAGTGGTCATGTTATAAAATGTTTCGCCGGAAGAGTTGCTGATGGTTTGATCAGCCGTTCCGTTGAATGTGATTGTACCGCTACCTGATAAAGCACCTTCGTTTGACCAGTTACCTTTTACTGACATCGTATAAGTAGACGTATTTAATGTTGTAGCACTGATCGTTATATCTCCCAATACGGTTAAATTCCCGATCATACTTTTTGTACCTACCCCGGATATAATCAAATTGTAATAGGTACTTGATACCGGAATCTTAATATTTTGCACCGGCGTTTGATAGTAATTAACGGTATTGCCGGTCGCCGAAGCATTCAGCGTAACATTATTCAACACATCTGTACTAGAACCGGGACTCAAAAATGAATTCGCTGCGTTCACCCAAACCGGTCCTGAGCTTGTTGCAGTAATGACTGCTGGAGCAATCATGGTTATCTTACCATTGTTTGTAACCGTAACCCCTGATGACAAATTAAGGCTTGAAGCAACATTCAGATTAGCTGCTGCCAAAATAGTTATGCTGAAATTTAAAAAGGCCCCACCGGGAACATCCATTGTACCGATACCACTGATGGATTTACTAAGACCAAAAAATATGATTGTTGAACCATTACCACCTGTATGAATTCCATTTAAAACATAATTACCAAAAACAGTAAGGTCTTTATTGTTCGAATTGGTAAGTACCCCGCCAGTATTAATTGTAATGTTCAGAACCGATTCGCTTTGCTTTACCTGAACGTTTTTTCCTGAAGTAATCGTCGCGTTATCCAGCGGCCCCGGATAGGTAACTCCTATGATATTAATCGAACCATTTCCCCAGGTAGCGGCCTTATCCCAATCTCCACTTGAAGCAGAGGTAAAATTGGCAGCGTTCACATTCAGAAAGCTCAGTAAACTGATCAAGATTACGCAACTGCTTTTTAAGCAGGCAGATTTTTTAAAATACATACAAGTATTAAATTAGCT
>JAGKWN010000013.1 GCA_021151805.1 Cytophagaceae bacterium | reverse complement strand
TTAACAATTGTTAATGGTATAAATTAAGAATGAAAAACGACAGAAATTTTTACGTGAAAGTTCTCACCCTCTATTTACTTATTTTTATAAGTTTTTTGGTGAAATCATACACAAAGCCCAACGTTTCTCTTTTGGTTGCTGCGGTAAAACAATCTTCTATTTTAAATATGATTCCTGAGATCATAGACAGGACTACACCACATCAGGCTAAATAGCATTCACCGTTCTCCGGCTTTGATTGCAACAAGTTTTTTTCTATACTTGTGAATAATTATTAGATGATAATAATTATCAACAAATACAGAATATTCATCCATTGCATACGACACTTTCATTAGAGGAAATCCGAAACAAGCTATCTCAGTTTGGAATGAAAGCCACGCACCAGCGTATTGTTGTATACAATGCATTACAGCAGATGCCTATTCACCCTTCAGCAGAAGAAGTTTATACCCTTATTCATACAGCCAATCCTTCTATTTCCCTGGCAACTGTTTATAATACACTTGATAGTTTTGTAGATGCGAAATTAATTACAAAAGTATCTTCGCAGGAAGGCAAGGGGCGCTATGATTTCAATACCAATAATCATCACCATATTTATGTTACCAATACCGATGAAATCATTGATTACCATGATCCGGCACTGTTGGCAATGATTGAAGAATATCTAAAAAATAAAAATATTACCAACCTCTCTATCGAAGAATTGCAGCTGCATATAAAAGCAAAAAAAATCAATCCTGAACAAGAAGTAGGTATCCATTAAAAACGTTTTCACCATAAATCAAATAAATCAATATGTCATTAGTAGGAAAAAAAGCTCCGTCATTTGTAGCTCCGGCTGTTTTAAATGGTTACGAAGTTGTTGAAGAATTTTCGTTGGACCAGTATTTAGGTAAAAAATATGTTGTGTTCTATTTTTATCCAAAAGATTTCACGTTTGTTTGCCCGACTGAGATCTTAGCATTCCAGGAAAAATTAGCGGCGTTTGAAGCAAAAAATACTGTTGTTGTTGGCTGCTCTACAGATACTGAAAACTCTCACTTTGCGTGGTTATCTATGCCAAAGAACAAAGGCGGTATCCAGGGTGTAAAATACCCATTGGTTGCTGATACAGCAAAAACAATTGCTACAAACTACGGTGTATTGGGCGGAAACTTTGATGTTGACGATAACGGCCAAATGATCTTTGTTGGTGCACCAATCGCTTACAGAGGTACATTCTTAATTGATAAAGAAGGCATCGTACGTCATGAAACAATCAACGACTTCCCGTTAGGCCGTAACATTGACGAAACTCTACGTATGGTTGAAGCATTACAGCACGTTGAAAATTTCGGTGAAGTATGTCCTGCAAACTGGGGTGAAGGTAAAGAAGCAATGAAAGCTACGGTTGAAGGCGTTTCTGAGTATTTAGCTAAAAACTAGTTATCAGATACTAGGTTCTAGTTACCAGACAAAATAACAAAGGGTAGGCATATTTGCCTACCCTTTGTTATTTTGTCAGAATAATTTTTTCTAGCAACTAGTACCTATAAACTAGAAACTAGAAACTATTCTTCCACATAATCCAGATCCTTACCAAATGTCTCCGGTAATTGGGAGATTGCCCAGAAAGAAATAACAAACAGGAATACTGTTACCGCTAATGCTGCTGATGTTAAGCTGTTCAATTTTTCAGGGCCTCGCAGATAATCGAACAACATCGCAATAAGCACCAACGAACCGCGCACAAAATTAGGCACTGTAGTAGCAGTAGTAGAACGCAGGTTCGTACCAAACTGCTCAGAAGCAACAGTAACAAACATTGCCCAAAAACCTACCGAGAAGCCCAACAGCGTAATCATGACATAATACACAAAGGCTGTTACATCAGAAAGATTCAGGTATACCAATACAACACCTGCGCAGAATACATAAAATATATAAAATGCTTTTTTCCGGCTTTGCAATAATTGCGACAATGCGCCGCTGGCAATATCACCAAAGACCAGCCCGGTATAACAGAACATAATACTGTACTCTCTTTCAAGTAATGCAGAACCGCTGATCCCCATCTCTGCAGCAAACTCCGGCGCACGACCAATCAGAATACCAATCACAAACCAGATCGGAGAACCGATCAAAATACAGTACAGATATTTCAGAGCAATCTTTTTATTCTTGAACAGATCGAAAAAATTACCATGCTGTACATTTTCCTTTTTTGAATTTTCAAACATACCGGATTCAAAAACACCAATCCGAAGCATCAATAAAGAAAGGCCTAGTCCGCCGCCAATGAAATATGCCAGCTGCCAGCTTAAGAACTTTCCTACAAGTGCTGCTACAATTGCACCGGTAACTCCAACTGACGCCACAATCATGGTACCATAGCCACGTTTCTCCTTAGTCATTACTTCACTTACCAACGTAATACCAGCACCCAACTCTCCCGCCAGGCCAAAGCCTGCTATAAACCGCAGTACACCATATGCCAGAAATGCCTGGTCTTTATCATGGAACACATCCACAAAACCATTGGCAATATTGGCCAGCGAATACATAATAATGGAACCAAATAGTACCGACAAACGGCCTTTTTTATCTCCAAGAATTCCCCAAAATACGCCACCAACCAACATACCAATCATTTGTATGTCTAGCAGCGACTGGAATTCCCCTATGATATTTTCCTGAAAACCAATACCTTTTATACTTTTAACACCTATGATTAAAAACAGTACTAAATCATATACATCAACAAAATAGCCCAATGCAGCGACCAGTACGGTGGTTGTAATGGCTTTGTTCGCGTTAGAATTAATAGAAGATTGAATCATATCTAATTATAATATTTCTTTAAAAATCCCCGCAAAATACAAAAGACTTAGATGCTTATCAAACATCTACAATTTTGTACCTTGCACTACTTATGAAATTTGTTTACGACATATCCATTCATGCATACAATTGGCTGATCGGGGCTGCAAACCTGTTCGGGAATAAAAAGGCTCAGCTGCTCCAAAAAGGCAGAAAAGAAACTTTTTCTAAAATCGCAGCTTTTAGAAAAACTGCTGCTGCACCCTGCGCACTTTTTCACTGTGCCTCTTTAGGTGAGTTTGAACAGGCGCGTCCGGTAATTGAAACATTTAAAAAGCAATACCCACAATATGGAATTGTTGTCAGCTTCTTCTCCCCATCGGGATATGAAATCCGAAAAAATTATTCCGAAGCAGATCTCATTATATACCTACCTGCAGATACTAAAACAGATGCGCACGCATTTATCGAACAGCTTGCTCCTTCAATTGTATTCATTGTAAAATATGAATTCTGGTTAAACCTGCTTGATGCCATTCAGTTAAAATCCATTCCATTGTTTTTAATATCCGGAAGATTCAGATCTAATCTTTTGTTCTTCAAAAAAGGTGGCGGCTTTATGCGCAAACGTCTGCAAGCATTCACACATTTCTTCTTACAGGACCAGCCATCAGGAAACTTATTATCATCGATTGGTCTTTCAAACTGGAGTGTATCTGGAGATACGCGCTTTGACCGGGTACAGCAGACAGCAAGCAAAGCCATAGAGATTCCCGCAATAGCAACATTCAAAAATAATTCCCCACTATTAGTGATTGGCAGTGGCTGGGATAAAGATATGGCTGTATTAATTCCTTTTATAAATTCATTTACAAAGGAATTAAAAATCATTTATGCGCCGCATGAAATTCACGATTCTGAAATAAAAGAAATTGAAAAACTGCTGCACAAAAAATCCGTACGTTACTCAAGCTATAAAGAAAATAGCAATCAACCTGCCAATGTATTGATCATTGATAACATCGGTATGCTTTCGTCTATATATTCCTATGCTGACTATGCCTATGTTGGCGGTGCCTTCGGAAGCGGTTTGCATAATATCTTAGAGCCTGCTGTATTTGGTGCCCCAATATTCTTTGGGCCGGATCACAAGAAGTTTCCTGAAGCTGCATGGCTTATTTCATTGGGTTATGGATTCAGCATTTCAACGCTTGAAGACTTTACCAATAAATTCACTGCCGTATATGATTCAGCAGAATACAGAAGTTCAATACGTACAGGTTTACAAAGCACCATGCTGCAGGCTTGCGGTGCAACCAATCACATCATGACAACCTTATCTGAAAAATTTCCTGTCACAAACTCAACTTCAACTACTGACAAACAATGAACGGCATCATATATAAATCAACCGGTTCCTGGTATTCAGTAAAAGGTGAAGATGGAAAATTCTATCAGGCCAGACTCAGAGGAAAATTCAAGCACCTGGATCTGAAGGTAACCAACCCGTTGTCGGTGGGCGATTTTATAGAAATGGATCTCGACCCTCTAACACCGGGCGAGGCAATCATTCATACCATCGCACCGCGTACAAACTACATCATTCGTCGAGCAGCGCACAAAACTGCTTACGGACATTTAATTGCCTGCAATATCGATCAAAGCATTTTGCTGGTAACACTAAAACAACCGAAAACATCTATTGGCTTTATCGATCGTTTTTTAATTTCCTGTGAAGCCTTCCGCATTCCTGCAATTATTGTATTCAACAAATCAGATCTGTACGATGAAGCTTTGATGGAAGAATATCTTTATTTAAAAGATGTATATACGCCTCTTGGTTATACATGCATCTTAACATCTATGGAAAAAAAAGACGGACTGAATGAATTATTACCATTACTCAAAGGCAAAGTATCTGTATTCTCCGGTCATTCAGGGGTTGGCAAATCAACACTGGTCAATAAAATATTTCCGCAGCTAGAAATTAAGACAGACATTATTTCCGACCATTCTCAAAAAGGTAAGCACACAACAACCTTTGCTGAGATGTATGATCTTGATGCAACATCAAAAATTATTGATACGCCAGGCATTAAAGAACTTGGTTTGTTTGAAATAGAAGATGAAGTATTATCACATTATTTCCCTGAAATGCGTGATTTGATGGGTCAATGCCGATTTCATAATTGCAGACACACCAACGAGCCCGGCTGTAAAGTAAAAGAATATGTGGAGGCTTTTAAGATTGCACCGACACGCTATGAAAGCTATTGCAGCATCTTATTTGAAAAAGATACCCACCGCTAAAAGCAGTGGGTATACAAATTATTAACAAAAATATTTTCCTGAATGTATACCGTTCTTTAAAACGATACCTGGTATTGCAATACAACCATCCCTCTTCTTACTGTTTCTCTAGGCGCTTCTGTTGCTGTTGCCTGCTGAAAATAAGGTCTGTTTTGGTAATCTAACGAGAACTTAGAATTATGACCTTTGATCAGCCAGTTCAATCCTACGTTGAATGTTGCCATCAGTTTGTATTCAAAATACTGGTAGCCTGAAAGCTGT
The DNA here is from genome assembly GCA_021151805.1 of Cytophagaceae bacterium. Classification (GTDB taxonomy): domain Bacteria; phylum Bacteroidota; class Bacteroidia; order Cytophagales; family Cytophagaceae; genus Cytophaga. The sequence goes on along the minus strand of JAGKWN010000013.1, from coordinate 55,876 downwards.
GTCATAACATACGGCATCAATGTACCATGTTCGTCTAACAGATCATCTTTCATCTTATAACCTAATTGAGCAGCCAAAGTACTTCCTGTGCCGTTCATAGCGAACGCACTGCCACCGCCGCTATTATACAGACCTGCGCCACCACTGTATGCAGTTCCTCCGTCTGCAGCATTCATTACACCCAGATTACGGATATAATTGCGGCCATAATCACTGTACAGATAGGCTGCATAGAAACTAATGGCGCTACCATCACCTTTATTCAGAGGAGCATCATAAAATACATCAACACCTGCAGTAAAGTACTGATGGCTGATAGTATCAATTCCGCCGGGCTTTAAAGCATTCGCTTCTTTATACCACATAGCATCTTTCTGATATTGTAAACCTCCGCCAATATTGAATACTTTTTTAGTACCATGATATGTACCAGGCATGTACGGGTTTTTATTGGCTTCCTGATCTAAGAACTGATACGACAGATACGTATTGAACTGTGCATTTGGATTACGTGTCGAGAAAGTGGCAAAGTCATTTTGCATATTACCCAACTCTCCTATTGATGCCTGGCCTGTACCATTTTTATTTGCTGCAGAATTTACAATGAATGGTTTTGCAACACTCACACGATAATCCAGTTTACCAATTTTACCTTTTGCATAAATCATCATGCGACGTACAAACTGATCATTCAAATCATTTGTATTCTGCTGATAGATCATCCCATCCATACCCATAAGTGTACCTACACTTGGTGCAGAGAAACGTAAAGGCCCCACCCATGAACCAAGGCCGGCACCGATAGACAAATGTTTTTTAATGAATTCATAATCGCCGGTTGCATCCATCAGGAACAAACCAAATTTGCGCTCGGATAAATAAGAATAACTATTCTCTCCGATTTGTGTATAGAAAAATGTGCGGTCTGTCAATTGGCCGAATGTCTGAAAGCGTACACGTCTTAAGCCTACATCAAATGTATTATCAGAACCGATAGGTTGTTTATTAATCGTGGAATTAGGATTGCTTTGATTAAAACGTACCCAAGCCTGCACCAAGCCTGTGAATTGTATGTAATGACTGCCATCATCATTCAAAGAAATTTTTAATGGCTTAATCACTTGTGGCTTAACAACCTTTTTTGTTTTTGTATTCAACGTATCCGTTTGTGCAAAAGCTGTAACAGCCGAAAGAACTGAAAGGAATACGATACTGATTTTTTTCATATTTATTTTATTCTTGAACGGTGCTGTGCTTTATTATACAGCCTGTTCATTTGATATTTTAAAATTCAATAATGGTTGTATGAATTTTATTGACACAGGTATAACTGATTTTAAACTTATACAGATCACATATTTTTTTGACAATAGACAAACCCAATCCCACAGACATTTCTGATGTGGAACTTTTGAGAAACCTGTCAAACATGCGTTCTGCTTCTACAGGTAAGGCGTGTCCTGTATTCGAAATCTCCAATGTATTTTTGGATACGGTAATAGAAATGGTACCACCATCTTCAATATTATGCTTGATGGCGTTTGAAATTAAATTGAAAAGCAATGTCTCGATCAGAATCTGATTGGCAGGAATGATAATCACTTTTAAAATATTCAGTGACACCTCAATATTTTTTTCATTCATCAATTCTTCAAAACTCACCAACAAGGTTTCCAGTAATTGGCCAATATTAATGCGCGACAATTCACTGTATTGATTATTTTCAATTTTAGAAAGAAGTATAAGCCCCTTATTTAACTGCGTCAGGCGGTTGATTGTATGAAAGACAGATCCGATCAGAACCATTTCTTCATCCTTTAAATTTTTGGATTGAATCAATAGCTCCAGCTTATTCCGGATGATCGCCAAAGGAGTCTGCAGTTCATGTGATGAGTTTTCGTTAAATTCTTTTTGACTGTTAAAATCCTTGTAAATACGGGTGGTCATCTTCTCAACGATTTCGCTCAGTTCATCAAATTCATCCACATTGGATTTTTTATAGGGAATGATTTTGATATTGGTGAGATCATAATTTTTCAACCGGTCAACCAAATCGTAAAATGGTTGCCAGATTTTATTTGATATAAATCTATTAATCAAAAGAACTCCAATGATCAATCCTAAAAATAATGTTACCTCAATGGGAAGAATCGAGTTTATAAGAGCTTCAGCTTCATTTAGTGATTGCCTGATGGTGATTTCATAAAAGTTATCGCCATGCTTATATACACTTTTCAATTCACGATAATCTACATGCTCTTTTTTAACTGCATTATAGATGGAACGGTTGTAATATTTATCATAAGGCTTGCTATTGGCACTTACTTCTATAATCTCGATGAATTCGCTATTCTGTAGTTCTGTAAAATCCTTTTCATATTTTAAGTTTTCTACCAGTTGATTTTTTTCCTGATGCAGTGCTTCATCAATCGCATTGAAAAGGATATTACGGATTAAAAAATAAAAAAGAATTGTACCTACTGTAAAAATGAATAAGGTATAAATTAGATAATAGATCGAGCTCTTAGCCGTTAATTTCATTCAGCCTGAAATTTGTAACCAATTCCGTATACTGTATTTAAATAATCCTTGCAGCCGGCATCCATCAATTTTCTCCGCATATTTTTAATATGCGTATAGATAAAATCAAACGAATTGCTTTGATCCATATGATCACCCCAGATATGCTCGGCGATTGAGTCTTTAGGCAATACACGCCCTTTGTTGGAAATAAAAAATAAAAGCAGTTCAAATTCTTTTCCTGTCAATGTCACCCGGGTATCGTTTACAAATACTTCGTGGTTTTCAGGAATCAAACGGATTTCGTTAAAAACAATATCCTTGTTCCCATCAAATTGTCTCCTGCGCACGATCGACTTTAAACGTGCATTCAATTCAGACAAATGGAATGGTTTAGTTAAGTAATCGTCTGAACCAAGATCCAGCCCTTTAATACGATCTTCAACGGTATTCTTCGCTGAGATGATAATGATTCCACCTTTGATGTTTTTTGTCTTGATCTGCTGAATCAGATCAAGTCCGCTGCCACCCGGCATCATCAGATCAATGATGAAACAATCATACTCATACGTATTTATTTTTTCTTCACCTTCGGCAAAATTTCTGGCAACTTCACAAACATAACCTTCATGAGACAAATAACTAATAATTGATTGTCTGAGTTCCTTCTCGTCTTCTATTAGCAATAGTTTCATAATTATGAAAATTCAAAAGTTGATGTTCACTAAATTTACTTTTTTTAATTAACTTGAACAAATTATACGGAAATTCTATAGAAAAGCTGAAGAACAATGATTAGCGTTATTGCCTGTACAAACAGACCCAATTCAAACTCATTAAAGGTTGCTCAATATTATATCAATCTACTACAGGAAAAAGGTATAGCCTGTACATTGATTGATTTAAATGCCTTACCTGAGGCTTATCTGTTCAGTGCATTATACCACAACCAAGGTAAGGATCTAGTGTTTAATTCTATTAAAGAAAAGATTGCACAATCAGAGAAATTTGTTTTTGTAGTACCTGAATACAACGGTTCTTTCCCGGGCGTATTAAAAGCTTTTATCGATGGTCTGGATTATCCGATTAGTTTCAAAAATAAAAAATGCGCGCTGCTTGGCATCTCTTCCGGTGTTATGGGAGGCAGTTTGGCATTAAGCCATTTAACAGATATTTTAAACTACCTGGGCATGCACGTACTGGCCTTAAAGCCAAGAATCACCCGTATTGAAAAAACATTTATCAATGGGGAAATTACAGATACCGTAGTAAAAGATCTGATTGAAATACAAGTGAAAGATCTGCTTGCATTCTGATTCAATAAAATCTTCTAGCCTTTTTTTTCAGGCTTCACTTTACCAACTGCTGCCATTATCTTTACATCAAGAAATTGTAAAGCCACATAAAAAATAAGTCCTGGCTAAAAATCGAACCAGGACTTATATATACTTCAGGACAAAACTTTTATTAATCTACGTTATCGTGCAGGAACTTATTGTTCCCCAGGATCTCATTATCATCATTCAGGTTGAACCTTGAAATGTTTCTGTCGGAAGAATGCGGCTGATCTTTCAGGCTTACATTTTTACGTTCAAATGCAGGTCTGTCGAGCATATCCTTAAACTGCTCATGCGGAATATTCGGATTGCTATTTAAGCTTTTCAGGCGTTTAATTCTTTCCTGAGATTGCAGAATCAATTTTTTACGTTGCTCTTCAGCCAGCAAACTTTCAGGTGTTTGCGGTGCAACGCTATTTGATTTTGATTCTTTTATTTCAAAAACAAATTCTGTTTCATCTACTGAACCAGAATTATTTTCCGGTAATTCATCATTGGTACTTTTGCTCACAGAAGTAAACTCATAAGAGAATGTTTCTGTAGGCTCAACCGATTCAACAGAATGGGTATGCGAAACAGTAGTATCTCTCTGAGGCGTATCGAATAAGTTTCCTTTCGGAGTTTCATCTTCCATCTTTGACACCACCTTCTTTTGATCGTCAATCGCATCAAAAATAGTGATCTGCTTAGAAGACTCCAGATCATAAAACTTTTTTACATCTTTTTCAACCGGAGCTTTGGATGTCATTTTATTTGGTTCGAACCCTGTAGCAATCACAGTTACACGGATGCTATCTCCCAATTCCGGATCAACACCTTGTCCCCAGATTGTATCCTGATCAAGACCGGCACGTGCTTCAATGTAATCTGCAATTTCAGATAATTCATCCATACGCAATTCTGCATCCGGACCATACATGATCGAAAGCAAGATCTTTTTAGCGCCTGTAATGTCTGTGTTGTTAAGCAATGGAGAAGACAATGCTTCTTCAACTGCACGTGTTCCTCGACCCTCACCGCTTGCAATACCAGAGCCCATAACAGCAGCTCCTGAGTCTTTCATTACGGTCTTAACATCTTCAAAATCCACGTTCACATCACTTGTAACCGTGATGATCTCTGCAATACTTTTTGCAGCCGTAGTTAAAATATTATCTGCTTTTGCAAAAGCTTCACGAATAGAAAGGTTTCCGTAGATATCACGCAAACGGTCATTCAGGATCACAAGAACTGTATCGCAATATGCTCTTAGTTCTTCGATCCCCTGCTCTGCCTGCATGATTTTCTTTTTACCTTCAAAACCGAAAGGAGCAGTTACAATACCGACAGTAACGATATCCAGTTCCTTCGCAAGCTTCGCAATGATCGGAGCTGCGCCAGTACCGGTACCACCACCCATACCGGCAGTGATGAATACCATTTTGGTATTATTATTCAATAGCTCCCGGATATCTTCCTTACTTTCCAGGGCAGCATTTTTACCTCTTTCGGGATTTGCACCAGCACCCAAACCGTCGGTCAAGCCAATACCTATCTGTAATTTATTAGGGATCGGACTTCCGTTCAATGCTTGAACATCCGTGTTACACACAATAAACTCAACATCTTTGATGCCTTGGCTGTACATGTGGTTTACAGCATTGCTGCCGCCGCCTCCAACACCAATAACCTTGATGATGGATTTGTGATGACTTGGTAAATCAAACTTATACATAGTTGACACGAAGTTTAGTAAAAATGAATGTTATTAATAATCTTGTTTATCGTCTATATCATCCAGTAGCAGACCTTTCAATCTATCGCTGGCTTTTTTAAGATTGAACCCAAATAATGATTTGTTTTCATCTTTAGTATATTGTTTTTCCTGAACCTGTTTAGGCTTACCTTCATTTGGCATGCCCGTCATGGATTTTTCAGGAGCTTCAGAATATTTATTCGCACGTTCATCAATCGACCAGAACCCGGCAAGTACCAAACCTACAGCCGTTGCATACATCGGGCTTTTCACCAGCTCCGTCTTGCTCTTGCCAAGGTGTTCGTTCGGATAACCGATACGTGTATGCTGGCCTGTCATCAATTCAAATAACTGCTTCAGGTTTTGTAATTGAGAACCACCGCCGGTAATAACAATACCGCCAGCCAGACGATCTTCATAACCTGAACAGATAATTTCTGTATGTACAAGCTCAAGAATCTCTTCCATTCGACACTGGATAATGCTTGCTAAATTTTTAGCAGAGATCTCTTTTGCAGGACGGTCACGTAAACCTTTTACTGTTATGATATCGTTTGCGCGTGCTTCACTTGCCAATGCAGAACCGAATTTAATTTTCAATTCATCTGCCTGCTTATGCATAATGTTGCAACCTGTTTTAATATCAGATGTGATTATATCACCACCAAATGGAATAACCGCTGTATGACGAATGATATTATCGTAGAAGATTGCGATATCAGTAGTACCACCACCAATATCAACCAAACATACGCCGGCTTCTTTTTCTTCTTCACTCAATACAGACATGCTGGATGCAATTGGTTCAAGGATCAGGTTGTCGATTGACAACTCTCCTTTTTGCACGCAACGGTTAATATTTTTTATTGCATTTGTATTTGCTGTGATCACGTGAAAGTCTGCTTCCAGACGAACACCTGTCATACCTACAGGATCTTTAATGTTTTCTTCGTAATCAACCGTATATACCTGAGGCATTACGTGAATGATTTCATTTCCAAAAGGCATGACCGTTCTGTACATATCAGCCGTTAAACGGTTGATATCATCAACGGAAATTTCTTCGTCGCCATTGGGCCTGTTTATTCCATGGTGGTGTACAGAACTTTTAATGTGCTGTCCAGCAATACCAACATTTACGATCCCGATATCAATACCGGATTGATCAGAAGCTTCTTTGATTGCTTTTTCAATCGCCGTTACCGTAAGATTGATATTAGTAACCATGCCTCGGATCACCCCTTCAGACACGGCTTTGCCTATGCCGAGAATCTCAAGCTTGCCATATTCATTTTTTCTACCAACAATTGCACAAATCTTGGTAGTACCAATATCTAAACCAACAACAATTTTGTCGTTCTGGTTTGATTGAGATGGATTGTTTTCTTTATACATGGTCGTAAAAATTATTCACAGACAATTTGATTCTTAAACGCAACATTCACGGATTGGTATGCATCCCATCCTTTTGTTGGAAGGATTTCATGGTAGAACATATCAATCTTTTTAAATTTCAATTCAATATCTTCAGGCTTTCCAAACTTGATTTCATAGTCACCAATCTGTGGCAACAGTACAATATCTCCATTTGATAAAAGCGTCATTTGAGCAATCATCTTTTTCCAGTACGCATTCTGATCAATAAATTGAATCAGTTCAAAATATTTACTTCCAACAGAATCCGTAAGCAAATAATTTTCTTTCATCAATCTTGATGTAAAGGGACCGTCAATAATCAATACGCGTGAAGTGAATTTGTCAGAAGTAGCCAGAGCCGTCGCATTACTTCCTATGTAAGCATGAGGAGAATTTTGAGTTACAATCCGGGCGATTGGTTTGCTTTGTCTGATTTCAACCATTAAGGTTCCTTTGTGATCGGCACTTATTTGTGCATCTTCCACAAATTTAATGCTTTCAAGGCGTAACTCCAGACTTTTCAAATCAATATCACGATATTTTTTACCCACAATCTGATCAGCGCTATTCATCGTCAGTGTGCGCAGTACATCCGTTTCATCGACGAAGTAGTTATCATCTTCAAAGTCAATTTTCACTGCCGTTTTCAAAACCGTTCTGTTGGCATGCTTATTCTCAACAAAACCGATCAGAAAGAACATGCTTACGCCAATGAAACCAAACCCTAGTTTGTTCCACAATGAAGGCTTCAGCTTCCATTTAAATTTCTTTTCTGTTTCAGTTCCCTTTGCCATATCGTTCTTCGCAAAGCAATTTTATGGGTTGAATAAATCTATCTATATCTCCTGCACCGGCAGTAACAACAACGTCAAAATCCAATTTTGACAATTCTTTTAACAACGCATCTTTACCAACTACCTTTTTGTTTGTTGTCGGAATTAACTCTAACAATACACTCGATGAGATGCCTTCGATCGGCAGTTCTCTTGCCGGATAAATCTCCATCAGCAATAATTCATCGGTCAAGGCAAGGCTTTGTGCAAATTCCTGCATAAAGTCTCTTGTACGGGTGAACAAATGCGGCTGGAAAACTGTAGCAACTTTTTTCCCTGGGAAAACAGTACGGACTGCTTTCAACAATGCTTCCAACTCGGTTGGGTGGTGCGCATAGTCATCCACATAAACAAGCTGAGGTGTTTTATAGATATATTCAAATCTTCTCTTAACTCCGCCAAAGCTGCGTAAGCTCGCCTTAATCGAATCTATATTTACACCGGCGTGGTATGCTGCAAGAAAAGCTGCAGTGGCATTCAACACATTGTGCATGCCCGGCATTTCTATACGGATATTGTTCCAGCGTACAAAATCATTATCAATGCTGAATGTTACTCCTCCATCCTTCGTGATTACATTATGAATGCGGTAATCAGCTTCAATAGAATCACCGAAGGTAACAGCCTTGGATGCCTGAGGAGGAATCTGTACATCAACATCTACTCTCCGGATCACAACGCCGCCTGGCTTTAACTTTTTCAGATATTCGTTAAACGAATCATAGAAGGATTGTACATCTGAATATATATCCAGGTGATCCGGATCCATGTTATTGATCACAGCGATATCCGGACTCAATTGTAAAAACGAACGATCATATTCATCAGCTTCAGCAACTACCCATCCGTTGCCGCCTTCATGGTTACCGATCAGAATATTGGTATTATAATTCTGAGTGATTCCGCCAAGAAACGCACTGCACGGCATACCCGACTCGTGCATGATATGAGCAGCCATAGAAGAGGTTGTTGTCTTGCCATGTGTGCCGGCAATACCGATTGTTTTTAATTCTCTGGTCAGGAATCCCAACACCTGAGAACGTTTGAACAATTGATAGCCATTATCTTTAAAGAAATTTAATTCTCCCTGATCTGCCGGAATCGCCGGTGTATAGATCACCAGTACTGAATCTTTTGCCTTAAAAGTTTCAGGAATCTGATTCACATTATCTTCATAATGGATCCACATGCCTTCAGACTCCAGTGCTTTGGTAAGATCCGAAGAAGTTTTGTCATAGCCACCCACGGTATAGTTATTCTGCTTAAACCAACGAGCCAAAGCACTCATACCGATACCACCGATACCAATCAAATAGATGCTATGTACATTTTTTAAATTCACTTCTTTGTTGAATTAATAATTTCAAACACTTTATCTGTGATGCGTTCCGTTGCGTTCGGTTTCGCAAAAGTCAAAATGTTTTTGCCCAATACATTTTTAGCACTTTCATCCTTTAGCAGGGCAAGGGCTTTTTGTACAAGCTCCAGCGGCGCATCCATATCTCTTACCATCCATGCGGCATCCTTGCTTGAAAGTGCAAGTGCATTTTTGGTCTGGTGATCTTCTGCCACATTTGGAGAAGGTACCAGAATACATGGCTTTCCTACTATAGACAGCTCAGAAATTGACAAGGCTCCCGCCCTTGACACAATCACATCTGCCATTGCATAGGCTCTGTTCATATCGGCTATAAAATCCGTTACCTTAATAGTATCGGAATTATATTTTTTCAAATCTTCATAATAAAATTTTCCGGTCTGCCACAGCACCTGAATGCCGGCATCCTGAATCAGCTGAAGATTGCGTTCGATGGAAAGGTTAATGGTACGTGCGCCTAAACTTCCGCCCATTACAAACAGTGTTGGTATACCTGGCTTCAAACCAAAGAACTCAAAGGCTCCGTTTGAGAAATTTTTATAATCAACAATATCTTTTCGTACCGGATTACCTGTATACACAACCTTCTCTGCCGGAAAGAATCTTTCCATTCGATCATAGGCTACGCAGATTGCCTGCACCTTTTTTGAAAGTGCTTTATTGGCAATTCCTGCATATGAATTCTGTTCCTGAATCAAGGTCGGAACGTCTGCAGCATTGGCAGCCTGTAACAGCGGCCAGCTTGCATACCCACCTACACCTATTGCAATATCCGGTTTAAATTCCCGGACAATCTTTTTTGCTTTCAAATAACTTGAAACAACTTTCAACGGGAAAGCCAGGTTACTCAACGAAAGTTTCCGTTGAATACCGCTGATCCATAAGCCTTCGATCTTATAACCAGCAGCAGGTACCTTTTGCATTTCCATACGTCCTTGTGCACCAACAAATAATATTTCCGAATCCGGAAAACGTTGCTTGATGGCATTAGCGATTGCAACAGCCGGATAAATATGTCCGCCTGTACCGCCGCCGCTAATGATTACACGATATGTTTTATGCTGTTGCATCTATTGGTTCAATGATTGATTCTGAAATATCTCCGCGACTTACACTTAAGATAATTCCTAAGGAAAGACCTGTAAATAATAAGGATGTACCTCCCATACTTAACAGAGGTAACGGCTGACCGGTAATCGGCCCAAGTCCTACGGCAACACCCATATTGATCATTGCCTGTACAACTAAACTGAATGCGAGTCCGGCCGACAGCAATCCGCCAAATGCCCGGTCACTCTTAACAACGGTTTTCATGCCGCGATACAACAATGCCAGATACAGGAACACAACAAGTACGCCTCCGATAAATCCGTATTCTTCGATGATAATCGCAAAAATAAAATCGGAAGAAGATTGCGGAAGGAAATATTTCAGGTCACTGTTACCGGGACCTTTACCAATTAATCCGCCGTTCCATATAGCAATAAATGCTTGCTCTGCCTGATCAGGAATCGGAGCATTATCGTCAACAAGGGTTGCGCCAAATTGTTTCACACGGCTGATGGCCGTTCCCAAACGTTGACCTATTGCCAAAGCGATTGTACCAAATATTAAACCAACGAGCACAAGCATCATCAGGTATTTCATAGGTACACGACCAATGAACATCAACAACAGACAGGTAGAGAACAAAATCATCGCAGTAGACAAGTTTGATAATGCGATCAATCCGCAAATCAATCCGCACCACAAAACAACCGGAATAAATGAAGCTTTGAAATCATCGATGTTTCCCTGACGTTTCGCTAACATACTTGCCAGGTTGGCTATAAGCGCAAGCTTCGCCAAATCCGAAGGCTGGAAAGATTGGTTGATAATCGGAATCATTAACCAACGTGTGGCACCACCGCTTTCTGTTCCCATAAAGAACGTAAATAATAATAACGGTGCCGAAATGATTAATGCCAAACGACTTAAACGCGAATAATATTTATAATCAATTTTATGCGCCAGCCATACCAACACCAAACTGCCGATAATTAATGAACCGTGTTTGATTAAATAGTAAACTGTATCACCATCTTTTTTCTGGAAAGCAAGTGAACTGGAAGCACTGTATACAACAGCAACGCTGATTAACGAAAGCAGCATAATAATCGACCAGATGAACGGATCACCTTTCAGATTATCTTTTAACCAATATGTTGCTTTATTCAGCATAACCTTAACCTGCTAATTCAATAACTAAATTCCTAAATTGATCCCCACGATCTTCGTAGTTCTTAAACAAATCGAAGCTTGCGCATGCAGGAGAAAGTAATACCGTATCTCCCTTATTTGCTGAATCGTGCGCGATACGAATGGCTTCAGCCATGGAATGTGCTTCCTTGATCTCAGGCCCCATGTTGGCAAAGCCGGCAAATACTTTTGAATTATCTTTACCCAGCGCTACAACCGTATGAACTTTTTCGCGCACCAGCGCTTCTATCTGTGAATAATCGTTGCCTTTATCTACACCGCCGGCGATCAATACAACCGGAGTCTCCATGCTGTCCAGTGCATACCATACAGAATCAACATTGGTAGCTTTTGAATCGTTTACAAATTTTACTCCGTAGATTGATCCAACAAACTCTAAGCGGTGTGGTGCATTCCGGAAACTTTTGATTGCCTCGGCAGCTTGATCAGCATTCGCTCCGACTGCAATCGTTGCATTCAAGGCAGCCATGATGTTTATATAATTATGCTTTCCTTTTAACGGCAAGCCTTCAGTCTTAAACGTATGTAGTTCATCGTTCAATGCATATACCTGAATCTGTTTCTCATCCGAATAAGCTCCTGATGCATGCAGTTGTTTTAAAGAAACAGGCATGTAACGGGCATTGATATCGATGTTCTTTTTATATGTTTCTATTGTCTGGTCTTCCGCATAGGTTATATAAAAATCTTCCGGAGTCAGATTCTGGAAGATTCTGAACTTGGACGCTATGTAGTTTTCAAATTTATACTCATAACGATCCAGGTGATCGGGGGTAATATTCAACAGCACGGCTACATTTGCTTTGAATGTAAACATATCATCCAGTTGGAAGCTACTCAGTTCAAGTACGTATATATCCTTCTTTTCATGAATGATCTGCCGAGCCAGGCTGGTACCGATGTTTCCCCCAAGTCCTACGGAATACCCCAATGTTTTTAGAATATGGTAAGTAAGCAGTGTAGTCGTTGTCTTTCCGTTGCTGCCGGTAATGGCAATGAATTTTGCATCGGAATGCATGTGACGGTATGCAAATTCAATTTCAGAAACTACTTCTATCTCTTTCGAACGCACCAGTTTCATGATCGGCGCTTTCTCAGGAATACCCGGGCTTTTAACAATGATGGATGCAGACAGAATTTGTTCTTCAGTATGTTTTTCCTGCTCAAAAGAAATCCCCGCTTCAGTTAATTCCGTTTTATATTTATCAGCAATAGCACTTGAATCGGAGACAAACGTATCATACCCCTTCGCTTTTGCAAGCAAGGCAGCACCTACGCCACTTTCTCCCGAACCCAATATGACAACTTTCTGACTCATCAATTTATCTCAACTTTAAGGTTGCCAATGAAAGAATTGCTAATAGAATTCCAACAATCCAGAATCGGGTTACGATTTTAGATTCATGAAATCCTGACTTCTGATAGTGATGGTGTAGAGGCGACATTTTAAATATGCGGCGTCCTTCACCGTATTTCTTTTTAGTGTATTTGAAATAAGATACCTGCATCATCACAGATAAGTTTTCAATTAGAAATATACCACACAACAACGGCAGCAATAATTCTTTTCTCACGGCTAATGCCATTACAGCAATCAAACCACCCAGGGTTAAACTACCGGTATCACCCATAAAGATCTGAGCAGGGAATGAATTGTACCATAAAAATCCGATACATGCACCCATCAAAGCTGCTCCAAAGATTACAAGCTCACCGCTGTTTGGTATATACATAATATTCAGGTAGCTAGCGAAAATAGCGTTCCCCGAAACATATGCAAAAATACAAAGTGTCAATGCGATGATAGCAGATGTACCTGCTGCCAAACCATCAATACCGTCTGTGATATTGGCGCCATTAGAGACTGCCGTTACAACAAGTACTACAACCAACACATATAAAATAGGTGTGCAGCTATCCGAAATAAAACAAGTTATACTTCCATAATCCAATTCATTATTTTTAACAAATGGAATGGTTGTTAAATTCGATTGTGTGTCTTTGTACACTGCCGAACTTTGAGCAGTAGAAACACTTCCATCCGGTAAGGTATATTCTCTGATAACAACGCTTGAATTATATAAAAGAGTTATCCCAACAATTAAGCCAAGCGTTACCTGACCAACAATTTTAAATTTACCTTGAAGTCCTTCTTTGTTCTTTTTAAATACTTTAATATAATCATCCATAAAGCCAATAAAACCAAAGCCTATGGTTGCGATTAATAGTAATACAATATATACGTTCGTCAGTTTTGCAAATAAAAGTGTAGGAACAATTATGCATAAAATGATCATGAGACCTCCCATAGTCGGAGTACCTTTTTTCTGCATCTGGCCTTCTAAACCTAAATCTCGTATTGTCTCACCTATTTGTTTATTCTGAATGAAAGTGATGATTTTTTTACCAAAAACTAATGCTATGAGTAATGATACAAACGCTGCCATCCCGGCGCGAAAAGAAATGTATTGAAATACACCCGCTCCCAGCAAGTCAAATCGTTTTTCTAAATAATCAAATAGATAGTATAACATTAGTTCGACTGATATTGAAGTTGAAAATGATATTTATCGTTATGGCTTATTATATAATTAAGCATATTAATGACGTTGTTCAGCAACTCGACACAAGCATCACATTCTTTGCTCAACGGATGCTTCATCTGTATTAATTTTAACCAGTATCTGGTTTGGACAGACATTTCTGAAGCCATTGAAATGGATTCAGTAAAATCTATCTGCGTGGTAGAAGCCCATGCAGTTTCCGCATGTTTCCGGATAGACAGTCCATACTTTAAAAGTCTCATGGATAATTCCATTTCGTTATTCTTTAAAAGAATACCATAGAGGTCCATGATTCTGGAGGACAATTCAAATGTTCGATTACTCAATAGTTCGTAAGTCATTGACTAGTCTATGTTTTTAAAAGTATGTGTACTTCTGTGTGTATTTCTTCTCGCCTGTTCAATTTGATTCACCAGCTCTTCAAAGTCTTTGTAATCTTCATCAAGCACAAGTATCACTTTATAAATTTTTATAAACCGAATCAGGTTTAACAAGCCCTTGGACTGTTTGGAGGCATTCAGCATATTCAATCTGAATTCATGATTTGATTTTGCTACTTCTGCACTTTCCAATGCCTGTACAATTTCTTTGTACAGCAAATCAATTCTTTCCGACAGATCTGTGCGGTTACTATCACTCAAAAGCACCACAAAACGCTCAACCGCGTAGTTTACGGTTGTCTGGTTAAAATGCTTTATCTCTAAAAAAGAACTCATCATAGTACTACTTTCCTAAAGTTTCTAATAATTCTTTTACAATTATCCGGTCATCAAATGGGTGTTTAACTCCTTTGATTTCCTGATAGGTTTCATGCCCTTTTCCGGCAATCAATATAATATCGCCCGGAGCTGCAAGTGTACACGCAACCTTTATGGCTTCCTTTCTATCCAGTACAGAAAGAACTTTTTTCTTATCTACTACCCGAACCCCTTTTTCCATTTCAGCCAGGATCTCCTGCGGGTCTTCATCCCTTGGGTTATCGGAAGTTAAAATAACCTGGTCACTGAATTGGCAAGCGATGTCTGCCATGATCGGTCGTTTAGCTGCATCTCTGTTTCCGCCGCAACCTACAACAGTAAGGATCTTATGAGATTCTTTTAATTCTGTTATCGTTTCCAGCACATTCTTCAATGCATCCGGTGTATGCGCATAATCAACAATCACGGTAATTTTACCTGTTGAATTATATTGTTCGAATCTTCCATTCGCAGCATCCAATGTTGAAAGCTGCAACAATATCTCCTGCTTATCTTCGCCTAACAGAACAGCTGCGCTATATACAGCCAGTAAATTATAGGCGTTGAAATTACCGATCAATCTGAACCATGCCTGTGTCCCATCAATATCCATTTCTATACCATGCATAGTCGTGGATAGTAATTTCCCTTTAAAATCAGCAAGTGCCAGTAATGAATAGGTATATGTTTTGGCACGGGTATTCTGAATCATCACCCTTCCGCGCTTATCATCTAAATTGATCAGTGCGAAAGAATCATTTGACAAACCATCAAAGAATAATTTTTTAGCCTTAATGTATTCATCAAAGGTTTTATGATAATCCAGGTGATCATGGGTAATGTTACTGAACAATGCTCCTTCGAACCGTAAACCTGCAATACGTCTTTGTACAGCGGCATGCGAGCTTACTTCCATGAAACAATGCGTACAGCCTGCAAGCACCATATCAGCCAATAATTTGTTCAATGCTATAGCGTCCGGTGTTGTATGCGTTGAAGGAATAACCGTTTCTTCAATAATATTTTCAACCGTAGAAATCAAACCGGTTTTATAGCCAAGTTTTCTGAATAAACGATACAGCAAAGTAACTGTAGTTGTCTTTCCATTGGTACCTGTGATTCCTACAAGTTTCAACTTGGAAGAAGGTTTATCATAATAGTTGGATGCAATTACCCCAAGTGCTTCAGAACTATCCTTCACCTGAATAATTGTGCAATCAGCATTAGCATCTAAACCCGGAAGTTCTTCACAAACAATTGCGCTTGCTCCCTTTTTGATTACATCCTGTATATAAGCATGTCCATCATTGCTTACGCCTCTTACGGCAATAAACATAGACCCTTTTTCAACTTTGCGAGAATCAAAACAAATCGCAGCAATATCTACATCTGTTCTGCCTGAAACAGAAATAAGAGATACCTTATAGATCAAATCTTTTACCTGCATATTAGTTTAACACAATAGTTATGTAATTCCCTTTATTGTATCTGGTTCCGGCTGCAATCGATTGTGAGGCCACCCTACCGGAGCCCTGAATACTTACATGCAAACCAATATTTTCTAAAATATATAAAGCATCTTTTAAGCGCAGTCCACGCACATCCGGCACAATACCTGCAACAATTTTTCTGTCATACCAGACTACTGTTTTATTTTCAACATTTGCCTGTACCCAGTCGTCGTTTGCATTGGTACTTGTATGATTTGGAATTTGCAGCGCATTGCATAAAAACTTCAGATCATCATATAAGCCCCCTCTGATCACCGGATACACACCCGTATTTGCCAGTGCTTGTGCTTTGATCGGTTCCTGCAGATCCAGGTCCTGTGCATATATTTTATCGGCTACTTCTTTAAATACCGGTGCAGCAACATCTGAGCCATACTGCTGATATCCTTTCGGATTATCAATCACAACGATGCAGCTGTATTTAGGTCTGTCTGCCGGGAAGTAACCTACAAAGGATGTATAGTAAGTCCGTGAATAGGTTTTATTTACCAGTTTCTGCGCAGTACCTGTTTTTCCTGCTATCTTATAAGTATTATTTTTTATGTTGCTTGCTGTACCATTCTCAACCACTCCTTCCAGCATGACACGGACCTTCTTCAGTGTTTCATCGGAACAGATCTTGTCAACAACCACTTCGGTTGAATATCTGTCCAGCACCTGGTCAGCCACGCGCGTTTCTTTTACAATCATCGGGCGCACCATGGTACCGTTGTTGGCAATCGCGTTGTAAAATGAAAGTGTATGTATCGGCGACATGCTTAATTCATAACCGATCGACATCCATGGCAACGTTGTTCCACTCCAGGTTTTCGAAGATGTTGTTTTAAAATACGGTTTGGCTACCCCATCCATTTGAAAAATGACTGGTTCTGTCAAACCCATTTTTTGGATGTGTTCTAAAAACTTATCAGGCTTCGCACCGAAATATTCATTTACCTTTTTAGAGATTGCAATATTAGAAGACGTTTCAAATGCATGTTGCAGGGTTATTCTTCCATGGCCGCCCGGCTTTGAATCACGCATGATCCGGTCGTAGAATTCATATTCCCCATTACCTGTATCAATGGTATCTGCCAGATTAATGTCTGTATCTTCAAACAGTGCGATTACTGATGCCAGTTTAAATGTTGAACCCGGTTCTGTTAACCCCTGACTGCCGACTGCATAGTTATAATTTTCAGCATACTGCCCTTCTCCTACTTTACCAAGGTTTGCGATTGCTTTGATCTCCCCGGTTGCAACTTCCATAAGTACAACACAGCCATAATCTGCATCGTGGCTTGCCAGGTGATTACGTAAAGATGCTTCAGCTACGTCCTGAATATTGATATCTATGGTTGTTACAATGTCAATACCATCCACAGGTGTAATTTCATTTTCATCATGAATCGGTTTCCAGTTTCCGCCCGACATTTTTCTGAATAATGCCTTGCCATTTTTACCCGCCAGTTCCTGATTGAAGCTGTATTCGAGGCCTGCGCCGTGATTTTCTTCATTTACAAAACCAACCGTACGTTGTGCCAGCATAGAAAACGGCATGAAACGTTTATCAACCTTTTCAAATACAACCCCACCTTTTGATCTGCCTTCACAAAAGATCGGCCATTCCGACATTTCCTTTTTACCCTGGTAATTGATTGGCTTATGGTTTAAAATAATGTATCGTTTATCACCTCTTCTTGCTTCTGTAATTTTTCTCTTGTATTCAGCAACAGTCTTATCTTTAAAATAAGCCTGTAAATTTCTTGCAAGCTGATCAATGCCTTTATTAAATACATCCTTATCTGCAATCGTAGGATCTATACAGACTCTGTAAAACGGCAATGACGTGGCCAGCAGACTTCCATCCGCGGAAAATATATTTCCCCGGGTAGGTTTTACATCTTTAAAATCAATCAGATTTTCCGTATGCAGCTTTTCCCATCTTTCTCTCTGTACAAACTGGATCACAAATATTTTGTATCCAATTGCAAAAGAGAACAGCACGATTGCCAGGAAAGCAACACGGATCCGGAGGACGATGGATTTTTTAATGTTCACGGTTCTGCTCTGTTAGTTTAATAGGTGGTTCCGTGCTTTCTTTCAGTCCCAGAACTTCAACCTGCTTTGCAACTTCTGACTGCTTACTTTTAATCATCAGGTCTGCTTTCAGTGTTATGTAATCGGCTCTAAGATCATTCACTTCATTTTTCAGCTTATTGGTTTTACGAACAAGCTTATCGCCGTAATGTGCGTTGGCAATGTACAGCATCATGATACAGGCGAAGAACAATACTTTAGGAATGTACTGAACAGGCAAACCGTCATTAAATACATCCCCAACCGGGACATATTTATCTACAAAAGAAAAAAATCCCTTACCGGACTTTATTTCCGGGGGAGTTTCTTCTTTTTCTATCGGTTTTTGTCTGACTGTATTTTCTGCCATATATTACTCGCGTTCTGCTATGCGTAAACGCGCACTGCGTGCACGGTTATTAACTTCTTTTTCTTCATCCGTCGGATCGATTGCTTTACCGACAGCATGGAAAGGCTTATTTGTATTTCCATAAAGATCCTTTTCAGCATCGCCATGAAATTTGCCCTGCTGAACAAAGTTCTTAACCAAACGATCTTCCAAGGAATGGTAACTGATGATGGAAAGTCTGCCGCCGGATTTTAATACCTGCTGACTTTGTTCCAACAAGTCTTTTAATGCTTCCAGCTCTTCATTCACTTCAATGCGGAGCGCCTGGAATACCTGCGCATAATATTTACTCTCTTTACCACGTGGTGCATAATCAGAAAGTACTTCAATCAATTCCGAAGTACGGTTAATCGGTTTATTGATGCGTTCTTTAACCAGTGCCTGAGCAAGTGTTTTCGCATTGCGTACTTCACCATACATACCCAGAATGCTGTGAAGGCCATGCTCAGAATATTTATTGATTACATCTGCGGCTGTCTTATCAATGGCTCTATCCATGCGCATATCCAGCGGTGCATCATAACGAATGGAAAAACCTCTTTCAGGAGTATCTATCTGGTGGGATGAAATACCAAGATCACCCAGCAGACCATCGACTCTGTCTACTCCATTCAGGCGGAGATATTTTTTAATGTATCTGAAGTTGGCCGGAATAAGTGTGAAATTAGGTCCGATCAGATCCTTTGCGTTATCAACCGCATCTGCATCCTGATCGAAAGCATATAATTTCCCTCCTTTTAAGTGCTTTAGTATTTCGCGGCTGTGGCCACCGCCACCGAATGTAACATCGACGTATATTCCTTCCGGATTAATATTTAACCCCTCAATACTTTCTTTTAATAAGACCGGAACGTGATACATATGTTGTCTATTCTTTTTTTGTTGGTGCGAGATATTTTTCTGCTAATTGAGCGAGTTCCCCAGAATCCTGGATGAGGAACTTCTGATATAACTCCGGAGACCATATTTCCACCCTGTTTCCCATTCCTACCACGGTGACATCCTTCTCAAGCTGAGCGTGCCCTAAAAGCATTTTAGGGATTAATAGGCGGCCATTTCCATCAAGCTCAACCTCATTGATCCCCCGGAAGAAATTCCGTTGGAAAACGCGGTATTCTTCGCTGAATTCATTCAGACCGGAAACCTTTGAGTATATCTTCTTGAATTCCGTTTGAGAATACAGAACAATGCAAGACTCGAATCCCCTTGTCAATACTACATTTCCTGCGTCTACATCGGGCAAATTGGACTTAATACGAGCAGGCAAGACCATTCGGCCTTTCGCGTCTACTGTACAGTCATATTCACCTGAAAAGAATCCCATATATTACCTCTGATATACAATTGGTTAATCAAATTTATAAAAGAAAAGACAAAATACAACCACAAACACCCACTTTATCCCACTTTTATATCAATTTAAACCTTTTTGTGGAAAAATATAGTATTTGCCAACAAAAATTCAACCTGTCTGCGCTGTTATGCACAAACAGTGGTTCACTTTTTTGAATAAGCATAAAATTCAGTGGTTCGAATATTTCAAAAAATGGTGGATATATATAAAAGTGTTGGAAGCAAACAGGCATCAGCGATACAGGACTAGTATTAAAAAATATATAAAAGAAAGAATTTTCGAAAAACGCTGTTTACCCCTACCAATAATGGGCTGTATAGAATTAAAACGATATTAACATTCATAAAAAAAATGTATATAAGTTGTAACCTATTCCAAAGAACCCGTAAATAAAGGGATACAGAACAAATAGATATTCTAAAAAACAAAAAAACAGATATCCCCAAATTGTACTTTACTTCTCTATCGCACTAGTTACGGTAGCTACAGAACATGTGAATTCCCATAAAGTTATCAACAATTGGATAAAATATTGCTGAAGGTCTTGCAGGATAAGGCTTTTCCTATAATTTCGTATAAGAATTTTAACTTTTACAAACAAAAACTACACACTATGAACAAGGCAGAATTAATCGATGCAATTGCAGCTGAATCAAAATTAACTAAAGCAGATTCAAAAAGAGCTTTAGACGCATTCATTGGCGCTACTGGTAAAGCGCTTAAAAAAGGTGAATCAGTTGTATTAATTGGTTTCGGTTCTTGGAAAACAGCTACACGTGCAGCTCGTAACGGTAGAAACCCACAAACTGGTAAAGTGATCAAAATCAAAGCTAAAAAAGTAGTTAAATTTAAAGCTGGTGCTGAACTTACTAAAAAAGTTAAGTAATTAGCCACTCACTTTTCATCATAAAAAAACCCAACCAATCAGTTGGGTTTTTTTATTGCCGGTATTTTTTTCAAATTAGGTTGAAGACTTAAAAACTTTATTTTTTAACTTTTTCAGGCTTTACACGTCTATACAAAATAGCTAACTATATCATTTTGTGAATATTAAATAATTTATTTAGATGTAAGAAATTTGGTTCTTATTTTTCAGAACTAACTAAATTATTCATAACTTTACATCATTAAATAAACGAATTACCTGGTAACATGAGCAAAGAAATTGTAACTGAAAAACAACGAATCCTGATCGAACAACTCGGTGTGTTTTATGAACAGGAAGGTTTTCACCCTGCAGGCGCGCGTGTTATGGCACTACTACTGATCGCAGATAGAAACGAATTAACCTTTGACGAAATTAAAGATGCACTTAACATCAGTAAAAGTGCCACCAGCACAGCACTCAATCTTTTACTTACAACAAAACGTGTTGAATATTTTACCAATCCGGGTGAACGCAAAAGATATTTCAGGGCAACCATTGTGAACTGGAAAAATCACATGAAAGAAAAACTGGAAGGTATCATTACCATGCATTCCTTAATGAAATCAATCATTGAACAACGCCCTTCTTCTACACCTGAATTCAATGCAAGCTTACAGGAGATCCATAGTTTCATGAGTTTCTTTCACAAAGAAATTCCTTTGATTATAGAACGCTGGAAGGCAACAAAAAAATAATTTCACCCGACAACAATATTATTTTACTTTAATCGACTTCAACCTATATCTCTTAAACATCAATTAACATGAGACTTTACGCCATAGGCATATTGCTGACGCTAACTATTTCTCAAACAATGGCCCAGCAAAAATATACACTAAAACAGTGTATTGATTACAGCTTAAAAAATCATTTAAGCAATCAGGTCTACCAAAACAATGTTGAAATAGCTAACCAGCAAGGCCGGGAAGCCCTGGCTGGCTATCTGCCACAAGTAGCAGGTACGGCAACATTTGATTACAACATCAAACGTCAGACAACCATCATTCCTGCAGGTGCATTCAGCCCGTCAGAAACGAGATTGCAATTTGGTCAGCCATTCCTTACCAACCCTGTTATTCAAGCCGATCAGGTGATCTTTGACCAATCACTCTTGTATGGCATTCAGGCAAACAAACCAAATAAAGAAATTTCAGAATTAAGTCTGAAACAAAATCAGGAAACGCTGATCTATAATACCACTGCAGCTTATATAGAAGCAACCATTTATGCAGAACGCATCCGTATCCTGGCAACAAACGAAGATAAATATAAAGACCTACTTGCTATTAAAAAATTGCAACTGGATAAAGGTGTAGCTACAGAGGTTGACTACAACCGAATTCTTGTTACTTATAAAAATATTGTTGCAGAAAAAACCCTTGCAGAGACAAATAGAGAGCTTGCCCTGAACAAGCTGAAAGACGCCATGGGCATGACATTACAGGAAACTATTACGATTAACGATTCATTAAACTACGATCGCCTAATTCCCACTTCTGATATCAGCCAGTTTGATGTTACGCAATTATACTCTTACAAAATCAATGTGGAGAAAATTCATTTGCAGGAAATTGATGTAAAGAGAAAGAAAGCAGCTTTCATGCCAACGCTAAACGGTTACGCACGTTATGGTGCACAATCATACAGCGCACACTTCAGTACTGCGTTTGACCGCTGGTTTGATTACTCTACTATTGGCTTACGCTTGAACGTACCTATTTTCAGTGGGTTCAGACGTGACAGTCAGTTGAAACAAAGTCAGCTTAAGCTGGCAAATGACAAACAAAACTTCATTATTAATAATAACACTTTACAGCTTCAGGCACAGAATGCCAATACACAATTAAAGAAATCATACAACGATGTTGCAAACAATAAGGAAAACTTAGCACTTGCACAGGAAGTATTTGATATAACCAATCTTCAGTACCAAAAAGGTACCGGTACATTAACCGACCTGCTGAATGCTGAATATTCGCTGAAAGAAGCGCAAAACAACTACATCACTTCCATGTTGAATTTATTGTCTTCAACATTGAACAACGAAAAAGCAAATGGTACATTAATTTCATTCGCACAAAAACTATAACACATTATAATCATTCATAGATATGAAAAAATTATTAATCATCGGGGGAATTCTAGCGCTTGTAGCAGTTGTTACATTAAGGCTCGTTAGCAACAAAAAGAAAATAAACGAAAACAAACAGGTTGTTGACCGTTCTAAAATACCCGTGTCGGTTGCAGTTGCAACGGTGGGCGAAAAAGAACTGAGCAGTTCCTTTCAATTACCGGCATCTCTGGCCCCCATCGAGGAATCCAAAATTGCTGTATCTATATCCGGCAAGATCACCCGCTTATCTATTGAAAATGGCTCCCGAGTAAGTAAAGGTCAGATCATTGGTACCATCGATTCACAATTAAAGCAATTGAATCTGGAAGCAGTTGAATTATCTGAAGCTAAATTAAAGAGAGACTACGAACGTACGAAAGAACTATATGAAGGTAAAGCTGCTACTGAAACAAACATGCTGGATGCAAAATATGCATATGAAAACAAACGTATTGAAGCAGACCAGATCCGCAAACAGATCTCAGATGGAAATATTGTTGCACCTTTTAGCGGTATCATATCAAACAAAAGCCTGAATGTTGGCGAGTTTACGAACGTGGGTACAGTGATTGCTACTGTTGTAAATATTCAACAACTAAAAGCCGTTGTATATGTAAACGAAAAAGATGCATATCGATTGAAAATCGGCCAAACAGTATCAGTTTCAACTGAAGTATACCCGGGAATTACATTCAAAGGAAAAGTTTCCTTCATCAATCCGAAAGGAGATGCCAGTCACAATTATTTAGTAGAAGTGCTCATCGACAACAATGGAAAAAATGTATTGAAAGCCGGAACTTATGTGATGGTAACCTTCCGTTCTGAAACAGATGCAAAAGCATTACAGATTCCTAAAATTGCTTTAGCCGAAGGGCTTAAAAATCCTTACGTGTATGTAGTGAATGGAAACAAAGCGGAAGCGAGAAAAATTATCATCGGTCGTGAAATAGGCGAAAACATTGAGGTTGTGAGTGGGTTACAGATTGGTGAACAGATCGTCATCAATGGCCAGATCAACTTGTTTGATGGCAGCATCATCAGCATTGTGAAAAACAAATAAAGCAATAAGCTATGTCAATTACCGAAATATCCATAAAAAGACCGTTACTGATTACAGTAATTTTCTTTACGCTGATCCTCTTTGGATGGATCAGTTACAAAAGTCTGAATTATAATTTGCTTCCTAAGTTTGAAGTAAATGTAATTACAGTACAGACCATATACAGAGGTGCTTCTTCGGATGAAATCCAGAGTTCGATCACAAAACCTGTTGAAGATGCTGTTGCATCCATTGAAGGGATTGATATGATTACCTCTACCTCTATGGAAGGTGTATCTATGATCGTTATCCAGCTAAAGCCCGGAACCAGTACGATCAATGCGCAGCGTGATGCTGAACGAAAGATTAATGAAATAAAGGCATCTCTTCCGGATGATGTGGATGACCCCATCATCAAACGTATTAACCTGGATGAACTTCCGGTATTAAAAGTAAGTGCAACCGCAAACATGTCACAGGGGGAATTATATGATTTGATTGATCAGAAAATCAAGCCTATCATGCTGAATGTTGCAGGTGTTGGCTCTGTTGCTATTATCGGAGGAAATGAGCGTGAAATCAAGATCATACTTGATAACGACAAACTTCAGGCATACGGCATTTCTTCTGCACAGGTAAACCAGATCATCACGAACAGCAATGCTTCATACCCGGCAGGTAGCGTAGAAACGTCGGACGACCGTTTATCGATCCGTATGGATGCAAAGGTTACCAAAGTAGATGAACTGAGAAATCTTGTTATTACAGAGAATAAAGACGGAAGCCGGATTTTAATTAAAGATGTTGCTACGGTAACAGATGGACTGGCAGAATCGACAACCATCAACCGTATTAATGGCCATGGAGGTATCGGTATTGAGATCATAAAACAATCCGATGCGAATACTGTGAACGTAAGCCAAAATGCAAAAGCACGCTTGGAGGAATTAAAAACAATGTATGCGGCACAGGGCTTCAATTACCAGATCGCATCGGATCAATCCGTTTATACACTGGCTTCTGCAGATGCCGTAATGCACGATCTTTTCCTTGCAGTACTTATTGTAGGAAGTGTGATGTTATTGTTCCTGCATAGTGTTCGCAGCTCATTATTTGTATTGGTTGCCATTCCGTCAGCCATGATTCCGACATTCATCCTAATGTACTTCTTTGGTTTTACCTTAAACCTGATGACATTGATGGGCCTTTCACTGGTTGTAGGTATCCTGGTAGACGACAGTATTGTTGTATTGGAAAATATTTTCCGCCATCTGGAGATGGGCAAAAACAGAGTTCAGGCATCCTTAGATGGCAGAAGTGAAATCGGATTCACAGCCATTGCGATAACATTAGTAGACGTTGTGGTATTCCTTCCTCTGGCAATGAGTACTGGTATGATTGGGAACATCCTGAGAGAATTTTCTCTGGTTGTCGTATTCTCTACTTTAATGAGTTTGTTCGTATCATTTACGCTTACTCCGCTGCTTGCATCCAAATGGGCGAAGCTGGAAGTATTGAGCAAGGATTCACTATGGGGATTGATCAATATTAAGTTTGAAGAATTTCTAACAAACTTAAAAGAAGCATATGGGAAAGCATTATCATGGGCATTAACACGCGGACACAAAAGATGGGTTGGATTAACCGTTATTGTTTTGTTCTTTGGTTCAATTGCGTTGCTGCCTGCAGGGTTCATTGGCTTTGCTTTTATCAGTGCAGGTGACCGCGGTGAATTTGCGATCAAAGTTGAGCTTGCGCCGGAAACACCTTTATATCAAACCAACTTAAAGGTAAAAGAGATTGAGAAGATATTGCTCGCACAACCTGAAGTTGTGAAAGTGTTTACCAATGTGGGTACACAATCCGGCGCAATGGGCGGAGGTACTTCCAATGCAAACCTGGCAGAGATCACAGTAACACTGATCGACAAGTCCGAACGTGCGCTTTCTGCAGAAAAATTCGGTGCAGCAATGCGAAACAAAATCGGAGAAATACCGGGTGTTAAAGTTACTGTACTTCCTGTAAGTATTACCGGTAACAGCCAGTCCCCTATTGTGATCGCTGTGAAAGGTACAGACATGGATAGTCTATGGAAAGCGGCACGTATGCTTAAAGCAGTTGTAGTTGCCACACCGGGTACAGATTATGTTGATTACAGTACCAAAAGTGTTAAGACTGAAATTGACATTAAATTAAACAGAGACAAATTATCAAATATGGGAATGAGCGTTCCTGAAGTTGGTAATGCGATCCAGCTTGCGTTCAGAGGAAACGACCAAACAAAATTCAGAGATAAAGGTGAAGAATACAGCATCAATGTATCTCTGGACAAAGATGATAAACGCGATATCGAAAGTGTAAAAAATCTGATCATCCGAAACAGTCAGGGTGCATCTATACGCTTAAGTGAAGTAGCCGAGATCACAGAAATACTAGGACAATCCATCCTGGAACGTACCAACCGTATGAATTCGATCAAGGTAACTTCCGCTGCTGTGGGTCGCCCGTCGGGAACAATTGTTGCAGAGATCCAGGCTACCCTTGAGAAGCAGAAATTACCGGAAGGAGTTATCCTCGACTACCAGGGAGATGCGAAAAATCAGAAAGATGCATTCGGAAGTCTTGGACTTGCCATGTTAACAGGTATCATTCTGGTGTACCTGATCATGGTTGCCCTATATGAAAGTGTAGTATATCCGTTTGTAGTACTCTTCTCCATACCGGTAGCGTTGATCGGTGCATTGCTTGCATTGGCGTTGAGTATGGAAACCTTATCGATATTCGCGATTGTAGGTTTGATTATGCTTCTGGGTCTGGTTGCAAAGAACGGTATCCTGATCGTCGACTTTGCCAATCACTTAAAAGCGGAAGGCCTGTCTCGTTTTGATGCGTTGGTTGAAGCCGGTAAAGAACGTTTAAGACCAATCCTGATGACTACGATAGCCATGATCACAGGTATGCTTCCAATCGCTTTAGCGACAAGTTCCGGTGCGGAGGTTAAAAATGGGATGGCCTGGGTTATTATCGGTGGATTGACAAGTTCCTTGATTTTAACATTATTCCTGGTACCAACCATGTACATGTTGATTGATACGGCTGTAGAACGGGTCGATAAATTCTTCAGAAAGCGTTTTTTCAAAAAAACCAGAAAAGAATTGCTGGCAAAAGAAACGATTGATTACTAAAATGTGTTATTAAAGCATTGACATTAGTTTCCCATATTTTGTCAATAATGGTTATAATTTAATAAAGTAAAAGGCCCTGGAGAAATCCGGGGCCTTTGCTGTTTTAAGAGGTATATGAGCGATTTGCAATCGCTTTAATCTGGATTCGAGATTGCAATTCGAACAGCGTTAACTTTTATTTTTCTAAAATTTCCAATTCCCTCTGCAAATTGCTTTTTGCCTGTGTTTCCAGCGTTTCAAAAAAATAATCTGTTTTAAAAATTTTATCCATTTGTAAAAAATGATTCAACACCTTTTTTCTGCCTGGGTTATAAAGGAAGTCCGGATAGATCGCATATTCTTTCCTCACCTGTTTAAAGTACTGTTCATATATACTCCACTCCTGCCCGAGCACAGATAAATCAGCATCCGTAAAGTAATTGGTATCCTGTTCCGCTTGGTGTGTATGACTTTTCGTAGCAAGGATCTGTCTGCTACATTGAAGGATTCGCTCTTCGGAAACAGACAGCATCTTCATTCTCTTCCCGACTAAAACAGCGCTCTGCTCTTCATTATCCGATCGGTTCGCCTTGTAAACAATATCATGATAAAACAAGCTAAATAAAACCGTTTCCCAATCATTTATTTTATCCTTCACTAACAGAAGCTGTTCAAGCATTTTATTTAGATGCATCAGTGTATGATAATACCTCTTCGGACCAGAATATGCCTGTTCTATTTCATACCACAGTTTATCAATCAAAACTGTATCGTTTGTATACGTTTTTAAAAGCTGTGTAAATGTAGACTGTAACTCTGTATACATCGTTGATTACTTTCTCTTCTTTTTCGGTGGTGTATAATTTGAGTTCTTGCTTACAGGCTTCTTCACTATGGTATTAATACCCTCCAGTCCTACATGCAGCTTTGCTTTCACATCCTGAATATAATTCCAGTGTTGAATAAATATAAAAAAGGTTATCGGAAACGTTATGATCAGCAGCAGTTGGTAACGCAACGATAGAAAACAATTTTTATACTCTAATACCGGAATACTTGCAGGCTCTATGGCTGGGTTCCTCTCCAGCACTTTTTCCCGGAACTGATTATAGAAATCAATGTAGTTTCTTAAATAAGCAAAAAAACGATTTCGGTTAATGGAGAACAGCATTCCAAAACGAATGCTAAATATTTTTTCTGCATCGGTATTTAAAAGGCCAATGTTGTCTGATAAACTGGTTTTCATTATATCTACTATGAATAATTTTTTATTAAATTACGTATGCAACAATGTTTTAATCTTCCGCCAACCAATTGAATTTCGCATAATTGAAAGTGTACTTTTCCTTATCATACCGGCCTTCCGATTTTATCTTCCAATCCTCTTTATCACTAAACAAGATTTTAAGCATTTTCTATAGTCTTTGGTCATAAACATTAACACTAACAAAAAAATATTACATAACTACTCATTCCGTTAAATGCATTGTATAAATATAAAAATAACCCACCATAAATATAGTGGGTTATTGTATTATCAAACAGCTGTTCAGGAATTACCTGTGCTTTATATCAATGTTCTCTTTTGAACTCATGGATCAACGTTGCAACAAGCCCTGTCCAACCCGTTTGGTGTGAAGCACCGCATCCTCTACCGTTATCACCATGGAAGAACTCATAGAATGTAATCAGATCTTTGAAATGCGGATCCTTGCTATACTTTTCTACGTCTCCGTTCACCGGACGCTTCCCATTTTTATCCAGACGGAAAATAT
The DNA here is from genome assembly GCA_021151805.1 of Cytophagaceae bacterium. Taxonomy (GTDB): domain Bacteria; phylum Bacteroidota; class Bacteroidia; order Cytophagales; family Cytophagaceae; genus Cytophaga. The sequence goes on along the minus strand of JAGKWN010000013.1, from coordinate 26,746 downwards.
TGATCAGTCGATTGGAAAGTTCTGCCGCAATATCTTTTAACGTTAACATCTTTCCGCTACCTGTTGGATATTCAATAATGAAATCATCACCATAGTATGAATGGAATTTCATTAAGCTTTCCACGATCATATAATTGATCGGGAACCAGATCGGACCACGCCAGTTGGAGTTACCGCCAAACATCGCTGAGTCTGATTCTGCCGGTTTATACGCAACAGAGAATACTTTACCCTGGTAATTAAATTCGTATGGTTTAGCTTCGTGTTCTTTTGATAAGGCTCGGATACCGAAGTCTGACAGGAATTCAGTTTCATTCAACATACGCTTTAACACCATGGTCATACGGTGTCCTCTCAATAATGAAAGCAGCTTGGTATTATGATCACCTACGTCAGTCCAGCGTGAAACCTGGCTTGCAAGATCCGGTCTGTTACTTAATATCCATTCCAGACGACGTTTGAAGTCAGGTAGTTTTTCTACATTTGATTTTGTTAAAACCTCTACAGCGAACAATGGAATCAAACCCACGATCGATTTTACTTTTAAGTGCTGACTCTTACCGTTCGGTAAGTGAATAATATCAAAATAGAATTGATCTTCTTCATCCCATAACCCAACGCCTGAATCACCAATGTTATTCATGGCTCCGGCAATGTACAGGAAGTGCTCAAAATATTTAGAAGCCAGATCCTGGTATACCGGATTGATCAGTGAAAGCTCGGTAGAGATACGAAGCATGTTCAATGAATACATCGCCATCCAGCTTGTACCATCCGACTGTTCAGTTCTTCCGCCGATTGGCAAAGGCTGACTGCGATCGAAAACCCCAATGTTATCAAGGCCTAAGAAACCGCCTTCAAATATATTCTTACCATCTTTATCTTTCTGGTTTACCCACCACGTAAAGTTCATGGTAAGTTTATGGAGTATTCTTTCAAGGAAAGCGGTATCTCCTACGCCGTTGTTACGCTCCTTATCAAGCTCATATACGCGCCAGGTTGCCCAGGCATGTACAGGAGGGTTCACATCACCAAAGTTCCATTCGTACGCAGGAATCTGACCATTCGGATGCATATAATACTCACGCAATAAAATGGTCAACTGACGTTTCGCAAAGTCAGGATCGATCTGTGCAATCGGAATACAGTGGAATGCAAGATCCCAAGCTGCATACCATGGATACTCCCACTTATCAGGCATGGAGATTACATTCGAGTTATTCAAATGTTCCCAATGACTGTTGCGACCTTTTCTTCTGGATTCAGGCAATGAATCTCTGCGCACAGGATCTCCTTCCAGCCATTGTTTGATGTTGAAATAGAAGAACTGTTTACACCACATCATACCCGCATATCCCTGACGCTGAATCATGCGTAGTTCCGGGTCTTTCACCCCATCCTGCACTTCATCATAAAATTCATTGGCTTCGTTCAAACGTGCTTCAAAGATCTGGTCGTAATCTTCAAATGCATTATTCTTAAATTTCTTATCCGTAAGTCTGCAACGTACTACGTTTGTTTCTCCAGATTTGATTTTTAATTTATACATCGAAGAAGCTTTCGTTCCTTCGCGCTGCAGCATATTTACGGCACTCTGATTATCATTTACAACATAATCGTTAATACCATCTTTGCAGTAGCTGTATTTGTTGGCTTTGTTATATAGTCGTTTATTATTCGATTCATTCTCGCAAAATAATAAACGGTCTGCCTGATCTGAATAAAAATGGCGTTCGCCGATGAAATCATGTTCAATAAAAATAGACCCGTCTTTTTGAGCAGCCATTTTAGGCTTTGCAAAATCATAACCCCAGGTCCATATATTTCTAAACCACAATGTCGGAAGTACAGTAATTTCGGCCTCTTCCGGGCCATGGTTTGTTACAGATATTTTAATCAGAATATCTTCCTTGTCGCCTTTAGCATATTCAACAACTACATCAAAATATTTGTCTTCATCAAATACACCTGTATCGATCAATTCAAATTCCGGTTCATGTCTTGAACGCTGGTTGCCATCGATCAGTTTTTGATACGGGAACTCCGCCTGAGGATATTTGTACAACATCTTCATGTACGAATGTGTAGGTGTGCTATCCAGGTAGTAGTAGAGTTCCTTAACATCTTCGCCGTGGTTACCCTGATTTCCTGTCATCCCAAAAAGACGTTCCTTCAGGATAGGATCTTTTCCGTTCCACAACGCCACAGAAAAACACAATAAGGATTTATTATCTGAAATACCTGCAATACCTTCTTCACCCCAGCGGTAAGTATAACTGCGGGCCATGTCGTGAGTGGTGTGCTCCCATGCAGAACCATCTTCGCTATAATCCTCACGCACTGTGCCCCATTGACGTTCAGTCAAAAACGGGCCCCAGTTTTTCCAAGGGTTATTTTCTTTGCTAACCTTTAATCGGTTATGTTCTGCAGTATTGTATTTAGACATAAGAACAATTGCGCGCTCAGCGCTTATTTAGGGTATGTAATAATTCGAATTAAATTTAACTTAATCTTTCCGCAGGCATATATTCAAACGAACATATTGTAACCAGCAGTGGTCTCATCGAAACAGCTGGTTCTTCAAGCACATGCTGTGCTTTTACCTGTGCCTCAATGGAAATGTGCACTCTGATATATAATTTTATTTACAATTTACTCCTGTATACTCTTTGGAATAGCTAAGATAAAAAAATATTTGTTTAGACTGGTATATATCACTTATCTTGCCTGTAGTAATTACGTGAATATTTAATCTTAAATAGCATGGAACTACTAATTAATTGAATAATTACTATTCAGCTTTAATTAATTCATAGTAATGAAGTAACAGCTTCCAAAGGATATTATTTAAAAATGATTGCGGTTATACAACGTGTAAAAAATGCTTCCGTTGAAATTGAAGGCCGGCTACAAGCTTCTATTCAAAACGGATTGCTGGTTCTGTTGGGCGTTACACATACAGATTCACAAGCAGATGTTGAATGGCTTTCTTCAAAAATCTGTGGCCTGCGCATCTTCCCCGATGAAGAAGGAAAGATGAACCGATCCATTACCGAAAATGCTGGTGATTTATTGGTTGTCAGTCAGTTTACCTTACTTGCCAGTACGCAGAAAGGAAACCGGCCATCTTTTATCGAAGCTGCCAGGCCTGAAGTTGCCATTCCCTTATACGAAAGTTTTGTGAAGGCTTGTGAGACTAAGCTCAATAAACCTGTGGGCACGGGTGTATTTGGCGCCGATATGCAGGTTCAGCTGCTCAATGACGGCCCCGTTACCATTATTATAGATACGAAAAACAAGCAGTAACCATGACACTAAAAGAATTACAATCAACGGTAGATGGATGGATCCAGACGCATGGTGTCCGGTATTTCAATGAATTGACTAATACCGCTTTATTGGTTGAAGAAGTTGGTGAAGTTGCCCGGATTATGGCCCGCACCTACGGCGAACAGTCCTTTAAAGCATCTGATAAAGATAAAAATCTTGGCGATGAACTGGCCGATGTTCTCTTTGTACTTACCTGCATTGCCAACCAAACAGGTATAGACCTCGAAAAAGCCATGCAGGACAACTTAGCCAAAAAGACAACCCGGGATAAAGACCGGCATAAGAATAATGATAAGCTGACCGGCCAATAAAATTAAAAGTTTGCAAAAACGCCCTTTCCAATTGACTAGCAATGGTTAATTGGTTAATTTTATACACTTAACCAAAAATTAAAACGATGAGTGCTCCAAAAGCCGTAAACTTTCCCATTGAACGTACACAACATTCAAGACTATCTGAAACAGATTTTTCGAACTTGGAATTTGGAACGGTCAATTCGGATCACATGTTTGTGGTGGATTATAATAAAGGTGAATGGGTAGATCCTAAAATTATTCCTTTTCAAAATATCTCTGTGAGTCCGGCATGCAGTTCATTGCACTATGGCCAAACAGTATTTGAAGGGATGAAGGCTTTCCGTGCTCCTAATGGAGACTTACTTGTATTCAGACCGGAAAAACACCTGGAAAGAATGAACAATTCAAACCGTCGTTTGTGCATTCCGGAAATTCCTGCTGAATATTTTTACGATGCTATTGATGCGTTGGTAAAGCTTGATCAGGATTGGATTCCAAACAAAGAAGGCTGCTCGTTATACCTGCGCCCGTTTATCTTTGCAAATGATCCGTTCATTGGAGTTAAACCTTCCTCAGCATATAAATTCATGATCTTCACTTGTCCGGTTGCTGGTTACTACAAAGGCACCGTGAAAGTAATTATCGAATCCGACTTTGTACGTGCTTCACCAGGCGGAATTGGCGCTGCTAAAACAGGTGGAAACTATGCTGCTTCATTGTTACCTGCAAAACTTGCTGCTGATAAAGGCTTCCAGCAAATTTTATGGACAGACAGCAAAGAGCATAAATATTTTGAAGAGTCCGGTACTATGAACCTGATGTTTGTAATCAACGATGTATTGATCACTCCTTCACTGGATGGTTCAATCCTTCCGGGTATTACACGCGATACCATCCTGACAATCGCGAAAGATTGGGGTGTTAAAGTTGAAGAAAGAAAAGTAAGTGTTGAAGAAGTTCTTACGGCTTTCAACAATGGCACTTTGCAAGATGCTTTCGGAACAGGAACTGCAGCAACTATTACACAGATTGCTGAAATTCACCATAACGGTAAAGACATGGTATTGCCTCCGGTAGCATCAAGAACTCTTTCCAATAAATTAAACCAAACAATTGTTGATCTGAAAACAGGCGTAGCAGAAGATAAATACAATTGGGTACACAGAATTAAAAAGTAATTCTTTTCAGAGATGATATTAAAAAGACACTATCTATTCGGTAGTGTTTTTTTATGCCTTTTGAAAAAAATTTAATCTAGTTTTTCTTTTTTTCTACAACTCTTTTATATGAATCTTCATAATAGTAGGGATTGTTATTGAGGTCGCACATTTTCCTGTACCACTCCCCGCTTGCAAACTGAAACGTATAGACAAAGCCCACGACTTCATCAATTTGATTTCTTATTTTTTCAGACTTTAATTTATACGAACCAATCAGAAAATCGGTGTTCACAGGATCAAGGTTTGGTTGAAACATCATATGCAACATCAAAATTAAATAGTAAGAAAAGAACAAACTAAAAAATGATGAATGATTATAAATCCTTTTTCATTAACGGCTGCTTACCGGTACAGGTTCTTGTATTACTTACTCTCCTGTTAAAATTTAACATTCAAGTTGTCGTATAATAAATTCTAAGTCTTGTAAGCACTTATTATTGTATGGGTTTACTATTGATGTACATTGTAATAATCATATATTTTTTTCTGAAGCAATACTGAATATTTTTCCCGGCTGCATTTTATCTGATCTGTTTTTTTTATTTACATGATTATACGACCAGCATTGAAGTGACTAGCAGCTGCTTAACACGCAACATATATTAACAGACATTGCGATGTAGTTTATATTAGAACTTTATAAACTACATCTGACTATTTTTAACTAGATTTGCAGCCCCATATAAATCATATAACCATGCTCACACCTTCTGAATACACTATTCTTTATAAAGAATTAGATACGTACTTGTCATCCGACGCTTGTAAAACTTCGTTCATGAAGTCGGACCAATCTGGTATTGACTATGATAACATTGTACTTTACATTGATGAAGCGATATGCGAAAATTATGCATATCCAAATCCGAATAAAATTAAAGACAAGGTAAAAGTGTTAAACGGAAAGAATGATTTCAACAAAGCATTAGCCGTATTTAAAAATAAAAAAGACGAAGTACAGAAAACCATCAAGTACTTTGATCTGCCCAAATAATAACTGTTCTCTGAACATCCATAAAAATTCAACTCCACGCATAAAATTATGCGTGGAGTTTTTTATATAGAATCATTACGTTTAGTTTTTACTTCCGGTAGCAAACACCACAACAGATAAGCAGCGCTGTACAAATTATTGAATCAGGCTTATCTATTGTTAAACCCCGGGCTTCAGAAATTTCTATAGCGTATCATTAACAATCTATTTACCGGCAAATCTTTTGCATTTTATCTTCTATCAAAAAGATTTTTTTTGCATATTAATACTATGATAGTGGTAAACACTTTTTCAGATACTATCATTTTTTATTAACCGGCATTTCCCGCTTGAAAGAATCCATCCCTATTCTTTCAAAACGTGAATAAGACACTATACGTATATATATATTATGCTAAAGAAATTGATTGTTTTAATTTTAGTGCTGTCTGCAATCGTTGTTTGCATTTACTTGTTTGCGCACCGGACGCACGAAAAAACACCTGACTGGAGAAAATTCAACGCAAACATTTTTGCCAATGCAAAGCGTGAAAACAAACTGGTAGTTCTTCATCTGGGCGCCAACTGGTGCCACTGGTGTCACATCATGGAAGCACAAACCTATACAGACCCGTTTGTACTGCAAGCTTTGGAAAAAGATTTCATTGCCTGTAAAGAAGATCACGATGCCCGCCAGGATCTTACCAGTCTTTATGCAGAGTATGGCTGGCCTGCAACCATTATTTTTGATTCGAATGGAAATGAATTATTTAAGGATACAGGCTATATTCCGAAAGAACGTTTCCTGGCCATTCTAACTTCGCTGGCAAAAAATCCTGTTCCGATGCCGGTCAATAAAATCGAAGCCGACTTCAGATCATCTTCGGATTCTGTAAAAAGACATTCTCTTGATGCATTATCAAAGAAGTTTTTAAATGCTCTGGATATAGAAGAAGGCGGATTCAAATACGACCAGAAATCTATCGACTTTGAAACTTTTGAATATGCCCTCAACAATTGTAGTAAAGACTCAATATTAACAACCTGGCTAACCAATACAGTAACAAATTCATCCGGCATTTATGATGATGAATGGGGCGGTGTGTTTCAATATTCAACGCATGACGACTGGGATCATGTGCACTATGAAAAGCTGCTTTCCGTTCAGGCAAAGTATATAAAAATGTATTGCTGGTATTATCAGCGATTCAAGGCTATTGATGCAATCAACCGGGCCGAAGGTACTGCAGCATATGTAAACCGATTTTTAAACGCACCCAATGCGGGCTATTACAATGCGCAGGATGCAGATCTTATACCCGGACAAAAGGCTGCAGATTATTTTGCCTTACCGGACGCTGAAAGAATTGCCAAAGGTATTCCTGCCGTTGACAGAAACATTTATACCAGTGATAATGCCGAATTGATAGAAGCTTTTATCATTCTGTCTGCAACAACAGGCAACCAGCTCTATTTCCATCAGGCAGTAAAGTGTTATGACCTGTTAAAAGCCACGCATAAAGTCAATAATGCCTACTGTCATAATGCGCACTACACAACCAGCATTTCACTCAAAGATAACCTGGCGATGGCCAAAGTTTCTATTATGCTCTATAAGGCGACACAGAATACTATGTATAAATCTGAAGCCGAAAAAATCATCCGGGAGCTTACGAATACCTTTGACTCAGGCAATGGATATCTAAATGCATATGTAGGCAACAATCCACTTAAAGCAACTTATAATATTTCAGAAAATATTGATGCATGCCGGTTACTAAATTATTGTTCGTATGTATTTCACGAACCAAAATACAAAAAAAATTCGCTGACCATTTTCAACTTTCTTACCAATGAAAAGATTGTTAACAGTATCTCGAATGAACCGGGAATATTAAGTGCTGCCGACGAACTGGCTACAGAGCCCATTACTGCTACGCTTATGATCAAAGACAGTCCGCAGTTAAAAGAAGGTTTTATTAAAAGTTGCCTTGCGTGCCCCAAATTTTATTTTAACCAGGAATGGTATACATCGTCTACAATTACATCAAACAAGGTTGACATTTTCGACGCATTCAATACAAATTTTATTGTCCTCTGTACCTCATCATACTGCAGCCCGCCGATGTATTCCATCGAAACCTTTAATGATTTCCTTTATAACCGTGTGCTGACAAGCAAGCGATAATGACATAAAAAAAGCAACCCTGGGGTTGCTTTTTTTATGTCATATTATGTCAGATGGTCTGCTATTCCATTTCGTCAATGAAAACAACTTCGGCCAGTGTTTTCAAAATGGTGCTATGCTTTTTCACGAAAGGATTTTCTTTATCCCATACATAACCTGCCAATACAGAACAGATCATTCTTTTATGATCCTGGTTTGGATTCTTAGCAAAGAATATCGCATGTAGTGTGCCATCATACCAGCCCGTAACAAACGAACGGAATGTATCAATGCCTTGCATCATGTGTTGAACAAAATCCTTCTCCCAATCAACCTGTTCGCCTTTCAGGAATTTTACAGCAAGCTTTCCTCCTTTAGAGCCAGATTCCATGGCAAAGGTAGCACCTGAAGAAAATATCGGATCAAGAAACTCCGTTGCATTCCCTGTTAATACAAAGCCATCACCATATAATTTCGTTGCCGAAATAGCGTACCCTTCAATTGTTTTAGGTTCAAACAAAAACTCCTGTCCTTCGAATCGTTCCGCAATATGATCTTCGGTAGCAATCATTGCTCGCAGCTGTTCTTCAGGATTTCCTGTAAATGCGTCAAAATGCGAAGGTTCGCCAACAAAACCTACCGAAGTAACACCTGTTGAAAAAGGAATTACCCAGATCCATACTTTGGGTTTATGTGCAACGGCCGTAATCCTGTTCCCTTCCATCTCTGCAGCTACCGGGCGTTTAACATCGTTGATGTGTGTAAACAATGTCTTTCTTGGTTCAAAACCAGATGGTTTATCCAAACCAAACATGCGTGGAATTACCCGGCCGTACCCGCTGGCATCTACAATAAACCTTGCTTCAATTTCTTTTTTATTTCCTGCGGCATCTTCAACCGTCGTAACAGAATCGGTTCCAAAAAATTTAATATCGGTAACACCTGTTTCATATTCTACCGTTACACCCTGGCGTGCTACTTCATCTGCCAATGTTTTATCAAACATGCCGCGTGGTACTTGCCATGTCCATTTCCAGCCTTCAGAAAATTGATCCGAAAAATTAAAATCTGCTATTTGCTTTCCGCGAACAAACTTAGCACCGAATTTCTGCTGAAAGCCTTGTGCTTTCACAGCATCCAGAAAGCCTGCTTCGTCCAGGTGTTCCATGCAGCGCGGCAGTAAACTTTCCCCAATTACGAATCTGGGAAATTTTTGCTTTTCAACAATTTTAACTTTAAAACCCTCTTTATTTATCAAAGCTGCGGCAACAGTACCTGCCGGACCTGCACCAATTACCAACACATCTACTTTTTCGCGTTGCATCTATGAAACGAATTAAAAATTATACGATTACTTTTAAGCAGCTACCAGTTTGCCATCACGCATTACCGGCAACACTTTATAAACATCTTTGGTCAGACAAAATTCAATATCCTTGATGATTCCCAAGCCTTGTAAACGCCGCACATGCGAAGAATTTAACAGGAAGCCCATCATATCTGCCTTTGCTGTGTAAAATAAATTCAATGCAGTCAATACGGAATCTTCATCATGAGAAAAATCTCCTTTCAGGGCATCTACTACAGCACCTGCAAAAAGCGTATCTTCCAGATTCATTTTACCTTTCCAACCAGCACAATGCATCAATACATCATTTGGCTGATTCCGTAAATATTCTACTACAGAAGTAAAATTCAGAAAAGAACCGATGATAATTTCTTTTGCATCTGCAGACTTCACAATTGCCTGCGTACCGTTGGTAGTAGTAACAACAACTTTTTTTCCTTTCAAAGAACCATCCTGGTATGAAAACGGAGAATTGCCCAGATCAAAACCTTCAACTTTTTTTCCATCACGTTCTGCAGCTGTTACATATCCCTGCTCGCCAAATGCTTTACATTCTTCCAGGCTTGCCACGGCAGTAATGCTTTCAATCCCATTAGCAAGTGCTGTTGTCATGCAAGATGTCGCACGCAATATATCAATCACCACTACTACTTTTCCTGCCGCCTTATGCAAATGCACCATTTCAGGTGATAAGCAAACATCAATTCTCTTCATCTGATTTTGAGTTACTAGTTTCTAGTTGCTAGTTACTAGACTAGGGATTGTATTAAGTAAATTTTATTAATCTGAATACTCTATTGTCTAGTAACTAGCAACTAGAAACTAATGTCTACTTTTTCACAAAAGGAAACTTCACAACCTTTGCCTTGATCAGTTTTCCTCTGATGTTTACAAAGATTTCTGTATCGACTTTGCTGTATTGCTTTTCAACATAGCCCATACCGATACCAATACCTAAACAAGGTGATTGTGTACCTGATGTAACTTCACCAATCTTATTGCCCGAAGCATCTGCCAATTCGTAGTGGCCGCGCGGAATACCGCGTTCAACCATTTCAAATCCTATCAGTGAACGCGTAATACCTGCAGCCTTTTGCTGCTGCAGAATATCAGATGCGGTAAATGTTTTATTGAATTTTGTGATCCAGCCTAAACCAGCTTCCAGCGGACTAGTGGTATCGGAAATATCATTACCATACAGGCAATAGCCCATTTCAAGACGCAGCGTATCTCTTGCACCCAAGCCTACAGGCTTCATGCCTACAGCTTCACCAGCCTGCATCAATTTTGCCCACACATCTTTTGCAATTTCATTTGGCACATACACTTCAAAACCACCTGCACCGGTATAACCTGTTGCAGCGATCAGTACATTTTTGTAGCCGGCTAGTTCGGTGCGCACGCAAGTATAATATTCCATTGCAGCCACCGGATGTGTTGTTAATTTTTCAAGTACCTGATATGCCTTAGGGCCCTGTACGGCAAATAAACAGGTCTGTTCAGACACATCTTTAAATTCTGCACCGCTAGCCGGAACATGTTTTAAAAACCAGGCCTTATCTTTTTCAATATTGGAAGCGTTCACTACAATGTAGTATTCTTCTTCACCAGTATGATACACGAGCAAATCATCAATGATCCCCCCTGTTGGGTTTGTTAAAGCGGTGTACTGTACTTTACCTATCGGCAATACTGATGCATCGTTTGTTGTCAGTTGCTGGATAACATCTAAGGCCTTCGGGCCTTTCAGAATAAATTCACCCATGTGCGACACATCAAACATACCAGCTGCATTGCGCACGGCCATATGTTCTTCAATATCCGATGAATAACGCACCGGCATTAGATAGCCGGCAAATGGTACCATCTTTGCGCCTAAAGCTATATGTACCTCTTGCAAAGGGATGGATTTAATTTCTTCAGCAGTTTCGCTCATTTTCCAGGAAGAATAAATATGAAAGAGTTAAAACAAATTCAGTTGTTTGGGTTTCAAATGAAAGGTAGTTCGGTGGTAAGGGGTTAAACCAAACTTTTCCATAGCGATGCGATGTTTTTCCGTACCGTATCCGGCATTTACATCCCAGCCATACTCAGGGTATTCTTTTGCGAGCTTCGCCATAAGTCTGTCTCTATGGGTCTTAGCAAGAATAGACGCTGCTGCAATGGAAAGATACATGCCGTCTCCTTTTACCAAACATTCATGCTGGATTCCGGGATAGGTTTTAAACCTGTTCCCATCAATCAACAACAAGTTGGGTTGTTGTTTTTTCAGGCCCTTTACGGCTTTATGCATGGCCTTCATGGTCGCATTCAATATATTGATCTGGTCAATAATGGTATGCGATACTTCTGCTACATAATAATCAACAGCATCCCGGATAATATCCTGACGAAGTAATTCCCGCTGTTGTGCAGTCAGTTTTTTTGAATCGTTTAACAGGGAATGTTTGTAATTGGCAGGAAGGATGACAGCTGCAGCAACAACAGGGCCAGCCATGCAGCCTCTACCCGCTTCGTCAATACCAGCTTCAATTTTACCTTCCGAATAATATGATAAAAGCGACATATCCGGCAAAGATAAGAAGGTATTCTATTAAACCCTAGGTGAATAAAGTGACAGAAGGCACTATGTGCAAAAAAACTCCTGATATAAGACCTATCCTGCCTTTTACCTACCAATTTTAGTATTTTATACCCTTTTGCATGTGCCGTTTAGTTCGTAATTTGCATGCTGTTCAAATACAATTATGTCCCAAGAATTTGAAAATCCCTGGAAAACACTTCGCTCAAAGGCTATCTATGATAATCCGTGGATTTCCGTGCGCGAAGAAGACGTCTTAAAACCCAACGGCAGTCCGGGTATTTATGGAGTTGTTTCCTTTAAAAACAAAGCAATCGGAGTTGTACCTATTGATTCTGAAGGATATACGTATTTGGTTGGACAATTCCGTTACACGCTGAATGAATACACCTGGGAGATTCCTGAAGGCGGCGGCCCCATGAATGAAACCCCGCTTGAATCTGCGAAACGGGAACTGGAAGAAGAAACCGGCTTAAAAGCCGCAGTATGGCAGGACCTGGGCCGTATTCATACCTCAAATTCTGTAACCGATGAAGAAGGCTTTCTTTTCCTGGCAACAGACTTAACACCCGGCCCAAGTAACCCTGAAGATACGGAACAGTTAATTATAAAAAGAGTATCTTTGAAGGATGCTGTCGCGATGGTTATGAGCGGCGAAATTACTGACAGTTTAAGTATTGCAGGTTTGTTGAAAGCATCAATTCTAGTTTCCAGTCACTAGGTATTAGTTTCCAGACATAGAGAAAAACATTGCTGTATTTGCGGTGTCTAGAAACTGGCAACTCGCACCTAGAAACTATCATAAAATGAAAAAAATAATTGAAAAAATATACATGGTCTGGGTTTGGACCTGTTTTGTTATCGTATTTGCATGCCTCTATATTCCTTTCTGTATATCTGTTCAGCGTGAGTCATGGAAAAAATACGGGCATTTCCTGAATAAAATATGGGCACATACAGTGTTTATGTTTTGCTTTTTACCCACAAAAGTAGAATGGCGCTTTAAAGTAAATAAGAAAAAACAATACATCTATTGCGCCAACCATGCTTCGTATTTAGATATTCCAACCATGTGCTATGCCTTACCAGGATACAATGTATTTATCGGAAAATCATCGCTGGGTAAAGTGCCGCTCTTTGGGTACATGTTCCGTAATCTATATGTTTCGGTCGACCGCAAAAGTTCAAAAAGCAAATACGAAACCATTGTTCAATCCATGCAGAAGATAGATTTGGGATATAACCTTGCAATTTTCCCGGAAGGTACTATTTCTAAAAATCATGCACCTGTGCTGATGGACTTTAAAGACGGCGCATTCCGCATAGCCATTGAAAAACAGGTAGCAATTGTACCAATGACAATTGTAAACAACTGGCTCATTTTACCAGACGATGGCAAATACGTACCACGCAGAAGACTTATGAAAACAGTCGTTCATGAACCAATCGAAACAACTGGTTTAACCATGGATGATGTGGAAGGGTTAAAAGATAAAACAAAGCAGGTTATCGCTGATGAATTAAGAAAACATTTTCCTGATATATATAACGAAAAATATAAAGCATGAACTTAGATACTAAAACAATTGGAAAGATCGCACATTTAGCGCGTCTTGAATTTGACGATAAATCACTTGAATCATTCTCAACTGACTTCAATAAAATTTTATCATGGATCGATAAATTGAATGAAGTGAACACGGATAATGTTGAGCCGTTGATTCACATGAGCCATGAATTGAATGTGCTGCGTGAAGACATCGACAAAGTAACGATCTCGCATGAAGAAGCATTATTCAATGCACCTAAAAAAGATTCTGATTATTTCAGAGTTCCAAAATTCTTAAGCTAATACAAGTGTAGAGTTGAAAGTGTAAAGTGTATGTGGCAAGCCTGATCTTCCGTTTACACTTTACACTTTACACTTTACACTTTACACCTGAATAAACATCAACTCATTACATCTTCATTGGCATGAAAGATTTATTCTTCTGGCTACAGTGGAAAAGTTCTTACAGAACACTCTACGTAGCCCTTTTAGTTTTATTCTTTGCTAGCATCATCGCTGTTTTTGTTGCATATACGTATGGCGATATATATACCATTGGCTGGGACACAACCGGCGAATGGAAAAATGTTACACTCAGTCTGGATGTCTTTCAGGTAAATCAATTTGATCTTTCCCATGAAAGCCCCCAATTCCTGTTGCTAAAAAGATATGCAGCCGGAGATGTTACCGTCCATCCATGGATTTCTTACACATTTATTGGCATCGTACTGCTTGCTTTTGTTTGCTTCCTTACGGTGGTGAGCTATGTAGATTTATGGCTGTATATAGCCGGCATGGCAATTTTCATTTTCTTTATTATCAGTATGCAAACCGAACAACTTGGAATCTTCGGTTTGTTTAACCGCGCCCCTGCTGTACTTGTAATTATTCTGTTCAGCGGCTTAACCTATTATTTTAATTCCTTCGGCAAACAAATCAATCTATTTGTGCGCATGCTCGCACTGGCAGCATTAACACTTTTATTTTTAGCGCTGATCGTATTTGGCAGCCATGTAGAAGTTCCGTTGCTTTACGCAGCCAATTACGCGATTGCAATACCAATCCTGATTTGTGTTATATTCATGCTCATTGTGAGCTATGATTTCCTGCAATTCCTGGTGATTGTTACTTCTTATGGGAAATCAAAATTTAAAGCATCAGGCAACTCTATCTGGAACTTTATTATCATCGGCACACTATACCTGACCAATTTATTTCTGATATTCTTCCAACCCGACTTCATAAAAGATATGGGGATTGTATTGATACAACCACTCGTTGTATTAGTCATTTCTTCTATACTGGGGATATGGTTGTTTGGCATGAAAGAAGAAGTTTCCAGCGTATTACCATTCAAACCACTTGGCGCTATTCTGTATTTAGCTCTGGGGATTATTTCCTTCAGTGTGATTGCACTCGGCTACTCTACAGCCAACGATGCCCTGATTACTGCGCTTGAAACATCTGCCTTATACATTCAGATCGGAATGGGCTTGGGAATTTTCATTTATGTGATCACCAATTTCTGGAACAAATACAAAGAGCGGGCTGAAGTATACAAACATTTCTACATAGCCTATCAGGTGCCCTTCTTCGTGGGCCGCGGATTGGGCTGGGCCATTATCATGTATTTTATTTTTGCGAGCAACCGCTTTGTTGTAAAAAGCGGCAAAGCTGCGTACTATAACAATGTCGGCGATATTTATTTGTATACAGGACAGGATGCACTGGCTGAGTCATTCTTTAAAGAGTCTTATTCATATGAATTCCAAAACCAGCGTTGCAATTATACATTGGGAAGTTTTTATGAGTCACGCGACGACAAAGCAAACGCTTTCAAATACTATGAAAACAGTCTTGCCAAAAAACCATCTGTAGCAGCATTTGTAAGTTTGAGTAATTTCTACATTACCAACAAACAATTCTTCCCTGCTATATTCATGCTTCAGGATGGTTTGAAATCGTATCCTCAGGATCCTTATCTGTTGAATAACTTAGGCTACTTGTATACACAATTCAATTCATCTGATTCTGCTGCATATTTCTTTAACAAAGCAGCACTCCATGCCGATGATGATGTTGCGATGGCCAATATGCTTAGCTATTTTAGTGCAGCCGGCAAATTTGAAGAATGCGCTGCCATCATGAAAAACGAAAAGAGCTCCCCTTCATTGATGTATCTGGCAAATAAAATTGGTATTGCTACCTTACAATCAAAGACTTCAGAAATTGCTCTTCCGAAATCAATCCTCACCGATTCTGCACTGACTGCAGATTCATATACACTGTTGTATAATTACACCATCAACAAGCTGTCCATACAGGATTCGGTACTGGAAAGAACCTTGCATCAACTCAGTGAAAAACCGCAGAACGAATTCTATAAGTCCAATCTCCTTTTTGCAAAAGCCTTGCACTTATATTATTCAAACACCAATATTCCCGAAGCATTGATTTTACTCCAGGATCTGGTAGCCGTTGATAACACCCCGCTTTATACCATTACACTTGCTGACTGGCAATTAAAAGCCGGCCTTTATCAGGAAGCATACGAAAGATACAATACGATCCTTATAAACAGCGATCAGCACATTGTTGCAAAAAAATGCATTGCTGCCATGGAGTATGGGAATTCCGGTTCGGTAAAAGATGTTATTGTTGAGCTGGCCAAAAGCCAAACACCTGAAGTTGCCTATATAGGAAGTACGTTAAAGGCTGCCCTTGCCCAACCTTCTTTAACGGCTTATGATACACTATCTCCCCAGCAGAAAGTACAATGCCTGCATTATCATACGATTTCAGCTCCTGAATATATTATTTTCAAAAATACCATTACAGATCAGGCACAATCAGTTCAATTGGATATTGAGCAGATTCAGCAACTAACTGGCCGCCGCGATTACATACATGCAATGTTGCTTTGGAATGCCTTGAATAAAACTTCTGAAGCTACTGCTAATACGATTGCAGAGGGAAACCTACAATATCTGAATATATTAGCAGGCCTGCATCAATGGGATTCTCTTGATGCACAATTAAAGACCACTACGTTGCTGGATAAAGATCTTGGCTATATTGATTATTTCCATGCACGTGTATTACAGGAAGGCAGAGATAGCCTTGCTGCGAAGCCTTATTATGAGCGCGCACTTACACGCATTGGCTACGTACCGCAAGTACAGATCGATTACGCAAACTACATTACGGAAACAGAAGGCGAAATTGCTGCAGTAGAAAAATTAGTAGCGGCCAAGCAAATCATCACCTATTCAAAACCCTTGAACATGCTTTATCTGGAGACATGTCTCCGAATGGGTTTGTTTAAATCTGCCGAAAGTGAACTGAATGCCATGCTGCCAACACTTACGGCCGCAGAAATTGCTTCTATCAAACAACAGTTTTATTCATATCCGATTGCTGAATAAACAACTCAACTGCACAGAGCTATGAAAATTTATACAAAAGGCGGCGATAAAGGGAAAACCTCTTTGCTCGGAGGCACAAGGGTTCCCAAGTATCACGCACGTATTGAGGCTTATGGAAGTACAGATGAATTGAACAGTTATATTGGACTGCTGATTGAAGAACTGCCTGCAGGTTTTGCTCAAAAAGAAATATTGAAAAACGTTCAGTATAAAATTTTTGAGTTAGGTGCTTCGTTAGCAACGGAACCGGAGAAGCAACAACTATATGCACCGGATCTTAACGATACGCATATCAAACAACTGGAAGATGCGATTGATGAAATGCAAGCGGTATTGCCCGAACAAAAATACTTTGTGCTTCCAGGCGGACATAAAGCTGTAGCTATAGCACATATATGCAGAACTGTTTGCAGAAGAGCCGAACGCCAGGTTGTAGAACTGAACGAAACAGAACAGGTACATCCGGTTATACTTCCGTTTTTAAACCGCTTATCAGATTACCTGTTTGTTGTTTCACGTAAGCTCGCACAGGAATTTAACACCAGAGAAGTATTCTGGATACCAGCGAAATAAATTAAGATCATACGTAATAAATAAAATACATCCATGACCAACGAACAACTGAAGGATTTAAAAGCAAACATTCTTGCTTTGAGAGGATATCTTGGCTACGATTCCAAAATGGAAGAAATAAAAGCAGAACAGGAATTATCCCTCTCTCCTACGTTTTGGGATGATTCAAAAGAAGCTGAAAAAATTCTTAAGAGCATAAAAAATAAAAAAGTGTGGACCGATCCTTATGATGCTCTTGTAAGCAAATTGGGCGACCTCGAAGCGCTGAATGAATTCTATCAGGCAGGTGACATTGATGATAAAGAAATGGATGCCGAATTCGCAGAGGTTTCTAAAGTACTGGAAGAGCTTGAATTCAAAAAAATGCTGAGTGCTGAAGAAGATCAGCTAAGTGCTGTACTTGAAATCAACCCTGGTGCAGGCGGTACAGAGAGTAACGACTGGGCAGACATGCTGATGCGTATGTACATCATGTGGGGAGAAAAGAATGGATACACCGTACGTGAAATTGTGAATCAACCGGGTGAAGTTGCAGGTATCAAATTTGCCTCTTTAGGTATTGAGGGACAATTTGCTTATGGTAATTTAAAATCTGAAATCGGTGTACATCGTTTGGTACGCGACTCACCGTTCAACGCCGATGGTAAACGTCAGACTTCATTTGCGTCTGTATACGTATATCCTGAAGTTGATGAAACGATCAATATCGAAATCAACATGGGCGATATTGAATGGGATACATTCCGTGCAGGTGGTGCCGGCGGACAGAACGTAAACAAAGTGGAGACTGCTGTTCGTTTAAAACACAAACCTTCCGGCTTGATCATCGAATGTCAGCAGGAACGTTCTCAAATACAAAACAAAGACAAAGCCTTGAAATTATTAAAGTCTCGTCTTTACCAGATTGAGATTGATAAACGCAACGAAGCCAAGGCTGCTGTAGAAGGTGCGAAAAAGAAAATTGACTTCGGTTCTCAGATCCGCAACTATGTACTTTTCCCTTACAAGCTGATCAAAGATGTGCGCACCGGTGTTGAACGTACAGACGTTGACAACGTATTGGCAGGAGATCTGAATGAATATATCAAAGCCTATTTATTGATGAAGTAATTATTCATTAACTGTTTTTATGTAAAAAAAACCTTTGCTCTGCAGCAAAGGTTTTTTTATTATATCATTCATTAAAATAAATTCAACTGACCATCATCCTTCTTCGGCGGTTTGGCTTTACCAAAAACTGTACGGCCGCCATATTTATGTGATTCTGCACGCTCCTTTGCAATCACACGATCGAATGCGTTAGCGTCAGGCTCAAAGCTTTTTTCCATTTGCTGCGCAGCAATAGTAAGGTTTTTAATCGCCTGCTGCTTATCGCTATCTCCTAACTTTGCCTTTTCAACGGATGTCTGTAAAATAGCAATTGTTTCATCATACACTTTTACCGGCACCGGAAACGGATGACCATCTTTACCGCCATGAGCAAAAGAGAAGCGAGCAGGATCGCTAAACCGGGAAGGTGTGCCATGAATGACTTCGCTCACCAGCGCCAACGACTGAATCGTTCTTGGGCCTACTCCTTCAAGTAAAAGCAGTGACTCAAAATTTTTCAGATCACTTTCGTGCGCTAATGCCAATATACTTCCCAAACGTTTTAAATTTACATTTGAAGCGCGCACTTCATGATGCCTGGGCATCACAATCTTCTGAATCTCCGGCAAAATCAATGCAGGTCTCTCGTTTACCAGTTCCAAAATACCCGTCTTTGCTGCGGCTGCTTCTGTTGCAGCGAGATTTAATATTTCACCCTGATTTTTTCCATAAATAAATGTATGTGGATTTTCAACAAAAGAAATTACCTTTTCAGAATGCCAGTGATAACGGCGCGCCATTCCGTTAGCATCATTCATGCCTTGCTGCACAACAGCCCATTCGCCTTCATCCGTTACAATAAAATTGTGCAGGTATAATTGAAATCCATCCTGAATAGCTGTATTATCAACCTTTGCAGATAATTTACTTGAATGTACCAGCTCTGTACCATTTAAGCCGGTACGGTCTGCCAGCTGTAACAATTCAGCCGGTGTTTGCCTGGAGTGCTTTCCTTTTCCGCCACAGATATAAATACCCAACTCTTTAAATTTGGGATTTACAGCCGCTTTTAATGATCCCATCACCGATGTTGTAATTCCGGACGAATGCCAGTCCATGCCAAGCGCACAACCAAAAGCCTGAAACCAGAACGGATCACTCAAGCGGCTCAACACTGCAGATTTCCCATATTCCAGAACAATAGATTCAACAATTGCACCGCCAAGCAAAGTCATCCGCTGGGCAAGCCACGGCGGCACTTTGCCGTAATGCAAAGGTAAATCCGCATAGCGGGCGTTGGAATTGAAATATAATTTCGGCATATAAACTAATAACAAAAAAAACAGCTCTTTTGTCCCAAAAAAATTTGAAAGTTTTTTCTTTTATGAAAATAAAAACAGACTACAAATAATACAAAATACTACGCATGCATAGTTTTTAGTAAGATATGCTTAGGTATAGCCTTTATGCAGTAGTTATACATTTATACAATTCTGCATATATAAAAGCATCAAAAAAATCTTATTATGATCTGCTTTATATCGTGTCTTATCGCTCCGGAGTTCAAATCCAAGGCTGGTTCCTTGCTCCTGTTTTTTGTATCTTCTATTTATTCAACTTACCATATTCTGTTATGAAAAAAAATACACCTAAAACAGGCGAAGCATTGGATTCCAAACTTTCAGATTTACAAAAAGACACATCTGATGCTACAGATCAGTACATGACAACTGACCAGGGAACGAGGATCAACGATGATAACAATACCTTAAAAGCCGGAGAACGCGGTCCTTCATTGCTGGAAGATTTTATCATGCGGGAGAAGATCACACATTTTGACCATGAACGCATTCCCGAAAGAGTTGTGCATGCCAGAGGATCAGCCGCGCATGGATATTTCCAGGCATATGAATCTATGGCAAATTATACAAAAGCAGGATTCTTGCAGGATCCGGAAATAAGAACACCTGTATTCGTGCGCTTCTCAACTGTAGCTGGCTTCAGAGGATCTACAGATCTGGCGCGGGATGTCAGAGGTTTTGCCGTTAAGTTTTATACAGAAGAAGGTAACTATGATCTGGTAGGAAATAATATTCCTGTATTTTTTATTCAGGACGCCATGAAATTTCCCGACCTTATTCATGCAGTAAAACCAGAGCCTCATCATGAAATGCCGCAGGCCGCTTCTGCTCATGATACCTTCTGGGATTTCATTTCACTTATGCCCGAATCCATGCATATGATTATGTGGGCAATGTCTGACAGGGCAATACCTCGCAGCCTGCGCATGATGGAAGGTTTTGGCGTTCATACATTCAGGTTCATTAATGATAAAAATGAATCGTATTTTGTAAAATTTCACTGGAAGCCTTTAATGGGTACACATGCTGTCGCCTGGGATGAAGCTCAAAAAATTTCAGGGAAAAATTCAGACTTCCACCGACAAGATCTATGGGAAGCCATTGAATCCGGCAATTTTCCTGAATGGGAATTAGGCGTACAGCTAATACCGGAAGCCGACGAATATAATTTCTCGTTTGATTTACTTGACCCTACTAAACTAATTCCTGAAGAAGAAGTTCCTGTAAGGATCATAGGTAAGATGGTACTCAACCGAAATCCTGATAATTTTTTTGCCGAAACAGAACAAGTTGCTTTTCATCCCGGACATCTCGTTCCTGGTATTGATTTCACCAATGATCCACTTTTACAAGGTAGATTATTCTCTTACACAGATACACAGCTCTCCCGACTTGGCAGTCCGAATTTTCATGAGATTCCGATCAACCGTACCATTGCACCTATGCACAATAACCAGCGTGATGGCCATATGCGGCAAGAGATCAATTCAGGACGAGTAAGCTACCATCCGAACTCCCTTGGCAGCGGCTGCCCGTTTCAAGCAAAGATCAACCAGGGCGGTTTTACAAGCTTTAATGAAAGCATGAACATTGATGCACAAAAAGCACGTGACCGGAGCAAAAGTTTTTCTGATCACTTTAGCCAGGCAACGTTATTTTATAACAGTCAGACAGAAGTCGAAAAAAATCACATCATTAAAGCATTACGGTTTGAATTAGGAAAAGTAGAAACCGAAGCGATACGGATACGCATGGTTGGCTTACTTTCCCAGGTAGATAAAACACTTGCTGCTAAAGTAGCTGCAGGCTTGGGCATACCTGTACCTAAACCGGAAATGCCTATGAATAAAGGTGTTGGGGCTGATGCCAATCCTACAAAGTATGAACCGGAAACATGTAATCAGAACACAAGCTTTTCCAAAGCATTGAGCATGATTAACAACCCAACCGTAACGAGCTCTATCAGAACCAAGCAAATCGCGTTTTTATGTACAGATGATATCTACAATACTTCTGTAGTAAATTATAGAACCGCATTGGAAAAGAAAGGCGCTGTGGTAAAAATAGTCGCCCCGCATTTAGGGTTCATTAAAACGGAAGAAGATAAAAAAATAAAAGTTGACCAAAGTTTCCTAACAGCATCTTCTGTATTATTTGATGGTGTATTTATTCCTGCAGGTAAAGGCAACAGCAACTTAAAAAATAGTAACGAAATCATCGAATTCGTAACGGATGCCTATAAGCATTGTAAAGTTATTGGCGGTGAAGATGAAGGAGCTGCAGTAATCAAAGCTATTCTTGGAGAAGTCGCAAACAAAGATGAAGGTATCGTCTTAAACAAAGACACCACAGCCTTCATTAAAGCACTTGGCAAGCACCGCTTCTGGGAACGCGAAGAACTTGTTTAAAATAATTAACAATTATGAGTTATGAATGATGAATTCATAACTCATAATTATAATCATCACATATTGTATAAATATTTATATCCCTATTAGCATTGAATTAAGAAACATCAATTAATTCATAATTCATAATTCATAATTCATAATTCATAATTCTATCAAGTTTCCAGATTCTTTAAACATTTCCGCATATCAATACCTTTGCCTAACACTCCCTTAAACAAATCCCCTTTTTTCTCCAGGCGCTTAAAAATTGTTTTAATGGTGAATTGCGAAGGATGCAAACCTTTTTTCACTTCTTTCCATTCCAGCGGGGTTGAAACGGTAGCTCCAGGCTTAGGCCGAACACTGTAGGGCGCTGCAAGGGTTTGTCCGCCGCGGTTCTGAAGGTAGTCAATATAAATCTGCTTCTTGCGCTCTCTTGGATTCCTTACCAGACTTGTCAATTCCGGCAATTGATCGTGCACCAATTGTGCAATCACATGAGCAAAATTCTTTCCCTGCTCATAATCGTATTTGGCACCTAAAGGAATATAGATATGCAAGCCGGTTGAACCTGAAGTTTTACAATATGATTCAGCGCCGGCTTTATCCAATATTTTCTTTACAACAAGTGCTGTTTGTATGACTTCATCAAAGGTATTATCACCGGGATCCAGATCAATGACAATGTAATCGGGATACTCGATCTTCTGTACACGTGAATTCCAGGGATTAATTTCAATACAACCCAGGTTTGCCATGTAGATCAATGTAGCCTTATCCTGACAAAGCATGTAGCGAATCTCTTTCGCGTTTGATTCCGAAAAAATTTCTTTCGATTGTATCCAGTCCGGCAGGCTCTCTCCCATGTCTTTCTGAAAAAAACTGGAGCCATTGATACCATTAGGATGCCTGTTTAGAGACTCCGGACGGTCTTTAAGATAAGGCAGTATGTAATCTGCCGCCTGCATATAATAATCAATCAGATCACCTTTGGTATACCCATCTTCAGGCCAATAAACCTTTGAACGGTTACTGATCGCTAAAACACGGGAGCCGATCTTTAGCTCACTGCTATTTTTTTTCCCAGTTTTTTTTGTTTCGACTGTTTTTTCTGGAGCACGGCTTTTAACTACTCCAGCAGTTCTGCTCTTAGCTGTGTTTTTTGTTTTCACTTCCATATCATCTTCCGGAATAGTTGTAACTGCTGGCAATTCGCGTACTACTTCATTTGCTTTCTTATCGATACGCATACCTTGAAAAATAGGCTGCCGCATATGTCCGTCGTTAGTCCATTCTGAAAAAGCAATTTCACACACCAACTTCGGTTTAACCCAGGTCACTTTTTCATTTGTTTTTACTTTTACATCAAACGGAGATTCTTTTTGAATTAAAGGCTTCATGAGTTTTAATGTCGAAGACAATAAAGCTGTATTGAAGCCTCCGCCCGTATGACCAATATATACCAACCTGCCTTTTTCATATGCACCCAGAATCAATGCGCCAAAATCCTTACGTGAATTCCGTGGAGCCGTAAAGCCGCAGATAATTGCTTCCTGCGCGTGTATGATTTTAATTTTAAGCCATTCCGAAGAACGCAGACCAAGACGATAGCTACTGTCTGCTTTCTTTGCCATAATGCCTTCCAGCTTATTCTTTCTTGCCAGTTCAAAAAAACTGATTCCGTCCTTCTCAATGTGATCGCTATATTTAATATTCGGCACATCCGGCCAGATATCGGCTAGCCGTTGCTTGCGCTCTATTAATGGAAGATCCCGAAGATCATGCCCATCAAGAAATAAAATATCGAATACACAATAAAAAAGATTCGGACTTGGTTTTTCATCGTATTGCTGCAAGCCCTGGAAACTGGAAGTCCCATCATCATTCAACACAACGATCTCTCCATCCAGCACGGCGTTGTGACCAAAAGATTCCAGCGCTTCAACAATGGGTTTATATTTATGATTGAACGAAATATAATTCCTGGAATACAGAGCCACTTTTCCATTCTCAATTTCTGCAATGGCACGATATCCATCCCACTTAATTTCAAACAACCATTCCGGAGAATCAAAAGCTTCATCCTTTAACTTAGCTAGCATGGGTTTTACCTCATGCAGCATTGGGTCATGTCCTTGTTTTATTTTTTTTATTGCTGCTGACGGGACTTTTTTTTTAACTACCGGCTCCTTTGTCATAACCTTTTTGCTTACTGCTTTTTTGATTGCAGCCTTTTTAGCAGGAGCATCTTTTTTTATAATCTTCGAATTGGCCGGTACATGGTCTTCACTGTTGTATAGCTCATCCGTAGCATATTCATCGTTGTGCTTTATCAGCAACCAGGCATTATCTTTAGCTGAGTTGTTATTTTTAATCTTCACTAATGCGAATTCACCTTTCAGTTTTTTTCCGTGTAAAACAAACTTCAGGTTTCCCTTTTTAAGTGCTGCCAGCATTTCCTTTTCACTGTTTTTACGGTCAGTACTGCCAATCGCATGGTATGTACCTTCATCCCAGATTTCAACAATGCCGGCACCATAATTTCCTTCAGGAATAATGCCGTGAAACGTGCGGTATTCAAAAGGATGGTCTTCCACCATCATGGCAAGTCTTTTATCCTGTGGGTTTAGTGAAGGCCCTTTAGGTACAGCCCAGCTTTTAAGAACCCCTTCCATCTCAAGTCTGAAATCGTAATGCAAATGGGAAGCGGCATGGCGTTGTATTACAAACTTCAGCTCATTAGTTGCGGTTTTCTTCTTCCCTGCCGGTTCGGGTGTTTGTCTGAAATTTCGTTTTGCTTTATAGGTTTCCAGTGCCATAATACTTGCGGTTAAACGTTATACTATCTTTATCTTGCAGCCGTTCTTCTTGCAGGCTGCAGACTGGCTTTCAATTGTGCCATGAGATCTTTGGTTGCTGTTGGTTTAGCCGCCACAGATTTACTCTTCGGTGCAACACCTTTAGCTTTAGCCTTTATGAGCTTCAACAGCTCCGAGGTATATGTATCTTTATATTTTGATATATCGAATTTTTCGGTAAGCTGATCAATCAGCGTAAGTGCCATTTTCATTTCTCCTTCCTTGATCTGGCTTTTCGCTGGTAGATCCAGATCATCCGCATCCAGGATCTCTTCCTGAAAACGAATCTTATTTAAAACAATAACATCACCTATGGGTTTCAAAATTGCCAGCGCTTCTTTATTTCGTAATACATAATTCGCTACCGCAACTTTTTTCGATTTGCGTAAAGCTTCACGCAATAAAGCATAAGCGCGCGTTCCCGATTTATCCGGTTGGATATAGTAAGGTGTCTCAAAATAGACCGAATCGATTTCGTCTTCCATTACGAACTGAATAATTTCGATCGTTTTTGTTTTTTTAGCATTGGCTTTTTCAAAATCCTTTTCATCTAGAATTACATATTCATCGTCGACCTTATATCCTTTCACGATATTTTCCCAGGTAACTTCTTTACCTGTTTTTTCATTTACACGCTGGAATTTTATATGTGAATGATCTTTCTTATCCAGCATATCCAGATCAAGTCTACTCTCATGCGTGGCGCTGAATAATTTTACAGGTATGTTTACAAGGCCAAACCCAATGGCCCCTGTCCAGATTGTTCTCATAATTCGTACTGTTTTAGGTGCATCATTTGTTTTAACGTTTTTGCATTGTGTATAGCATTACCACCCCAGGTATTATCAAAATAGATAAAAGCATTTTTAACTGATGAATTTATTATCGAATCACTCAGTGTGTGCAATTCAGGATTTGAATAATTTGATTTATATAATTCAGGTTTGCCGTGCAGGCGGACGTAAGCAGTATCTGTCGTGACAATAAAATCCTCGGGCAAGTCCGGATAGCTGGAAATACAAAAAATAATCTTATTTGATTTTAATGTATTATATACAACCGGATTCCACCAGCCTGCATCACGAAATTCCAGTACATTATTAAAATCAGGATCAAGCTGATCAATGATACGTTCGAGTGTCTCAAATGAATATTTCAAGCTTGGAGGCAATTGAAAAAGTATACAATCAAGTTTATCGCGCAAGCCTTCAGCAGCAACACTGTATAATTCTTTGACCAATGATTTTGTACCATTGAATTTTTTATAATGTGTAATCTGATTATTCGCTTTTAATGAAAAACGAAAATGTGCGGGAGTTTTTTCATACCAGCCTTTTAATGATTTACTTGTCGGAAAACGATAAAAGCTGGCATTGATTTCTACGGTATCATATTGTTCTGCATAATACTGAAGCCACTTGCTTTGCGGAAGTCCTTCCGGATAAAACATATCCTTCCACTCTTTATAATTATAGCCAGAACAACCAATGTGAATTTTCATATAATTCTGTTTTATATAAAAATGTACAACAGAATTAAAAAAGAAGTATTACATAATTTATGAATAGTATTACATGGTTTTTATA
>JAGKWN010000012.1 GCA_021151805.1 Cytophagaceae bacterium | reverse complement strand
TAATACAAAAGACCCCGCAGATGCTGCGGGGTCTTTTGTATTAAATATCTTTTATTTATTTAGTATTGCTGATAAGACGCTGTTGAGTACAAGCTTGTTCCGCCTGAATTTTTGAAGGCAAGATCCAGTCTATAGCCGCTTGAAGAACAGGTTCCGTCAAAGACAAAGTTCGCACCATCCAAACGGTAACCGGCAGTTGCGCTCCAGGTTCCTTTTACAACACCTAACAAGTGAATCGGATTCGTTGTCAGGTCTACGGTGTATTCCACTTTTCCTTGTTTCAATACATACGGACCACCATAACTCGCGCCGCAGTTTGACCAGATAAATGGCGTTGAAAGATCGCAAACGAATCTGTCTCCGTCTCTTGAAATACCATATTCACTCACTTCTCCAAATGCGCCCGGTATGGTTAAATAAGTTTCAGTATCAATGGTTGTGTCGCCCTCAACTTTTAAAGAGATACCTGTTGCTGTTCCGTTTCCGGTATAGGTTTTCTTTCTGAAAACATTCCACTCTCTGATTACATTGTTAGAGCCTGTGCCTGTTGAGTCAAACGTCAACTCAAGCTGACCTCTTACTTTATGTGTAACCGTAACAGTACTTGTGGCTGTAAACAGATCAAGGAATGTTCCGCCATCAACATTTGTAACGTAAGCAGTACCATTGTAAGTAATGGATTGCTTGTTTACGTTATACAGTACTTTATAATTGTTATATACGATCTTCAGCTTTGCACCGGCATCAGCAAAAGTATTTCCAGACACAAGTGTTACATCAATGCTGCCACTCAATACTCTTGAACCGCAATTCACACCCGTTTGAGAATAATCAATGGTAAAGTTTTTTGTATTGATTGTTACCTTCCCGCAAGGAAGTATTGCACCTGAGGTTCTTTGTGCAGATGCGTCTTTATAGTCCTGTGAATTGAATACCGTTTCAATATCACTATAAACCTTATCCATTTCATTTCTGGCATTGGCATCATCGGCCTTTGAAGCATCAGGATATACCGGTGTTTCTTCCGGTGTCTTTTTTGTACAGCTGGCAGAAGCTATTGCAAGCCCCAAAAGTACGCAGTAAACGATTTTCTTCATTTGTATCTGTGTTAGTTAGTACTGAATGTATATTAAGGTATAAATGTAACCTAAGGATGGTATTTCAATTAACATGCCAATATACGTTTGGTTGAAAGTAAATGTTTGATCTTCAAAAGTATGAATTAACTTTAGACCATAATTCCCTCTTATTGATAGAATTGGAATTAAAAACAAATAATACGTGTTATAACATGCAATTGGTTAACTATACGATTATGGAAAAAACAAACGGATATGCTGTATTGTTGCTGCTCTTATTTATGGCAATTGGCAGCGCAAATAAACCTAATACACACCAACAGAAAGAAAAAATCAAACTGCTGTATGTGTATGATCCGTTGTGCGGTTGGTGTTATGGATTTGGGCCTGTAGTAGAAAAGCTCGAAAAGAATTACAAATCCGATGTTGATGTAGAAATCATCAGCGGCGGTATGATCATGGGCGATCGCATTGCACCGGTCGGCAATATGGCAGGTTATATCCTGGAGGCCATACCACGCCTGGAACGTATGACGGGCGCAGCGTTTGGAGAACCCTACAAACAGTTGCTGAAAGAAGGTACCTATGTTACTTCTTCTGAAAAACCATCGGTGGCTTTATGTGTATACAAGTCTTTTAAAAAAGACAGCGTAGTTTCTTATGGCCACACCATACAGACTTCCTTCTACAAATATGCCAAAGACCTCAACAACGACACCTTGTATGCAGACATTGCAAAGTCTTTCGGCATTGACCGCGCACAATTCCTGATCCGCATGAAAGATTCCACGTACCTGAACCAGGCGCATGCTGAATTCAAAAGGGCTACAGCGCTTGGCGTAACCGGATTTCCAACGCTTCTTATGAAACAGGGAAATGGATATGTTAAAATTTCAGAAGGCTATGCAAGCTATGAGTCGATTGAAAAATATATTCAGAAAGAAATGAAATCTGCTGCTGAGAAAAAATAACGCAATTGCTATGTATCTATGGAACGCAGAAAATTTATTAAAACAGCCGCTTTGGCGGGTACAGCTATGATAGGATTACACCAATTTGCACGGGCCTGGGACAATGAACCCACCATTGGCGCCGTGATGCCGGTATTGTTTGTTGGACATGGTAGCCCGATGAATGCTATTGAACAGAATAAATTTAATTCCACCTGGAAAGAACTGGGTAAAAACCTTCCGGCACCAAAAGCCATCATGGTTGTTTCGGCGCACTGGGAAACCGTTGGCACCAAAGTAACAGCCATGGCTAAACCTGCAACGATTCATGATTTCGGCGGCTTTCCCAAAGAATTACATGAAGCACAATACCCTGCACCGGGCTCACCGGAATTTGCAAAAACAACAACAGAACTGCTGAGCAAGTGGCAGGTGCATGAAGACCATAGCTGGGGGCTCGACCACGGTACGTGGTCTGTCTTGATGCCGATGTATCCGGAAGCAAAAATTCCTGTATACCAGATGAGTCTGGATGTGCGCAAAAAACCGGAGGAACAATTTGCCCTGGCGCAGGATTTGTATGAATTGAGAAAACGCGGCGTGCTGATCATCGGCAGCGGCAACATTGTACACAACCTGCGCATGATTAAATGGGACGAATCCAGCTATGACTGGGCCATTGCTTTCAACAACACAGTAAAAGAACATATCTCAAAAGGTGGTGATTTCACGCCACTGATCCAATATGCGCAGCTGGAGAATAGTAAATATGCAATCCCTACGGCAGAGCATTATTTACCATTGCTGTACGCATTGGGGCTGAAAACAAAAACAGATACGGTCTCTTTTTTTAATGATGTAACAACAAACGGCTCCATCGCCATGACTGGTTTGCTCATCAGCGGAGCGCAATAAGCTTTTGTTTTCACTGACTATAAATACACTAGGTATTTTAACTTTTAGAAACTAAATTTGAGCTTTATAACTCAGCTTTAGTTTCTTTTAGTTTAATACTTTTAATTCCAGATGAAAAAAATCAGCCTGCTGGCACCCATTTTATTTTTGGGCCTGCTTTCGTGTTCAGAAAATAAACCAGCTATTCAAAACATTAACACTATGACTACAGCAGATACATTAACCTCTGTTGATGTTCTTGACCCAGAAGTTGAAAAGCTTGTAGGCAAGGACAGCAAAGCTGAAATACTTGGCGAAGGGTTTGTTTGGGCCGAAGGGCCATGCTGGATCAAGGATCAGCAGAAACTTATTTTTTCTGATGCGCCGCAAAATACCATCTTCAGCTGGACAGCGAAAGATTCCATACAGGTATATTTAAAACCATCGGGCTATACAAGCGCTGTACCACGCGGCGGCGAAGTAGGTTCAAACGGTTTGATCATAAATAAAAGTGGTAAACTTGTATTGTGCCAGCACGGCGACAGAAGAGTGGCTGAAATGCAGGCGCCGTTAGACCAGCCGAAACCTGAGTTTAAAACATTGGCGGATAAATTCGACGGCAAACGATTCAGCAGTCCGAATGATGTTTTTGCTGATTCAAAAGGAAATTATTATTTCACGGATCCTCCGTACGGTTTGGAAAAACAAGAGAAAGACAGCACAAAAGAAACTACTGTTGAAGGTGTGTACAGAATTCTGGCAGACGGTAAAGTGGAACTGTTGATTGATTCGCTTACCAGACCAAACGGCATCATTGTTTCAAACGATGGTACAAAGCTATATGTAGCGAACTCTGATCCTGCAAAAGCGATCTGGGCTGTATATGATCTGGATAAAGACGGAAAACTTTCGAATGGTCGTGTATTCATGGATGCAACTAAAAATGCCGCAACTGAAAAAGGCTTGCCGGATGGTTTATGCATGAACAGCAAAGGCTATATTTTTGCTACCGGGCCGGGTGGTGTATGGATCTTCAACCCTGCAGGTAAGCACATCGGTACAATAAAAACAAAGGTTGCAACGTCTAACGTTGAGCTGGATGATACAGAGTCTTACCTGTACATTACGGCGCACATGTACCTGATCCGGATGAAACTTGTTAAATGAGTACCTTACGAAAATCAATAAAAGACACTGAAAAAGAATGGCCTGCGGAAAATAAGGAGGCTTTCTTTGAGGCGTTGTTTCATACCTATTATACCGTTCTCTGCAGATTCTCTTTTCGCATTGTGAAAGATAAGGATGTAGCAGAAGACGTAGTACAAACCTGTTTTGTCAATCTCTGGAAGAAGCGTGAAGAAACCGTATTTCAAACTTCTTTTAAATCTTATTTATTCCGCTCTGTTTATAACCGCAGCATCAATGAGTACGCGCGGGCTAAAAAATATAAAAATGAAGATGTATCGGTTCTGAATGAAGCGCCAACCAGCAACAACGAAGATCCTTTATTAGTACTTCAGGCTGAAGACACGCAGAAAAAAATTGATCAGGCAATCGCGGCTATGCCCGATGGCTGCCGAACGGTTTTCCTGATGAGTCGTGAAGAACAGCTTTCATATAAGGAAATAGCCGAACTATTGGAGATTTCCGTAAAAACAGTAGAAAATCAATTGGGAAAAGCATTAAGAATTCTACGGGAACACCTGTTTATTTTCCTCGTTATGCTCTGTATATCAGAGTTTTTAACAATTTATTAATATTGCATAGGGGGAACAGGCCTGTCGATTGTCTTAAAGTAGAATAAACCATGAAATACGATAATATTAAACATATTGACCATTGGTACGAAACCATCACTGCTTACAAACAGGGAGAACTATCTGAACAACAGGTTCAGGAGTTGCTGCGTTGGAAAGCGGAAAATGCGGAGCATGCTCAATTCTTTAATGAAGTAGAAAAAACATGGGCACAATCAAGAGAGCAAGTGGTTTTCCCTTCTTTTGATGCCGAAGCTGCATGGCAAAAAGTTAAGATCCAGACCATTGAAGAACCAAAAATATCGGTTCAAAAGAAAAAAGGTTCTCCGCTTAGCATTGTATTCGAATCTCCGTTTTTAAAAGCTGCTGCTGCAGTTTTAGTTCTTGTGGCCATTACCTGGACCATGAGCAAAGTGGTTTTCAAAAAACCAACCTTTACAGATCTTGCATCAACAACCGGCATAAAAGAATTTTACCTGCCGGATAGCAGCAAAGTATGGCTGCGTGATAATACGACTCTTCGTTATTCTTCCGCTTATAATGACGAAGAACGTATGGTGTTCCTCGATGGTGAAGCTTTCTTTGAAGTGCGTAAAGACGCCTCCAAGCCATTTACTGTACTTTCTTACCGTTCACGTGTGATTGTAAAAGGAACTTCCTTCTCTGTTAAGAGCCGCATGAAAGATTCTGTGGATTGCATCGAAGTGGAAGAAGGTAAAGTTGCCGTACTTGAAAAATACAGCCGCAGCGGTAAAGAGTTGATGCTGACCAAAGGAATGAAAGCATCGGTTGATGTTTATGGAAGCCTGAAGCAATCAACTGATACAGCAGACTGTGCGGTAGCTCCTTGGCGCAAGCCTGGATACTCCGAACATCTTATGTTTGTAGGAACGCCATTAAAAGAGGTAATTAAAGACTTAAAAGAAAAAACAAATATTTTTGTTATTTTAGAGGATAGAAACGCTGAATCATGTAGATTTACGGGTGAGTTCGATAATTCGAAGCCTGAAGAAATCGTTCAGATTATCGCGCTTTCAATGAATATGCAGGTTGAGAAAGTAGGAACTACTTTTGTCCTTAAAGGAAAAGGCTGCAAATAATTCAAAATATCTTTCTAAAAATCCAGTAAGATGATCTACAGACTTCATCTTGTGTTTTTGTTTTTATTCATTTTCTTTTCTGCTATACCTGAAAGTACAGCACAAATTGACCATAAAAAAGTTACCCTCTACTTTCATGATATTCCGCTGGAAGCTGCTTTAAAGAAAATTAAAGCACAGTGTGGTGTAAACTTTTCCTATTCGCCCGACCTAATTAATCTCCGCCAGCTTGTTTCGCTGAATGTACATAATGCAACGCTGGAGTATACATTAAACCAACTGTTCCGCAGTCTTCCGATTACGTATAGAATTGTCGGGAACCAGGTTGTTTTGAAAAAAAGCAAATCTGTTGTTCCTTCCGGTAGTGCCGTAAAACCAAGCCCTCCCCTGCAGATCGCTGTCAGGGATTCTGTTTATTATCCGGAAAAGGATAGTGTCGTGCTACAAACCATACCACCCAAATCAACAGAAGTAATCACCACCGATTCAGCCCTGGTATCAAAAGGAGGTTCTTACTCTCAGGTATTAACCAACCTGAACGATACCTACACGCAAAAGAAAGACAGCATTGCTATTGAAGCTTATTCCAGCAAAATGAAGCTGCGTAAAAGCTGGAAAGAAGCTAAGCTGGCCCTGAGCAAGCAATACAAGTTTAAAAGAGATAGTATGCTGCTTGCCCGTAAAAACAAGTACAGCGACACCATCACCGATATTGATGCAGACTTGTTGATCCACGATGATTTTCAATTCACGGCTTTTTATCCGGTGGGTAATCACTCTTCCACCAGCGGTCTTTATAGAAATGATTATTCTCTGAATTTTCTATTTGGCTACAACGGTGCTGTTTCAAAAGCGGAAGTAGGCTTTCTGGCCAATATTGTACGTAAGGAAGTACAGGGTGTACAGGTTGCAGGTTTAGTCAATGCCTGCGGCGAATATGTGCGGGGCGCACAATTTGCAGGCCTTGTAAATATCAGCAACCAGGAAGTAATTGGCGGCCAGTTTGCAGGTGTAGTAAACGTGGCCAATGGTGCCATGGCGGGCGTACAGGCTGCAGGAGTTGTAAATGTAGGTTCGGAGAGGCTGGATGGTGTACAGGCTGCATTTGTGGTAAACCAGCACAACGGAGAAATTAACGGCGGACAAATTGGCCTGATCAATAATGCGCACAAAGTAAAAGGCTTTCAATTTGGTTTGATCAACGTGTGTGACACCATCAACGGTCTGCCTTTTGGGTTGCTTTCTATATGTAAAAACGGATACGGAAGAATTGAAGCTTATTATTCGGAAACGACACCGTTTAATATCATGATCAAATCCGGTGTAAAAAGTCTTTATAATATTTTTCAGTTCGGCGGCAATTTTAATTCCAGCTACTACCGCTGGACCTTCGGCTACGGCCTGGGCTCCACCGTACAGCTCAGCAAGCAATCAACCATTACCATTGATGTTACCTGGATGCACCTGAATGAAAATGAAGGTTTCACCAATGCCCTGAATGAGCAATTACAAACAAGAGTGCTGCTGGCGCTGAATCTGACCAAGCGCTTGTCTGTCTTTGCCGGACCAACATTAAATACTACATTCTCTAATTACATCAACGCCAGTGGTTCCATAGGTTCTCAGATGATTCCTAAAAGAAGTATCCTTTACGAACACAACATTGCCGGCCAGGATGGCAGAACCATTTACAACGCTTACTGGTTGGGCTTCAATGCAGGTATACGTTTCTAATTAAGCATTCGCTTCCATTTTATCCGTTGACCTGATCGCAATTCTTTCGATTGTGCGAGCATCAAAAAGTTTGGTCACTTTTACAATCAACCAGGTAGTGAGCAACGCAAACAACATTCTGAAAATAAAGATCATTGTCCAGTCTGCACCCATTGAGATCATCAGCAATGAATCTTCGATCAGGCTATGGCACAAACCCATCAACACAAATGCATAGAATACATCCAGCTTGGGAATTTTTTTCTCTTCAGTTTCTTTAATGATCAAGGCTCCGCCGTATAAGATACCAAGACTCAGACCGATCACAGTCATAGGAATCACTTCTTTGTTGATGCCCAGCACGCCCAATACAGGCTTTAACCCTTCGCTGAATTTATCCAGTGCTCCTGATTTTTTTAAGATCCGCATAACAGCCATCAGTGCCATTACAACAAAAAACACAATGATGTATTTTTTTATCTCGCCCAATATCCATTGCATCAATGTAGGATCTTCCAGCACCGGTGGTTTCCATTGAACGCTGTTGGGCTCCTGAAACAGATGTGCGGTGTCTAAGAAATAATTCATCAGGATACCAGTAACAATTCCAAAGCCAA
Organism: Cytophagaceae bacterium; assembly: GCA_021151805.1. Classification (GTDB taxonomy): domain Bacteria; phylum Bacteroidota; class Bacteroidia; order Cytophagales; family Cytophagaceae; genus Cytophaga. The sequence goes on along the minus strand of JAGKWN010000012.1, from coordinate 53,350 downwards.
ACCGAACCAGGAACATCAGCCACAAGCGACAGCCTGCCTTGCGGGCAATCTGCAGTTCAATAGGCAAGGCATGCGCCATCAACATTAAGCTGCATAAGATGGAAACCTGCGCCGTTGATAAAACCGAAGAAAGATCGAGCGAATAAAAAGCCATCATGCCGCCGTAGATGTTGGTAACCATGGTGGTTGCCCACACAATGCCGCAGGAGCCCGGTAATCCTGCTAACTGCATAACCGGAGCAAGTGCTGCTCCTATCCATGAAATGAAACCGAAATATTGCAATAGCTTAACCGCAATTGAAATCGGGATCATGATTTTATATAAACCTACGGCAGACTTTACTGTGTCTTTTAATAATGCCTTGAATTCGTTTTGCATGCTGCTTTTTAATCCTGGCAAAAGTAGGCAGAACTGTTAGTAGTTGCCAGCTATTTTAAAAATTCATTCAGGCTTTTTGTTCAAGTAATGAATCTACAAGAAGTTGAATGTTGTAGCGATATTAAAAGAAAATCCCCTCTAAGAGGGGGTTTAAAATTATTCAAGCAGTTTGAGTAATTGTTTTTTGGTTTGATACCCGACTTCCTTTTTTACCAGCTGTTGATTTTTGTATAGCATGATAACCGGTAGCGATTCAATTTCAAAATGTTTTGCTACATCTTCATTCTGATCTGTATCGATACGCACCACCACCACTTTATCAGCCATAGTTGCAGCAATATCATCCAATGATGGTTCCATCATTTTACAATAGCCACACCACGGTGCATGAAAATCAACCAGTACGTATTTATCTGTTTTCAATAATGCTTCGTACTCTTCAATCGTCATACCTTTCGCAGAAGACTGTTCTGTCACTGTGTCTGCTACTTCAACAAGATTGGCCGCACGCCATTTCATCATGCCGCCATCCAGTTCATATATTTCTTTAAACCCGTTCTTCGCCATGTACGAAGTTGCATTGCTGCTTCTGGAGCCGCTTAAGCAGTACACCAGCACCGGCTTGGTTTTATCAAGCTTTGCAATCTGTGTTTCAAATTCAGACTCATTCCAGTCGATATTTTTCGCACCGGTTATGTGCCCCTGCTTATATTCTTCTTCTGTGCGAACATCAACAATTATTGCATCAGGTAATTGTTTGATTTTATCAGAAAATTCTGTCGCTGAAAGCTTTTTAACTTCCGCATTCGGTTGGCCGGCAGCTACTGCCTGGTGGTGGTTTGAGCAGGAAAATAAAAGTGCCGCTGCAATAAGAAAAAGAATGAATCTATTTTTCACTTGATATATGGGGTTGAGTACAAATGTTATAGCAAAGCTACGTGTTTTTTTTTATTCATCAATACTATTTAAACACAGTTCCAGAACCATTAAGTTCATTAAAATAATTGTATGCACAAAAATGCCTCTTTACTGTCCTGGGCTTTCTGTTTCAACGTTAAACTGTATTATATAAAATGGATTCCGGGCATTATACTGCGAAATATATGGGTATGATTTTTTATTTTTCGAATCTGCTTTGATCTTTTTGAAACGCTCATACAGCCCCGCATCACGCTTCATAATGGGACCAAGATTTTCCTTTTTAACTTTTTCAATAATTCCTGATTAAAAATCCATAAAATAGATGATTGTTGTTGTACGGCTTGTTATCACAGGCGTAGCACTATTCATGGTAGGGCCAGCCACTCCAGGTGTATGAAAGAATGAATCAGGCGGATAGTAAGTGCTGGTTTGTATTTCTTTAAGATGAATGTGCAGAGCGAGCCTCGCTGAAACACCGGTGAAAAATAGTTGTGATGGAATAATATACAGAATCCCTTCACGCACATTGCAAAGAAATTGTCTTCAAATTGTGCTTGATATCCTGACTGCTTACATAATACAAATTGGTTGCCGAAACCTTATCGGTCAGACTATTCAGTTCAAAAGTACAGTATCGGAAGCAGTTATACCGCAGCTCGACGGAAGAAGTTTAAATACCATTCCTAAAGCTAAACGTATTATCAAAAACAACGCTGTCTAATACTGCCGATTGGGAAAACCCGGTAGCTGAATAAGAAATATAAAAAGATCCGGGAAATTTTTCATGCTGTGATTTTAAGAAAAATTCGCTGCAAACCAGCAAATCTGCATACAATAAAAAATGGGTAGTGCTGCCTCCAACTGCAGCACTACCCTTGCAACATATCAAATTTTAAATAATTTAATTTCGGATTATACGAAGCAATACCGCTATGATGGCAATCACCAGCAAAATGTGAATAATGCCGCCGGCATGATAGCCTAAAAAGCCAATTGCCCAAAAAATAACCAGAATAACTGCGATAAAATAAAGTAGATTTCCCATGATAATGTTTAGTTAAAGTGATAGTAGTTTAATTGATTATATATATAAATGGACAGATCATTTCCGATATGCGTAAATAATCTGGTCTCGTGATACGCTTGCTCAGCCGAAGAAAATATGTGCAAGGAGTATTACTCCCAACACGATGTAAATGAATCCGTTCATGGTTCAAGTATTTTATAATTTTTGTTCGAATTCTCTTACTGATTTTTCAAGATCATCCATTTCATGGTCTAAGTCTTTTTTAAAACTCTCCCATTCAATGGCCGCATTGGTCTGTGCAGAATCAAGTTTCGCTTTCATGCGTTCATTTTGAAACTCAAGCTCTGCTACTCTTGCTCTGTATGAAGCTTCAGCCATTCTTTTTTTGTCGTTTTTAAATTTTATAAGTTCTGTCTTATTGTATTCATATTTGTTGTTGAGCTTAAGCTTAAAATCTTCTATTTGCTGAGTAAGCTCCTGTTTATTTTCTTCAAATTTTTCCTTTGCTGCTTTTACATTCTCATTCACATCATCGACCTTTCTGTCTGAATCCATGCAGCTCGAAACTGCTGTACCCAGACAAAAAACGATAGCCGCCAGGACGATCATTGATTGTATATATTTCATAGCTGTAAAGTTTTAATTTGTAATCTGATATGTCACGGGGGACTTATCAAAATTCATAAGCAAAAATATCCTAAATAGGGTGCTTACATTTTACATCCAATCCTGTTTTTATTGTAACTATTACTGGTAAAGTGGCTTCAGTGACTCCAGAGCTACAATTTCCCAGAATATTGTGGAGGTGTTCGTATCAAAAAAAAGGACACTACTATTTTTTGCAATGTCCTGTATATGCTGATTAGGTTTATTTATTCTGATTATCTACAAAGTTTCCATCTTCTTTAATAATCAGCTCTACTTCTTTCATGTCTGTTTGATTTGCCTGCGGTTTTACCACAGCTACATACGAGCCCTCCTTCATGATATTCTTATAAGTAGCTGCCGAAACAATATCGTAGTTGGGATATTTTGTTTTTATAGTATTGTATATATTCTGCGGAAGCTGGTCAACATTGATCTGATGGCGTTCTTCAATTATAGAGCCTCCTTTTGAATAAATAATCGAATTCTTCTTATTGTCTTCAGAGTACACCACAATATAATGTGTTTCTTCAGTAATATCCTGCTTCGCCCAGGTAGCTTCCCGTGCATTCATATGTTCGCGTTTGAAAGTCTCTTCAACGCTTGCCGGTGGCAGTTTAGCTGTTTCTGTAGTTTTGTTGGTAGTTTTGTTCTCTTCAGGTATAACAACAACGGTAGTTGTTTTGTTTTCGCCGGTTCCTGTCGTTGGTGTAGACGACTGCATTTTCCTGTTAGAGGTACAGGAAGTCAATCCTGAAAAGAGTATCGCTACGGAAGCAATAACAATAAATATGCTTTTCATTGTTTAAATAATTTAGGGTAAAATATATCTATAGTATTTGTGAAAATTCTATGCAAGACCAGGCGTAGCTTCTGTTTCTTCGTTTGGCTTTTTATTAAAAAAGGTTTTAAAAATTTTTGTGCCAAATTCTTTTATGGAATCCGTATTTCCTGCGGTAAATTTTTCGACTCCCATTTGCACCAACACACCCAGACCTTTTTTAAAGATATTGTGTGATCCGCCCACAAATACTTTTTTAGATAAATATCCTGTGCCCATTCCAATAAGCGCATCAACCAATGAACCGGAGTTGTGAGGTTGGTTAAACAAGCCTTTAATCAGGTTCATAGGCTTTAACGATTCCTGCACATCATGAATGTATTCAGTCAAAAGATTACGCTCAATGCGTTTCTTTTTCTTAAGCAAGGCAATTGCTTCCTTCAGATTTTCATATTCATTCTTCATGGGAATCTTTTTTAAGCATTTCAATAACAACCGCATTCCTTGTTGGAGTTGCGATCAATGGTATTCTGAAGATATAGAGTACAATAAAAGCAAGCAGATAGAAAAGTGTTACAATGAAAAAGCCGTAATAAGCCTTACCTAGTAGATCTCCTATCCACAAAGATGTTCCGATGCTTAGCATCAGAAGAAAAAATGCAATCACCAACAACAATAACAGCTTAATGGTAATGCCTGCGATAACGTCAGCCGATTTTCGAATTGCTGTCAGGCGGTACAGCAGTAGTGTAGTCTTAACATAATCTTCAGCTTTTTCAATAAGCTTTGTTATTGGTGATGCATTGTTTTCCATAGTGGTATGCTTTATTAAAAGAAAAATTTAATTATAATTCAGCCATTGAATTTTTGAATTCGTTTTTAGCTTCGTTATACTTCGATTTTCCTTTAGATACTACTTCGTCAGATTTTTCTTCGAATTTGCTTTTTAAAGAAGCTAACAGATCATCAAATTGATCTTTGATTTCGCTAAGGTAATCTTCACCTTTATCAAGGATTTTCTTTCTTGTTTCAGAACCTTTATCCGGTGCTAATAATGTACCTACCAATGCACCAGCGGCAATACCTGCCAATACTCCTAATAATACTTTACTTGAACTCATAGTTGTAATTGTTTAAGATTAATAAATTGATTTTCATTAAATTTTCAGACAGCTTTATTCCCTTGAATAACGCGGATCAGAACAGCAATGATGGCAAGAACCAACAAGATGTGGATGATACCACCCGCAGTGTATGCGAAGAATCCGATTGCCCAGAACAGAACCAATACGACTGCGATGATGTACAATAAATTTCCCATAGTTGTATATATTTAGAGTTTATATTATTCAGTTGAACTTACAGAGAGGCAAACCTTGTATCACTTAGGTTCTGCATGTCAGCAAGCGGTTTCGTTTATTTGTTTTCAAGTTTCTTTTGAACCGCGATTGAGTGATCCAGGTGCTTTCTTAACTCAGGTAACATCGAAGTTGCCAATGCTCTGATATCTGCATCGCTGGATTCGGTTGATTCTTTTTCAAACAATTCAACAGCGTTTTTATGGCCATCTACCATTTTATCTACATACGCTTTGTTGAAGTCTTTCTGCTCTGTTTTTTCGCTTAGCTTCTTGTGTGCATCAAGTACATCCTGCGTATCTTCTGTCGGAACAGAGATATTCTTTTTAGCTGCAAGCGCTTTAACTTCTTCCAAGCCTTTTTTGTGAGCGGTTACCATCATTTTAGCAAGCTCTTTTACGTCTGCATTTGTACTTTTTTCTTCAGCAAGTTTGCCAAGAGAAATTTCCTCTAAATTGATTTCTGTTGCTTTCACCAAAAACTTTGCATTTTTCTCGTCTTTATTGTCGTCAAACTTTGCATCATTCTGCTCTTTGGCAACTTCTTCTGTTTTTGATTCGGCATGCATTGAATGGTCTTCTGTTTTGTCTTCATGGTTTCCGCATGATACAGTTCCAAAAATTACTGCTGAAAGAAAAATAGCATTGATTACAGATGCTTTTGTTTTAGTTGTTTTCATAATGATAAAATTTTAATTATGGTTTTAAATGGTTTTATATAGCTTGTTGTTTTTGTTAATTAACATTACAAATGTGCATCTGATCATGATGCTTATTATTACAAAAAATTATCAATCTGTTGTATCATTTCCACTGACTTTTGGTTTACATAATGTTACACCTATACATAAGAATGGCCCGTCAATACAGTATTGACGGGCCATTCTATGAATGTTATAACGTATATGTAGTTTCTGAAATTTTATTTCCCGTGCTGTTTGGTTCCAATCTCTGTAGGGTGTGGTTTCGAAAAATATTTCGTTGTAAACGTGTACGTAAACTCTGCGCCAAAAAATAAGATCATAGATGAATACGAAACCCATAGCAATAATAATACAATGGAACCGCCGGCGCCATAAGCAGACTCAGGTGTTGCCTTTCCGAAATAAAATGCCAGTGCTGTTTTGCCTATCGTAAATAATAAGCCCGTAAGAATAGAACCCAGCCATACATGCTTCCATTTTATTTCTGCATCGGGAAGTATTTTAAATATCAATGCAAACAGAAATGAAATGATGATCAGCGAAACAACAAAATTGATACAGTTAAATAATACAACAAACACTTCTGATGTATCCATACGGATCCATTCGCCAATAGCAGCCAGTGCTGTAGATACAACCAACGATATCAATAACAGAAAGGCAATCGCCAGGATGAGTCCAAAGGAAAACAATCTGTTTTTAAGCATAACCATAATTCCTTTCTGGTCCGCAGCTTTTACTTTCCAGATTTCATTTAACGTTTTTTGAAGCGCTACAAAAACGCCTGATGCACCTACGAGTAATATACCCACGCCAATGATAGAGCCTAAAATTGTTTCTTTTGTTTTTCCGGCATTCAGCAATATTAATTTTGTCTGTTGGGCAACGGTTGCGCCAAATGTTTCCGTTATCTGATTCAGTATATTTTGGCTAACGGCATCTTTTGTAAAAAAATATCCTGTAATGGCTACAATAAGAACCAGCAGCCCTGGAATGCTGAAGATGGCATAGTATGCAATCACTGCGCTTTGCCGGAACGGATCTTTCGCGTTCCATTCTTTAAATGTTGTTTTTAATAATGAGGGAAATTCTTTTAAATACCTTAGCATATTAAAATGAATTATGAATTATGAATTATGAATTATGAATTATGAATTATGAATTATGAATTATGAATTATGAATTAAAATAAATTAATAACAGAATTGATTCTTTCGTTATTTATTTAAAATCCAGATGTTCATGTTCAAGGCTGTTGCAAAGCCTACCCACAGTATATATGGTATCAGCAGGTAACCTGCACTTCTGGAAATTTTAAAAAACGCCTGCATGGTAAGGACTATGCATAATAAGAGTAATACAATGTCTACCAATGCAAAGAATGTTGATTGGAAACGAAAGAAAATAATGGACCACCAGAAATTCAGTAATAACTGTATGAAGAAGAATTGTATGGCAGCTGTTTTTTCTTCCCTTTCTTTTTGTGAACGCCACACCAGCCATAATGAAATACCCATGAGCATATACAACACAGACCACACCAACCCGAACAAAAAGTAGGGCGGAAACCAATCGGGTTTGTCAAGAAATTCAAACCAGACATTTGTACGTACCTCTGAAAACAAGCTGCTGACAAAACCTGTTGCTTCACAAAGAAGAATACAAAGAATCAATTTCCAGACAGCCGGTAGTTTATTCAACGCTTCCATACTAAAAAGCTGTTCTTGTCCTACAATGCTTCCGGCAAACTGTAGCATACGAGAGTTGTTTGCTAATGCCAGCCTGAGCCTGTATTGCCCATGTTTTTATATCTTCGTCAGTTGCCTCTGCAGCAATGGTTTCGAAAAAATCTATAGATCTTTTTTGATTCTTCACCATCATGTCACAATAACTTTTGTCAAACGAATTCACACATTGATTCGCAAGCAACGCAAATACTCTTTCGTTTATTTCATTCGGAGAAGTAGGTATTGAAATAGACTTGGCTTTAGCCAGTCTGATCAATGTAATAAGTTCATGTGTATTATATGCCTCGTTTATTCTGCCAAGTTCTCTAACATCAATCTGGTGTGCTTTAGCCTGTGCCAATTGTGCCAAACGTATTTCATGCAGATAAATCTCTGCCGCAGCTACGATGAATGCTGCATTTCTTCTGTCATTGCTTTCCTCAAACTTCGACTCGTTTAATTGATAAACGATGGGCTTCGTTTCATTTGATTTTGAAACGCTGCAGGAATACGTTGAAAACAGGAATAACAAGGTAAAAACAAATGCTGTTAAAAAAAGTATTTGTTTTGAGGGTGTATAGTTTTGAAATTTTGTTACCATATCCTGCAAGTATCTCTTGTACCATGCAAAAATAGTATGTGTACCACCGTAGCATGTTACACAATCCGGTGAAACATTTACAGTTTTATACTCAGGCAGATATGCACTATTTTACAGGAAGAAAAATGCTGAATGTTGTACCAATGCCGGGTTCACTTTCGGCATTGATGTAACCTTCGTGGTTTTCTACAATTTTTTTGCAGATGGCCAAACCAATGCCCGTGCCGGGATAATCTGAATTGTTGTGCAGACGATAGAATAAAGTAAAAATGGCTTCTTCGTATTGCTTTTCAAAACCCAATCCGTTGTCTGTTAGCGAGATTTTATAATACTTTCTGTTTTTTTCTTTTATCAGATTGCTGTATTCGGCTGAATCAACGATGGTGCTTTTAATAGCAATGACTGGTGTAACACCAGGCTTACAGTATTTCAAAGAATTTGCAATTAAATTGATGAACAGCTGCTGAATCTGGAATGGAATCACTTCAACAATAGGTAACTGATCTGAACTTATTTCCGCACGTGTCTCTTCAATCTGCTGTGTAAGCTCCTGCATGGCTTGTTCCAGCAAATGATCCAGACTGGTGAGCTCAAATATTTTTTCAACTTTGTTGGTTCTTGAAAACAGCAGCAAATCATCAATCAGCACGCGCATGCGTTTTGCCGACACCTGTATCCGCTGCAGGTAATCTTTGCCCTGTTCGGATAAGGTATGAATTTCCTTTTCATTGATGCGCGAAATAAATGTCTGAATCTTGCGCAGTGGTTCCTGCAAATCATGACTGGCCACGTGGTTAAAGGAAGCAAGTTCCTTGTTACTTTTTTCCAGTTCTTTATTACGATCTTCCAGCGCCTTACTGATCAGGTATTCTTCGGTGATGTCGTTATTAATGCCGATCAGAATTTTATTGCCTGCGGCATCCGTAAGGATTTTACCCATGGATTTTAAATAGCGAATGTTGCCGTCTTTGCGGATAACTCTGAAAAAAGCTACCGAAGATGTATGCTCATGCAAAGCAAGGTTTTCTCCGTTCAGAAGAATGTGTTTATCTTCCGGATGTACAAACTCGGCAAACGACTGTATGCTTGGTGCAAATGCATTAGGTTCCAGCCCCAGCAAGCGGTATTGGTTGTCTGAAAACGTTAAGGTGTTTGATCCCAGATCCCATTGCCAGCTGCTGAAGCCGCCGATCTCTTCTGCGTGTCTCATGCTTTCAGTAGCAATCTTCAGAATGTGGTTTGATTTCTTCAGCGATTCAAAATCCTTATTTATTTTATAATAAGAGAACACAAAGACAACCAATGAGAACAACAATAATAAAAGTGAGTACATGGGTGTTAAAAATGTCTCATGCTCATAGCGTTCCTGGCGTTCGAGCAAGTAAATATTTTCCAGCTGGATCATGTCATTGATCTGGTTACGAATGGCCTGCATGACCTGCTTTCCTTCCAGCAGGCTTTGATTAAACCGTTTGCCGCTTACCTGTACCGAATCATTTAAATTGATGGAGTTTTCGAAAAGTATATTGTACCTGATTTTTATCAGGCGGATCAGCGAGTCGAGATTATTCTGCTGTTTGAGGTTGTCTTGCGTAAGAACCTGCAGGGTACTGATTGATTCACTTACTCTTTTACGTGAATCATTAAAAGCAGTTAGAAAGACAGTATCCCGCGAAACAAAATACGATGTCTGATTTATTTCAGCATCTTTCAGAAACGAGTTCAATTGTTCGAGTTCAAGATTAACGCGGTGCGAATGCACCAGCAACTTACTTGTGTCGACAAGACTTTGAGAATGTTTGTATAAAAATGTTGAAATGAAAATGAGTATGAATAACGACCCCGCAAAAATACATTTAAGAAGAATGGATTTGTTGAATATGGAATTGATATTCATGGTGTGTTAGATGCTCAACAGGAAATTATCTCGGTTTAAGCCGCTTGTATGATATTGCCAGTTCAGTGTAATTACATCTGAAAGCACATTTTTTAATGTTGAAAATTCGTGAGGTTTTTTAATATACACGTTTGCGCCTTCAACAAATGTATCTTCAATGTCTTCATCTGAAGCGGATGTTGAGTAAATAGCAATAGCAATATTTTTTAAACGGTCTATAGATTTTATTTCCCGCAGACAGTCCAGTCCGGTTTTGCCGGGCATGTTCAAATCCAGGAAAAGCACGTGTGGCAAAACAGCATCTTCCTTATTGAGGTAATTCATAAGTTCGATGCCATTATTCAACGTTGTAACGGTGGTTTTAATTTTAATTTCCTGAAATGCTTCCGTGAAAAAAAGTCTATCGTCTTCATCATCGTCAGCAAGCATCACACGGATTATTTCATTCTGCATCTTAAATTATTATTTAGGGGTTATATATAATTATAAACAGTTCATGTTGGTTCCTGTTAAGCAATTATGCCCTTTTATTCAGGTGAGCGTTTTTGCGCTTGTCAATAATTCGCTGGAACGCGCTTGGGGTAAGTCCGGTAGCACTTTTGAACTGATTGCTGAAGTGTGCCACACTGCTGTAATTCAATTTCCAGGCGATCTCTGTTATTGTCAATTCATTGGTAAGGATCAATTGCTTGGCGCGTTCAACCTTTTGCAGGATAATGAAATTGGCAATGGAGGTATACGTCACATCAGAGAATAGATTTGAAATGTAGCCATAACTCTGTCCGATTTTGTCAGCCAGGTAAGCAGATGTTTTGGCATTAGACAACTTTTCATCGGAATAAACCATTTCAACGATCGCATCTTTGATCTTTTGCACCAATACGCTTTTATGGCTTTCAACTACTGAAACTCCGTATTCATTCAATTGCTGATATAATGCTTTGATTGTTTCTGAATTGGGATCGTTGTTTATTTCTACTTCACCAAAGCCCAGTATTGAATAATTCAGGTTCAACGATTCCAGTTGCTCCTGCAATACTTTTCTACAAACTGCATTTATATCAAATTTTAAATAAAGCTTCATTTGTCTAAATATAATGTTTTTTGGGGAAATATATAATAGGATTGCCGCTGCATGAACCATACAGCGGCAATAATTTATCAAGAGATAATTCTAATTCTTCTTATTTAAAACCAATAAGGCAATGCCGCCTACAACAAGAACAACGCCAACAATCGGGGACCATTGCACGGGGTGATTCTTTTCTTTACTAATTTCTATCGGACCAGCATCCACAACTTTTTCTTTTGTAATAATATTAAAGCCTGTATAAATAATCATAAGTGCTCCGATCACGATCACAAAAATTCCAGCGTTTTTCATATTCTAAATGTTAATGGTAGTTGAATGATTTTTAAGCAAGAATGATTAAAACTGCATCATCTTGTTCCACTGCAGCCACTCCAGGGCTCTTTTTGTTTTGGTTACATATGATTCATCCTTGAACACTTTATAGAATGTATTCAAAGAAAAAATCAGCGTGTTAATTTGCAATGACTTTTTTCTTTCAAACATGCATTCTTCCAGATATGCCGTTGTCTCTTCTGTGCTGAAGATTTTTGATAGCAGAAAATCAAACGATTTTTTTGATATTTCTCTGTAAACCGGTTCTCCAGTTGTTAGCCATGCACATAGCAATGCTTCTGAAATAAGGCTGCTTTCAATAGCTACATTGCTCTGGAACCATTTCCAGTTTTCATTTTCTACATCGCGGAATGCCTGCACCAATGTGTTTGCAAATTGCTTGATCAGCCAAACGCCTTCTATGGTTTCATTCTTCGTATTGAAGTAATATAAACCTTTGATTGTATATGCGATCGCGTTTAGAGAATGGATCTTCTTTACGCCAAGCAATGCTTCCTGGTACATTGCTTCAGCCTGTTCAACCAGATGCAACGGAAGAATATTCTTTTTGGAGATCAGATAGCCCAATGCACAGATCGCACATCCGGTAGTGTCAGCCAGGTTTACACTTTTATTTTCCTGCGTAAATCGTTTGTCAATATCTACGTATTTGAAAAAATATCCATTTGGCTGCAGGCAATACTGCATGAATTTTAAATAGATGTCGATCAGTTCAAGATCAGACTTTTCTCTTGTCAATTCATAGTGTTCACACATAATGATCAATGCCATGGCATTATCATCCAGTGAATAGATATTAATGTTTTCACCTTCATGATTTTGCTTTACGCCAAAATCAGTGGTACAGGTTTTGATCAGAGTTAAATTATATTCCGAAAAGGATTGTTTGGCTTTAGCCGGATATTCTGTTGAAACTTTATGAGCAGCTGGTACCGTCTCATAGGTTGCTACTGCGCTGCCTGTCTGTGAAAAAACGGCAGGACTCATGGCGCGCACAGCAGTACGTTTGGTTGTTTTTTTAGGAAAAAACGACGTCAATACTTCTTGCTCATTTTCGATGCTTTTGTTTCTCAACTTTCTCATAACTGCTCACTTTTGATAGGTACATTTGTTTCAACTTCAATCACCTTTCCGTAGTATGATTTTTAGTCTTTAGGGTACTGTAAAAGTGGGCGGTTTGGCGTTTAAATGCTTTACATCATTTTATACTATTGTTACATAAATTACATATGTATTTATACTTAAAATCAGTACCGGATTATAACCACTTCTGTTTGGGGAATTCTTTTAACCATCCATACGATACCAGCGGTAGCAATGGATGCGAGCACATGTTTGATCGGATGACCGCTTATCCACTGAGTCTCAGCAAAAACGGCATGGTCATGGTGCTCAAAAAACTTTGCGCCAAGGTAACATATAAATATAATTGCAAGCGGTGCATGCATATAGGTGTTTATCTTGCCATGGCTAAAACAAATCACAACAATCAGCAGTATCGGTAAAAATTGCACCAATGCATACAGGCGCAGGTCGCCGCAGCCATGCAATTCTGTATACTGCCAGTAAAGTACTGAAACCACTCCTGTTACAAGAGCCCCGATCCATACAGGGACTGCCTGTTTGATACCGAAGTACCGGGCATAGATCTCTGCAAAAAAAGAAGTAAAGACCAGGGTCATGGGAAGTCGATCCCACAGCAGCGTTTCGTTATTAGGTTCATGGTGGTAATACGCCGAACCCAAACCCGTAAGTATCATGCAGATAAACATGAGCAGCGCCATTGGACTCAGCTGTTTTTTCTTCAGCAGGCTTAGTCCCCAGAGACCGCATAGAATAAAGCCCGCATTGGAAATAACGTTATAAAAATTAGGGATGGAAGCAATGGTCTGTTCATTGGCAAAGGCATGGTAATGCAGGTCCTGCGGGATTGCGGGTACAAGATTAAAGACTAAAACTACGGCGGTGAATGTAATTCCCGCCAGCAGGATTTCAATATTTATTTTGTGTGTTTTCATAGGAGCAAATGCTTTTACAGATTCAAAAAAAACACATGCCACCCAGGGTTGAAAAGGGATTTTTTCTGAAAAAGGACTTTTAGCTTCATAAAATAATAGTCCAAATGGCTAATTTTTAGCTATTTTTATAAAATAACAGACTTTTACTTATGGATAAAATTGGCGGAATCATCAGCACATTGAGTAAAGAAGATGCTGCTCTTTTTAAGCAATTCGTTCAGAACAAAAAGGAAATTGAACAGCGGAAAGATCTCCAGTTGTTTGAGTTGCTGGAAGTAAGCAGCGGTGAAACCAACACCGACGTACTTGAAAAAATTTATCCCGGTGATGCAAACATCGTTGCATATCACGCTACCCGCAAACGGCTTTTCAAAACGCTGGCTCAGTTTATACATACACAAACCATTCTGAATGATGAGCGCGTTGAGTTCTCTTCCTACCATTCCATTTGTCTTCATTTATTTAAAAACCGCCAGGAGGAAATTGCCTGGCACTATTTGAAAAAAGGACTTCGGCTGGCTAATAAAAATAACCTGCTCGATCTTGAGATCAGCCTCTATCAGCTGGCAATTGAAGAAGGGAATAGTGAGTATGCGTTGGATATGAACGAGATGCTGGTGCGCTATGAAGCGTTGGTGCATGTGCGACATGAGGAGTCTCAGCTGCAGATCATCCGGCAGGTGGCGCGCCACGAATTAAACCAGCGTCTGCGTAAAGGTGTGAACCTCGATTTCAGCGCCTTCATTCAAAATCTCAATAACCGTTTCCTGCCCAACTCTCCGTCTGTACAGTCGCTGCATGTGATCTATAGCCAGGTATGTATAGCGCGTTCAATCGTTTTAGAAAAGAAAGAGTTTTATACATTCGAAAAATACATCATCGATGCGTATTCAAAATTGTTGCACAGTGGGGTGTTCAAAAAAGAGAACAATGCAATCCGCATTCATTTTTTATACATGATTGCGCATACCTGTTACCGGAATAAAAAATTTGATCTTGCCCGTATCTACCTGGATAACATGTATCAATGCATGCTTGATTATAAAAAATCTGATTTTAAAAAGTATGAATATAAGTATGCACTACTGCAGGCTGCCGTGTATTCCTACACGTATGCTTCAGACAAGGCCATAGCAATTATTGAAAAGCTGCTGCAGGAAAAGCATATCCAACGTAGTAATGAGCAATACTTCAATGCGCTTATCAACCTAGGTTTGAATTATTTTTATTCGAAGAACTACAGTCGTACGCAGCGCACGTTCAGAAACTTGCAACATACAGACTCCTGGTTTGTAAAAATCATGGGACAGGAATGGGTGCTTAAAAAACTGTTGTTGGAAGCCATTAATTTATTTGAACTTGAACATACAGAACTTGCGTTGGAAAAAATAAAATTTGTAGAGCAGAACTTTAAAGCATACATGGATCGCGACCCGCATAAGCGGGCGCTGCATTTTATCCGTTTGTTTAAAAAGATCATTCAGGATCCGGCGATTGTATCGACCAAATCGTTTGCTGAGCTGGTTGATAATACCTTTACCTTTTTACCACACGAGGAAGAAGATTTGCAGGCCATGACTTTCTATGCCTGGCTCAAATCAAAAATGGTGCGGCGAGATTTTTACGAAGTGCTTATTGAGGTTGTGGCTGCCACATGATAACAGAAAATATTCTTCGACAACCGGAATGATTACGCACACGGTAATATCAGCACGAAGGTTGTACCCTTGTCAGAGTTTGATTTTACTGCAACATCCGCATTGTTTGCTTCAAGCAATTGTTTGCAAAGCATCAGTCCGATACCGGTACCTTTCTCATTATTTGTACCTATACGGCTCTTGGAAAGATCATTCGAAAATAATTTATCCTTGATCTGGTCAGGGATACCAATTCCACTATCGCGGATAGACAGGTTCACCGTGTTGCATTTTATTTCAGCAAAAATTTTAATACTGCCGCCTTCCGGAGAAAATTTTACAGCATTATTTAATATGTTTCTGAAAACGATTTCAAACATGACGTGATCAAACAGAATTTTTACATCGTTTGGCACATTCACTTCAACAATTAATTTTTTGTTTTCAAGCGAGTAAACAGCTTTCTTAATTTCACCATCAATATGTTCTTTTAATAAGAACGTTGTTAATTGCGGGTGCAGCCCATTCATTTGTGAATAGGACCAGGTAAGCAGGTTGTCGAGCATCTGGTACACATGCAGTGCAGACTCTTTCAGTTTTTCACCTAAGAATTTTATTTCCTGTTCAGAAATTTTTGAACAGATCATCATTTCAGATAGGCTTAATAAATTATTTACCGGTTGCCTTACGTCATGTGAAATAATTGAAATCAGTTTTGTCTTCAGCTCATTCAAATCTACCTGTTCTTTTGCTGTTTTGTTCAGCTGAATGGTTGATTCATATAGTTTATCACGTTCGTTCGCCAGTGTTTCGTTGCGACTGGCAAGATATTTCAACGTTTGTTCGGAAGACATCACAAACACATAGGTTAGAAATACCGTACCAAACAATGCAATGCCATTGAAAGCAGAATTGATCAGAAATATTTTCTCATCGTCAAATGCCATGACCGATCCGATCTTAAAATTATTTACGACAAAACCGGCAATGCATATTACGGCAACAATCACAGTCGAAAACAGGAAAGCATATTTTTGATCTTTATCATACAATAAAAACAGGATCACGATCAGGGGCAGATAAAACACTGACATGTTGATCTTGCTGCCGAATACATAAGACAGCGTGAAAATATTTAACGCTATGGTTGAGAAGAGAAGTGTCTTGGCGAATTTTGTTTTTCCCTGGGCGTTGTAATAAAAACACATCAGGTATACGGGTGCATAAAACAGGCAGATCCAGGCAAGTAAATGAACATCGTATAAAACATACGGTATGATCATTAATGCTGAAACCAGTAAGCACAATGCTGCCAGTACATTCGCAAAGAAAATGCGTTTCGCCTCCATGATCTCGGCATCCGGGGAGATTCCTTTGTATAAAAACTTAATGATCATGGTGTACTCTTTGTATAGCCGCTGCTGCATTATTCGCAGGCAGTGTAATGGTAAATACTGTTTGCAGATTCGGAGTACTTGAAGCATCAATGGTGCCGCCGCAGTTGTCAAGCAAATTCTTACATAAGAGCAGCCCTATCCCCGTACCTTTTTCATTAAAGGTCCCTTCCCTGCTCACAGTCTTGTCGTTGGTAAATAGTTTTGCTAAAACATCCTTCGGCATACCTATGCCATTGTCTTTAATGCGGAAAATAATTTTGTCTCCTGATTTCTCTGCCTCTATGCCGATTGCCTGATCTTTGTAGCTGAATTTTATTGCATTCGAGATCAGGTTCCGGATCACAATCTCCAGCATGTTTGAATCTCCATACACCGTTAGATCTTTGTCTATATTCTCAATCAGTTGAATGTTCTTTTGCGCTGCTTTAATTTCAAGTTGTTTGAAAATATCTTTTACAAGATCCCTGATATGAATATTATCTATAATTGGTGCCGTAGAATTATTGATTTGAAAAGCCGACCAGCTTAACAGGTTGTCCAGCATTTGGTTGGTGCTGTCTGTTGATTTTTTAAGCTGTTCGGTAATAAGCATTCTTTCTTCGTTTGTCAGTTTTACATTCAGAAGAATTTCTGTCAGCCCATGTATGGTATTAATGGGGCTGCGCAAGTCATGCGAAATAATTCTGAACAGATGATCCTTCATTACATTTGTTCGTTCCTGGTCTTCTTTAGATTTTTTTAACAGGAAATTATTCTGCCTTTCTATTTCTTTTTGATTTGACAGTGCTTCGTTTGCCTTGATCAGTTGAATTTCTCCGGCTTCAGTAAGCTGCAGAAAAAGGAAAGCCAATATGATCATACAAAGCATGGATGTTATGTCAAATGCGTTGTTGATGTTTCTGTATGTTTCGATGGCATACATTTGCTCCGACTGGTAAATGTTGTGCTGCACAAACACATTGATCATGATAATATTGATCGCTGTCAGCACGAGCAGAGCATACATCGGAAATTTTTCCTTTTTTGAAAAGATCAGTAAGGGTACAATAGCAATGGGAATGTAAAATACCTTGATCTCAACAAATTTGCCCAATACGATGGACATGAAAAAAACCTGCGCCAACATAGAGCTGTATAAAACAACTTTAGCCGCCAGTGCATTTTTCATCAGGCACATGGATGCTGCCACAATATATACTCCCGTAAAGAATAAAAAGATGATATTCAACGGGTAAATTTTTTGAATAAAAAAAACAGAGGTAAATCCCAGACTTATAAAAAAGCAAAGCGCAATTGTTACTCTCGCAATAAAATCGCGCTTTGCATCTATAGTTGTATAATCATCTAAGACTTGTAACCCCAATATTTTATTCATAGCTATTAGTTGAATTCTATTTTATTTGCGCGACGAATGCGCTAAATCTAATAGCTCTTTATAACTTATGTTAACGGATGAGGTTTCAGGAAGTTTCACAAGTTTATAGGTAACTATGTATTTTAGCTCTTCGTGTGCTTTTAATTCTACATATGTTCCCTGTTGTTCAATTTCAATATAGCTGTGGTCTGGGTTTGCATATAATTCAATTTCTCCCTCTTCCGGCGCATATTTGCCGGCAGCTACATCTTCAAAAGATTTCACCAGCAGCAAGCCGTTTGAGAATTGTGCCAACCAGCCTTCTTTACCATCGGCAAACACTTTCGTTGAGCCCGGAGCGCCTGTAGTAGGTACCGTTTCAGGCTTATGCTGGTACCAGGTAGCGCCAAGGCTGTCTTTTGTCAGGGGTGCTAATAGCCCTCTTTTTGCTTCGTCGCCGCTTGGGTAAAATGTTAAACCACCCGGAGCCACTCTTGAAATCTCCCACGCTGCTACCTTCTGGGCAACTGTTGTGTCATTCAAAATTGTGTATGTTACCACCAGGGTTGTATCGGCTGTATTGATTTTATACGCCTTTGTAAAAACAAACGACTGCTTGGGGTCTTTTTTACTTTTCAGAATAATTTCTGTTGAATCCTGAACAACGGTATAGGCGAAGTTGTCAAGCTCCTGAGATGGCGGCCATCCCCAGGCACTTTGCGGAGCCGGCCATAGTGATGTTCCCCAGTTGCCGGGATTTACTTTTTTGCCGGATAAAATATTTTTGTCGTTCAACGAAAGCGCTTCAAGCCTGCCGCCGTTTTTAAAATCAATCACTGCTGTTAAACCTGCATACGACAAGCTGTACGCGCTATCGCCAATTGGAGCAACTGTTGCCGCTGTTTCCTGCTCTTCCGAAATTTCAATTGTTTTTGTTTCGGTGCATGCGAAAAACGTAATTCCAACCAATGCGAGTGTCGGAATAAAGAGATTAATTTTCATAAAAAGATTCTTAATTTATTGATTAATAACTGTTTTGAGTCGGAATTTACGGGAATTTTCATAAACCGGAAACCTTACGCAAGACTATTTGAATGAATTGAACAAAATCCTGGTCTTCCTGCTCATACCGCTAAGTGAAAACAAACTCTATTTTGAGAGTGCCGCAGCATCTTTCTTTTTTTGATCTCGGATATTTAGAATATCTTAGAGATATAAAGGCGAAGTCTGAAGAGGTGTGCATCCGGCAAAAGCCGGACGAACCGGAGGATTGAACCTTTCCAACAACTATTTGTGCCACTTATTTAACTAGTACGAAATACAATGACAAAAGTAACATTAAAAGGAAATGCCACAACAATCAAAGGAGATTTACCTGGCATCGGAAATACAGCACCTGACTTCACGTTTGTGAAAACAGACTTATCTGAAGGCACGCTTTACGGACAAGGCAACACGATTAAAGTGATCATTGCTGTGCCAAGCCTGGATACCAGCACCTGTGCACTTGAAACAAGACAGTTCAACCAGAAGCTGGCTACTGCCGATGGTGTAAAAGGCATTGTAATTTCAAAAGACCTTCCTTTTGCCATGAGACGTTTTTGCGAAACTGAAGGCATTGCAAACGTAACCAGCGGTTCAGATTTCAGAACGTCTGAGTTTGTTCAGAAATACAATACTGAAATATTAGAAGGTCCGTTGAAAGGTCTTTCGGCACGCGCCATTATTGTTGTAGATCAGAACAATGTTGTGCGTTATACAGAGCTGGTGCCTGAAATCTCTGCAGAACCGGATTACGATCATGTGTTGAAAGCAATTGATTCTTTAAAATAAGAACTGCTGAAACGTATTTTCCCAAGAGTCGCAAATGCGGCTCTTTTTTTTTACTTTAGAATCAAATTTCTTCCCTATGATCAAAAACATCATACGCCTCTTCATTTTTTTTCTGCTCGGTATTCAGTTAAGTCATGCAGCATCAATCAACGCCCTTGCGTTAAAGAACGGCTGCCGGATTGTACAGCGCCCCGCTACTTTTTTTACACCTACAGCTTTCAGCGCTAAAATCGATGCGTGGTCGGTATATGCGCTGCAGGATGAATCAGAAACCTCAGGCTGGTGTTCAGGAGCGGCTTCAAGAGCGCCTTACGTTTTTGTCTTCGAACTTTCCGAAGATTATGCCATCAAAAAACTGGTGTTCAATACCCGTTGCCAGAAGGAATATAAACTCATCAGCGCAAAAGATATTAAAGTTGAATATTCTGTTACCTCCGCAAAAACCGGTTTTGTTTCGCCCGCTACCTACAGCCTGAAGCAGGATACCATCAATACCTTTGACTGTATGCCTGTTAAAGCGCGCTGGATCAAGCTTACGATTTTATCAAACCATGGCAACCCGCAGTGGACCGAGCTGATGGAGTTTGAAGCCATAGGTGATCTTGTGAACCCCACGACCCCGGCGACCTCGCCTGTTGGTGTTTGGAACACCGACTTTGAATGGGTCAGCATCAATAAAACTTCTGACGGCATTATTTATGGTTGCTACAAATGGGCAAATGGAGAAATGTATCTGAAAAAACAGAATAGAAATAAATATACCTTCACCTGGAAACAGAACGATGACGGACAAAGAGGCTGGTGCGTACTGGTGATGAACAAAGAAGGAACGAAAATGAGCGGTACCTGGGGTGTAAACAACGATACGACAAAATTTGGTTACTGGGAATTTACAAAACTTCAAAGTGCTCCTTACAAATGTGCGAACGATTTAACTGTTGCTGCCAGGATCAAGGAAGAAGCAGTTGCTGCCGAACCAAAGTTGAATGTAATGATCGAAGTGGTTGACAAGGTTTCAAGTAAAGCCATCCCCGGCATCATTGATTTGTATACGATCGAAAATTTCTACCAGGTTCCTTCGGGCGACGGCATGTATACTGCAGATGTAAAAGTAAGTTCGCGTATTGTTGTGAAAACATTCCTGCCGGATTATTACCCGAGCATTGACACATTCGTTGTTACCGACGCCGAACAAAAACGACTGTATGTTACACGTATGGTGCAGTTGTCTAAATTAAAAGCAGGCTCTACCATTCTGCTGCAAAATCTGCTGTTTGCACGGACCAGCGCCGAGCTATCTCCTTCTTCCTATGCAGGACTGGACCAGCTGGTAACCGTGATGAATCAATATCCATCGATGGTCATAGAATTGTCGGGCCATACAGATAATGTTGGTAGTGCCAAGCAGAATCTTGATCTTTCGAAAAAACGTGTGGATGCAGCGAAAAAATATTTGGTGGACAAAGGCATCAGCCCCGACCGGATCAAAGGTGTTGGCTATGGCAGCAAATATCCGGTAGCCAGCAACGACGGCGAGCAGACACGAAAGCTGAACAGGCGCGTGGAGCTGCGGATCATAACGATGTAGTGCAATAAAACAAAGCGCCCTTCTGATTGAATCGGAAGGGCGCTTTGTTTTATGTTGTTTAATATACTACTCTATTCTTTTCCGGTTTTCATCATACAAGCCTTCCAGTACGTTATTACCTTTGTCATCAATTTTCAGTCCGCCGTATTTTGCTTCGGCATATTTATCCGCTTCACCTTCCTGAAAGAAATAAGATTCAGCGCCAATGTTCAAATCCCATTTCGTGCGGGTATATACTACCAGGTATTCTCCTTCATTCAAGGGTGTTTTGCCTTCCTGTAAACGTACTTTCTGTGCTACACCAAGCCTATCAAGCTTCACAACAATATACCCGCGCTTGGAAATAGATTCATCCGTTTGCGTTTGATTAAGAATCAATTCACCAGGGTTGAATTCTTCTGTATCACTCTCCCGTGCGATAGCATAACTCAAACGCATGTAATCGCCCTGCATGAGCGAGCGTGGGTCAACAGGCGCCAGCTCAAACAATGCAAGTTTGCCTTCAGTAAGAATCGTTTCTTTCTTAAAGATGGAATAATTAAAAAACACCAACAGGCCAATAAAGTTGGCCGCTATGATCAACCATTTATATTTTTTCATCGGACTTTATTTTGCTGATAAATACAACATACGCCAACAGGAACAGTATGCCCGAGGCAAACAAAAGAATAGATTTAGTAAGCAGCGTATATTCAAGGTTGTAATAATACTGACTGATGGCATAGATGAATGAAAGAACTCCTGCTACTAAAGTAATTTTATTGTTCACCAGGTAACTGATCAGTATGATCAGCAAGCCGCCTGAAATAGCCGGTGCATAAAATGTCGGTAGCAATATAATCACCACCCCTGCATAGATAAGGAGCTTCTGAACCATATTGTCTTTGATCGGGTACAATAGTATTATTTTTGAAACGGTATAAACAATACCGATGATGATTGCCGAAGAGGAGATCCAGGAATAATTGGGTTGTGGCACGTCTAGCGTATAAGAAAGTCTTTCCACCGATATAATAAATGCGGTTGCAATAAAACAGCAAACAAGTGACAGGTACAACGGCTGGTATAGTTTTGAAAACTTCCTCAGCCAGGTGATCAGCAATGCTTCATGCAATGAAACAACCGTAAGTACTATTGTCAGAAATAATAAATAAAAGTGTGTTGACAAATAAAATGCATTGTTCAGATTTAAGAGCACGCCTACACCGCCAAATATAATTCCGAAGGAAAGCAGGGAAAGCAAAAAGCTCTGGTTTATCGCAAGTGCGCCAGCTGCTGCAAACATCAGAACCAGACAAATGATGTTTTCATCCACATCCAGTTTATCCATAGCCATACCAATCATGCTGAAACCGATGGCAAATGTTGATACGCAGATGGTATCAATAATTGGTTTATTATAAGATTTATTCAGCGCCAGTGAACCTGCAACAAATAATATACCAAAGATCATCAACCCTGCTTCTGAGTTATATAATCCTGCGATTCCCAAAAATCCAAGAAATGCCAGGGTAGCTAAAAAACCCCCGAAGATTGATAAAACGGTTATTGCTAAGGTCGTCTTATTGGCGGCTTGTTCAACAGTTTCTGTAATGATTGCCTGTTCATTTATTTCAAATGATTCTCCTTCTGATTCCTTGAACTGATTAATCAGTTCTGATATAGATGTTCCTTTATTCATGTGACCAGGTTTTGTGAAGTAAAAGTAATGCTCCTATCGCACCGGTAACACTACCAATGATAAATATGCTGATAAAGAAAAAGGTTTCAGCGCCACTACCTGCATTAATAATTACAGCTGATAGTATGATGATAGAACTAAAAGCAATTACCGCCAGGTAAAAAATGCTTTTTTTGTTGAGTGCATAATAAACACCTAAGCCGTATATCAATAAAACAAACAGTAGCACAATGTATAAATCACCTTCATCATAATCAACTACTTCAATGATTGAACCTCCTGTTGCAAAGAATGCAGCTGCAAATGCCACTGCATTTGTAAACCATAAAGGTATATGAAGTTCGGTTTTGATTTTCTGCAGCAACACTGTAGCAGCCAATACCGATGTGTTTAAACAGAAATGGATAAGAAATACCATGCGTTCTTCCCAATGGTTTGCAACCTGTTCAGAATAGAAAAAGAATGTTGTATTAACCAGTACTATATAAATAAGCCACAGCGGTGCAAAATCCGAGATTAGTACACACAACGTAATAAAAACCGTCCAGCCCAGAAAGAAATCATAGGCATTTGCCCCTGTCTGATAGATTTGTCCAAATACTGCAAACAATACACCTACCAGCACACATGCAACGGTGAGCATAATACTCCTGGTTGTTTCATTGAATTTCGAAATAAAAATACATGCCGAGGCAACCACAAATGTCATTTCTGCCAGGCCCAGCTTGGCAAACTTATGCAGGTCTTCCCAATTATAGGCAAAGAAAAAGACGATGCCTGCTACAGTAAAACCTGCACCCAGGCTTAACAAGAAGATCTTTAAAAAACTGTTCCAGCCCGGTTTGCCGGCATAAACATGGTCTGTAAGGAATTTCTGAACGGTTTTTTCTTTGAGATTGCTATGTCTGTTTACCCGGTAGATATTCTCCCGGTTTGTATTGTTTATCATCAGGGGTTAAAAATTATTGTAACGAACTTTTATATAAGATGAAATTGCCGAAATAAAGTAACGGGATTCCGTCATAAAAGTTTTATCGGAGGCCAATTAAAAAAATAAATTAATGGCAAAAAAGGGAATTTCCTGGCTCAAGGACAAAAGCATAACCATTATTTATTCGTCGTTCACCCGATCCTGCAGATCATTTAAAAATGCGGTAAGTTCTTTTGTAAACAGATCCAGCGAATGCAGAGAGTCTTTCATATACCGCGTAATCTGTTTCAGGTCATCGTGCGAGTTAAATTCGTGTTCGAGCAGTTTGGACATGCCGATGATCTGTGTAATTGGCTGACGAACTTTGTGAGAAGTCATAAAAAGCATTTTTTCCAGGCCGTGAATATATTCCGCTTTTTTTTCCTCTGATTTTTTACGTTCAGAAATATCAATGGAAAGAATGAATAACCCCTCCGGAACCGGTTGTATGCGCAATTCAAACCAGCCTTTGGAACCATCCGGGTACGTAAATTCATTTTCAAAAAATTCCGGTATACGTTCCTTCATGCATATTTTAAGTATATCAAACAGTGGTGTCTTCTCTATGCCGGGATACTTTTCCATCATGGTATATCCAAGCAGTTCTTCTTTTTTGTATTTACTGTGTTTTACCACAGCATCATTTACATACAAATAGCGCCAGTCAAAGCCAATCAGCTGGAAGCCTTCCATCAGGTTGTCCAGTGTTGTTTCTTCGTTTTGTTGTTCGTGCAGTTTTCCCTTCATCATTCATCAGCGTTTGGTAAAGAATTAATCCTGCTATCGCGTAGTTACAAGGCATGTGAACATATCAGACATCTTGCCGGAATTCGTTCATTTTTCCATAACAACATTGACCAAAAAATCAGGTCGAAAAATAGCTGGTTTACAGGTTCAAATTACTTATTATTTTTTTATATATTAAATAATGCGCTTGTTTTACATAACTCAATGGTTTTAATTCATCCTTTTGAATGAATAGTTCAAAAATATGATTGTACTTCTTTACATCCGTTAACATATTCCCGATTCTTTACAGATTTATACCTTTACTTGAAGCATGAAAATACTGGTGATAGAAGATGAGGCTGCAATGCAGGAAGTCATCCGGGAGACACTGGAGAAGGAATACTATGTGGTTGAATCCGCAACGGATTTCGAAAGCGCGCTCGACAAGATTGTTTCTTACGAGTATGACTGTATCCTGCTGGATATCATGCTTCCCGGAGGCAGCGGCCTGGATCTGCTGAAAGAAATGAAAGCGCTCGACAAAGCTTCCAACGTAATTATTATTTCCGCGAAAGACTCTATTGATGATAAAGTTGCCGGGCTCAACCTGGGTGCCGATGATTACCTGATCAAACCTTTCCATATTGCCGAACTCACTGCACGTGTAAAATCCATTCTGAGAAGAAAAACCTTGCAGGGAAAAAATGAACTTGTGCTGAACAATGTGCGGATACAGTTTGATGACCGTACGGTGTATATCGACAATGAATTGCTTGTGTTGAACAGAAAAGAATTTGATGTACTTGCTTATTTCATGGTAAATAAAAACAGGCTCATCAATAAGGCGTCGCTGGCCGAACACGTCTGGGGAGACTTCAGCGACCAGGCCGATGATTTTGAATTCATTTATTCGCAGATCAAAAACCTGCGTAAAAAACTCAAGGACCACAACGCTGCCCTTGAGATACAAGCCGTATATGGCATTGGCTATAAGCTGCATGTTCTATGAAATTACACAACTATACGCTTTTATATATTTCCGTAGCCTTGTTCTTTATCATAAGCATTTGGGCCGGAATTTTTTATGCACAGATGCTGGATGAAGTATATGACAGCATCGACGACAATATGAAGAATCATAAGCTGCTTATCATTCAAAAAGCCGCTAAAGACAGTGCCGTTCTGGAAAAAGCACATTTTGATGAAAGCAATTATTCCATTCATAAAATCGCTTCCGCACCAGCAAATAAAATAAAAGATGTATTTAAAGATACACTCATGTATATGCAGCATGAAGATGATCTTGAACCTGTGCGTTTATTGAAAACCATTTTTACTATTAATAAGCAGGATTATTATGAACTCCGGATTATCTCTTCTACGGTTGAAGAAGATGATCTGATCGAAGATCTTTTTTATTCGCTGGTGTGGTTATATGTTGTGCTGCTCGTAAGTGTGTTCCTTGTAAACACGTTTCTGCTGAAAAAAATCTGGAAACCGTTTTATCAGCTGATCCATCAGCTCGAACATTTTTCATTAAGCACAACTTCTTATGTGCCTGTCAAAACAAGTGTTGATGAGTTTAAGCTGTTAAATACAACTGTTGATGCGCTGCTGAAAAAAAATGCTGAATTGTTTATCAGTCAGAAACAATTTATAGAGAACGCGGCTCACGAGCTGCAAACGCCACTTGCCATCAGTATCAATAAACTGGAACTGCTCACGGAGAAAAATAATCTCTCCGAAAATGAGCTGTATACACTTGCCTCAGTTATTGAAAATCTGCAGCGGCTTACACGCTTAAATAAATCCTTGTTGCTTTTATCCAAAATTGAGAACAAGCAATTTTACGAGGAAGAAATGGTTTCTCTTTCCGCCATCTGTCTGCGCCTGCAAGAAGATCTGTCGGATCTGGCAACGTATAAAAATGTAGCTATCGAATGTGAAAATACCGGAGACCTGGCGGTAAAGATGAATAAAGACCTGGCCGACATGCTGCTGAGCAATTTGGTTAAGAATGCAGTAACACACACACCGGCTGGTGGTTTGGTAAAAATCCGTTGTGATAAACAAACGCTCATTATTGAAAACAGTGGCGCACAGGCATTGGATCAGGAGCATATTTTCAAACGCTTTTATAAAAATTCAGGTGAAACACATTCAACCGGTTTGGGACTGGCTATTGTAAAGGCCATTGCCGATAAGTATGGGTTTGCATTGAGTTATTCGTTTGAAGGGAAGCATGTTTTTAGGGTTCGGTTTTAATTTTATTTTGAATTTTAACCGCAAAGGCGTACATCCGCCGCGACGGAGCAAAGAGCGCAAGATGTTTAGATTCTGGGTTGTTGGCCGTTGGCACAACAACGGGTTGGTTCGTGGGTAAGTTAGAAGTTTTGCGCTCTTTGTGTTTTACTTTGCGTTCCTTGCGTTAAAAATTTTCTTTCCCGATTCTTTCCTGATTCAGTTTTTAGTTTGGCTGAAAATTCAGGCGACATGAAAACAGTTATTCATATCATTCTTTTCATTGCAACAATATCTACTGCAATGGCACAAAAAGATTCTCTGCCAAAGATCCATCATGCCGAACCTTTATACATGGATCTGATCCGTGATCTGGGTGCACGTCGTGGCGAGCGCGAACTCAATATTGGCGGTGCTATGCAACTGAATAAACAATATACATCCTATGCGGGTTTTGTTGAATATGAATTTGCCCCCTTTAATCGGCTGGGCATGGAAGTGGAATTACCTCTTGCCTTCTATCAGCCACTAACGCTGGATGACAAACAAGCTGTCACTCCTAAAAACAGATTGGAAGGACTTAAGCTGTCTGTGCAGTATACCTTCTTCGTTTCTCCGGAAAAGAATTTATCCATGGCTATTGGTTATACCAATCAGTTTATATTTCATTCTTTTAAAACTTTTGCAGCTGAAAATAAACTGACAAAAGGAAATTTATACAGTCCGTTTTTTATTGCGGCAAAAAAATGGGGCAGCCATATCAATACCATGCTTATCACAGGGCCTTTGTATGAGCAGAAATTTTCATCGGATCCAGGTTCATTCGGATATCAGATTCATGCAAGCATTTTTTACACCTATATGAAAAATAATTTTTTTGGTTTTGAGATTAATCATATATACATCAATGATGTATATTCAACCATTATTCATCCGCAGGTAAAATTTAAAATAGGTGCTGGCCTGGCCGCTGGCATTGTTACTGCAATTCCTATGGATAGTGTCTATGAGCCATCTGTATTCCTGCGGATTATCTATGAACCTAAAAGAAGACGTTAACCACAAGGGTGGGTGTTTTTATATTTCAGGGTTGTTGGCTGCTGCCGATCAGTATGGGTTTGCGTTGAGTTACTCGTTTGAAGGCAAACATATTTTTAAGGTTCGGTTTTAAATTTATTTGAATCTTTTTACCGGAAAGGCGCAAAGAACGCAAGTATAAAATTGTGCTCCTTGTGGTTAAAAAAAGGTCTTGAAATTCAGGGTTGTTAGCCGTTGGCGCAACAACGGGTTGGTTCGTGGGTAAGTTAAAAATTTTGCGCTCTTTGTATTTTACTTTGCGTTCCTTGCGTTAAAAATTTTTCCTTCCAGATTCTTTCCTGATTCAGGTAGTTACTTTGTACTAAACCAAACATCTTACGTTTATGAAAAAGTTATCAATCGCATTATTTATTATGAGCGCGAGTTGCGTTTCATACGCACAGGAAATTGCTCCGCAGAATGTTCCTGCAGCAGTTGTCACAGCTTTCCAGAAAAAGTTTCCGCAGCAGGTTGTGGAAGAATGGGAATTGAAAAAAGGTTTATATGAAGCAGAATTTGAGATCAGCAGCATGGACCATACCGTTTACATCGACAGTACAGGGGAAATTGTAAAACACAAACAGGAAATTGCTGTAAGTGAATTATCTGCTGCCGTAAACACAGCTATCCAGAAAAGTTTCAACGGCTATAAAACGAAAGAAGCTAAAAAGATCGAAGCCGCTTCTGTAATAACGTATAAAGTGGAATTGGAAAAAGGCGGAGAGGAACGCAAAGTAACCTTTGCTGCCGACGGAAAAATTATTGAGAACAAAGCAGATTAAATTTGATTATCCATTTTCACACCATTATTTAAAAAAAGAAAGGTCGTGCCGATCCTGATAACTATCGGGATCGGCACGACCTTTCTTTTTTGCTTTAAGCTTTTAGCATTAGCCCTTGAGTTTAGATTCTCGCCTGGTATGTATGCAGTTCGAAGTATCGTCCTTCTTTCGCGATCAGTTCGGCGTGGTTGCCTTGTTCGGCAATGCGTCCATTCTCGATCACCAGAATCTGATCGGCCTGGCGGATTGTGCTTAATCTGTGTGCGATCACAAACGTTGTACGGCCTTTCATCAACTCGCCCAACGATTGCTGGATCAATGATTCACTCTGTGTATCCAGGTTCGACGTTGCTTCATCCAGAATAATAATTTTCGGATCGGCCAGGATAGCGCGTGCGATAGCAATACGTTGTCTTTGTCCGCCTGATAGTTTCACTCCACGCTCGCCGATTAAAGTATCAAGTCCTTGTTCAAAACGGTCGGTGAATTCGTTCACATAACCTGCTTTTACCGCATGCAGCAATTGCGCTTCCGTTGCATCGGGGCGCGGGAATAAAATATTTTCGCGTATCGTTCCTTCAAACAGAAAATCATCCTGTAATACCACCCCTAAATTTTTACGGTAGCTGCTTAATGTTACCTGTGATAAATCTGTGCCGTCAATGGTGATTTTACCTGCTTCCGGATTCAGGAATGTGGCTACCAGGCCGGCAATGGTTGACTTACCGGAACCTGACGTACCTACAAGTGCGGTAACTGTCCCGGCTGGTGCGTCAAAGCTTACATTGTTCAATACTTCTTTTCCTTCCTGGTATGCGAATGAAACCTGATCGAATTTGATATTGCCTGTAATATCTTTCAGCACAATGGTTCTCTTTTCACTATCCTCTTCAGGATCCATGTTCATGATCTCTTCCGTACGGTCCAGTCCGGCAAAGGCCTCTGTAAGCTGGCTGCCAATGCTACTCATCTGCACGATCGGTGCAATCATAAAACCAAGCAGCATAATGAATGAAAAGAAATCCCCTTTAGTCAACTCTTTACCAATCATCATATAACCGCCAATACCCATGATACCTAAGGTAGCCATGCCCAGCAGGAACAAGGAGGCGCTGGTGATCAGTGAGGTTGCCGTTAAACTCTGTTTTACATTTTCAAATAAACGGTCAACACCTGACTGGAATGTTTTGTTTTCCTGTTCTTCCGCATTAAAACCTTTAATGATACGCACACCATTTAATGTTTCCGTTAAACGACCTGTTACTTCCGCGTTGATCACGCCCCTGTTCTTAAAGATCGGACGGATGTGCGCGAACGCACGCATGGCAATAAATGCAAACAACGCAATCGGCAGCAATACATACAACGTCATCATCGGACTGATCCGGATCAGCATCACCAATGCCACAACCGAAGTAATCGTTCCGCCGATTAATTGTACCAGACCGGTACCGATTAAATTCCTTACCCCTTCAACGTCTGTCATGATGCGTGATACCAGCGCGCCTGATTTGTTGTTGTCGAAATAATTGATCGGCAGGCTCAGGATTTTACGCTGTACCTGCACCCGCAATTTCGAGATCAGTAATTGAGCTTCAACACTTAGCAATTGTGTAAGCAAAAATGATAACAAGGTGTTAACTGTGATGGAGAGACCAACAACCCAAAGTATGGTTTGAAGCATGCCGTAGTCTTTATGATCTACCACATCATCAACTAAATATTTTGTTGCTGCGGGCAAAACCAGGCTGGCCAGCCTGCTGATGATAATCAATACCAAACCGATAAAAATGAGTTTTCTTCTTGGCCAGATGATTGTTTTAAAAACCTGGCCGATCGTTACTTTGCTTTTCTTTTTTTCCATTTGTCAATATTAAGCGAGAAAATGAATGAATTGTAACAGGTGCAACATAAAATTGGCCTGTAAAGTTTAAGTCGTATGAAAGGGATTTTTATTGTATGGCTTTTATAAGTTTTTACACGAACTGCTCCAGCAGCTCAATTCGTTTCTCTATCGGCGGATGGGTGGAAAACAGGTTGCCGAAAAAATTTCTTTCTGTGAATTGCGGGCTATGCATAAACAGTTGCGCTACATCTCTTCTGGTAACGGCCTCTATGTAAGGGTCTGCGGAAACTTTACGCAAAGCGGAAGCCAGGGCGTAGGGTTTCTTTGTGATCTCAGCGGCACCGGCATCCGCCAGGTATTCGCGCTTGCGGGATATCGCAAAATGTAGTAGTCGTGCCATGAAGAAAGCTACAACCGAAGCCAGTATGGCAATTAAGATCACCGGCAGGTTACTTCTACCCTCACTGTCTCTGCTTCTGCCAAAAAAACTAACGTTCCGCATCGTCATTTCAGCGATAAAAGAAAAGATACCGACAAAGATGATTGAAATAATCAAGAGTCGTACATCGCGGTTGATAATGTGTGAAAGCTCGTGCGCGATCACGCCTTCCAGTTCTTCATCACTGAGTTTTTCAATGATTCCTTTTGAAAGCGTAATGGTAAAGGTTTCCTGATTAATGCCGCTGGCAAAAGCATTGAGCGAATCATCGTTGATGATATTTAATTTGGGCATGCGCATGCCTTGTGCGATGCATATGTTTTCCAGTAAATTATATACACGCGGATTTTCTCTGCGCGACATGGCTTCAGAAGAAGTTGCGTTTTCGATCATTTTGTTGTGAAAAAAATAAGCAATCACAAACCAAACCGCCGACAAGCATATAAACAGAAAAGCCACTTCAACAGAGCCCGTCAGGATTATGCCCAACACAACCAGTATGAGTGGAAATAAGAACAGCAGTAAAACAGATTTTCTGTTATTCCTCCGGATCTGTTTTTGAATACCGATGTATTTCACGTTTTCTATTTTGCTGAATTAAAATTTAAACGATGGTGGTTCTTCCATAGTCTGTCTTTTCTCTGCGCTCAGTTCATACATCGCTTCCTTTTTAAAATTATAACGGCCTGCAATAATGTTGTTTGGAAACGATTCAACAGAAGTGTTGTATTCTTTTGTTGCCGCGTTAAAGAAGCGACGCGCGGCTGCCAGTTTGTTTTCTATGTCACTGATTTCCTGCTGCAGCTGTAAGAAGTTCTGGTTCGCTTTCAAATCCGGATATGCTTCTACCGTCACACGCAAGCCCTGCAAGGCCGCCGTCAACTGACTGTCTGATTTTATTTTGTCTTCAATCGATGTTGCCGTTACAACACTGTTGCGTGCTGCAATCACATCGGTCAGTGTCTTACTTTCATGTCCGGCATAACCCTTTACAGTTTCAACCAACTGCGGAACAAGATCGCTGCGCTGTCTGAGCTGCACATCAATATCTGCAAATGCCTGTTCCCTTCTGTTGCGAAGGCCAACTAATGAATTGTAGATACCGATCAGCCAGAACACGATCAGCGCAATGGGTATAATAAGAACTAAAAGATACATGATTGTAGAGTTAAGGTTTGTTGGCAAAAATTACACATTTAAAAGGGTACAAACAATGTGCCGTCATTGAGCATATACGTTTTCAATCTTTTGTGATAAAAATTCATGATCACGAATCATTATCACACCGGTTTATTGCTACATAAAGATTGATTTTGTTCATTTTTAAAAGTCAGTTATTGTACTTAAAAACGCCTTTTATTATTAAAAAAAACAGTTTTTGTTCAATAAATAGTAGTCTGTATTTTCATAAAACAGGCTTTTCAACTGGCTGTCGGCACACTATTTTTGGGTATACAAATTTAAACAAGACAGATTATGAATCAGAAACCATCAAGTGCTTTTATCGGTGCATCCTGGGTTGCACTGGGAGCGGGAATGATCGGATATTTGATAGGCTTATGGCGATCAGATATGATGTTGAATGAAAAAGGCTATTACTTTACAGTGCTTATGTACGGGCTGTTTTCAGTTGTATCACTTCAAAAAGCCGTGCGTGACAGAATTGAAGGTGTGCCGGTAACAGATATTTATTTCGGTCTGGCGTGGTTCTCCAGTTTGCTGTCGATCCTGCTACTTACCATTGGTTTGTGGAACGCCCAGCTACTGCCGAGTGAAAAGGGATTCTATGCATTCTCTTTTTTGCTGTCGCTGTTTGCAGTTATTACAGTGCAAAAAAATACCCGCGATAGCCAGGGCTTTAAAAAAAGTGCCGACATAGAAGAATAATCCAATGAAAGCGTCAGCATATCATTATGCTGACGCTATTTTTTCTCGCAGAAAAGTGAGCAAGATCACACGCAATTCTGTTTATATTCTGTTGACTTTCAATTATAAAGGCGACAATATTTTTTCATTTTACCACTTTCCCTGACTATATTCTTATTTAGTTTCTCTACCTTTGATTCAAGTTTAAAGCCTTTTTAATATACCATACAAATGACCAATACAAGGAGTGTATATGCCACAATCATATGTCTCTTTTGTCTTCTGTCAGAGACATTCGCGCAGACATCTTATTCATTACAAAAGGCATTGCAGGAAGCAAAAGCGAACAATGTTGCCTTGCAGGCACAGCAGCTGTCTGTAAATATTTCAGAAGCGGATGTGATTACCGCAAAGCTGCGGCCCAACCTGCGTTTGAACAATCAAACATTATTGCTTAGCAATCCTTCGTACTATGCTTCCAATACCGACTGGAGCAGCGGCAGGAATCAACAGGTATGGTGGCAGCTGACAAAAACATTCCAGATGCCGGGCCAGCGCTACAACAGAATTGAGGTCGCACAGCAGAATGTATTGCTTGCACAGCGCGTATATGCGGATACCGAGCGTGAAGTATTTTTTGATGTGGCCAATAAATGGCTGCAGGTATGGGTCGATACGAAACAGATGACATTGATTGCTGAAGTAAAATCAAATGTTGATTCTCTTGTCGAAATAAATAAAATACGATTCCGGAATCAGGTCATCAGCGAAACAGATCTGATGCGTACACAATTGCTTTCGGACCAGTATGCATTGCAACTGACTGCAATGAAGCAATCCTACCGAAGTGATCTCATTGCACTAAAGGCTGCCATTGGTATACAGGATAGCATAGAAGTTGATTTGAACGATCCGCTGCTGATTTCTTATACAACCCGGTATGATAGCCTGCTGGAGCAGGCGCTCATTAACCGAACAGATATACAGGTTCAGCAGGCTGCTTTGGTTTCAGCAGAGTCTAACATCAAACTGCAGAAATCTCTTGCCTGGCCAGCCGCAGAACTTGGTGCTATTTATAACCCGCAAAACACCATTCCTTATTTCGGTTTTTACGGTACTATTGAATTGCCTGTATTTTCACGTAACCAGGGAGAAATCAGTAAATCACTTTTGCTCAAGCAGCAGGCCGAGCGAAACATTCATGCAATCAATTTTCTTGTTCGTGCAGAACTGCGCGCCGCTTATGAAACATTCGCCATGTATCAGCAGAATCTGGATAAATACAATGCCATGATGATGCTTTCAGAAAAAGTATTGGGCAACGTGCGTTATAATTATTTAAGAGGCGGCACAAATATCATCGACTTACTGGAGGCACAGCGCAGCTGGCTTGATACCAAACAGCAGTACAACTGCATGCTGAGCGACTACAGAAAGAGTTACGTACAACTATTATATTCCTTAGGTTTAATCAATCAAATCGCGCAATAACCGCATGAAATACATAACCGTAATTACACTTATTTTTTCATTGGGTTTTTTATCCTGTAAGAAAAAACAGGAAGCTGTTCAACAGGAAGAGAAGAAATTCTCTACCGTATTTGATAACGGGAAAAAAATTCAATTTACTTCTGAAAAAAGTTCAGATGCTTTTTTAACGGAAGAAGTGAAACGCTCCAACATCATTGCCGACCTTGCCTTTCCGGCAAAGATTGCGGCGACGGTCATTCCTTCAGATCAGGAAGGGTCCAGCAATATTATTTTATTTGAAGATCCCGACCTGGCCGGTAATTATACTTCGCTGATTCAGCATATCATCAACATCAACCAGATTAAGAATGTAAATATAGTACAGAAAAAAATAGAGCTGGAGCGTGTGAAGGATTTGAATGCGCATGGTGTGTCTACCGGAAAAGATTTGCTGGAGGCGCAAACAAACTTAAGTATGGAAGAAACAAACCTGGCAAACGAAAAAGCCGCGTTGCTGGAGTCAGAGTCTAATCTGAATGGTGGCGGATTCCAGCCGGACATGCTGCGTAAATCAAAAGCCGGAACTGCCTATATCATTTGCGAAGTGCCCGAAAGCCAGATGAGTAAAATCAAAAAAGGTGATGTGTGTTCTGTTGAATTCACTTCTATGCCGGGCACAAAATTCAAAGCAAAGATTGACGGTATTGCTGACATCATCGACAATGTAACGCGTATGATCAAAGTCCGCATCAATATTGATAACAGCGGATCGACACTTAAGCTGGGTATGTACGGCATGGTATCTTTTGAAGTAAATGAAGGTGATAATATCAGTGTAGGTAACAGCTCATTGATTACCGTGCAAGGAAAAAATTATGTCTTTTTGAAAAAATCTCCGGTATTGTACGAGCGCGTGGAAGTCTTTGTAGGGCCGCAGATTAAGGACCGCGTAATTATCTACGACGGACTTAAAGTGGGAGATCAGGTGGTTACAAAAGGTATTATACAGCTGAAGGGTTTGAGTTTTGGTTATTAATAAATTTGGTTTCAAATAAAGTCTTATACTATTTCATTCCTTCTTTTTAACAGAAATGATTAAAAACATTATTACTTTTTCGATCAACAACCGCTGGCTTGTTATAACATCAAGCCTTGTGATGATGGCCATCGGTTATTGGTGTCTGGTACATATTAAAATTGAAGCCTATCCGGATATTGCCGATACCAACGTCATTGTGGTGACACAATATCCCGGTCGTGCTGCCGAAGAAGTTGAACAGCAAGTAACCATTCCGATTGAACGGGCCTTACAGAATACACCGAATGTACTGGACCGCCGAAGCAGAACCATTTTTGGTTTAAGTGTTGTACAGCTGACTTTTAAAGATGGCACCGATGATTACTTCGCGCGCCAGCAGGTGATGGAGCGTATGGCAAGCGTTGACCTGCCGCCTGATGCTACCACGCCAGAACTTGCACCGCTAACCACAGCCGTAGGAGAAATTCTTCGCTACGTGGTAGAAGCCCCTTCTTCTTATACACCTACACAATTAAGAGATTTACAGGACTGGGTAATTAAACCGTATTTGTTGCAGGTGCCGGGCATTGCCGACATCAGCACCTTCGGCGGACCGCTGAAACAATTTCACGTGATCGCTTCAGCAGATAAACTGCGTAAGTACAGCCTCACCATGCAGAATATCATTGATGCGATCCGCCAGAATAACCAGAATGCCGGCGGAAACAATGTACTCCGTGGTGAGCAGGCCTTTGCCATTCGCGGGCTTGGTGCCGTAAAATCTGAAAGCGATATCGCGAATATCATCCTGCTTTCTTCCAACGGTGTGCCAGTGTTTATTAAAGATGTGGCATCGGTAGAAATTACACCGCCACCGCCAAGCGGTATTTTAGGCTACACCGTAAATGATGAGAGGGTGAATGTAAATAGCGGTGTTGAAGGCATTGTTTTGTTGAGAAGAAAAGAAAATCCAAGTGAGGTGCTGGCTTTGATGAAACAAAAAATTGCCGACCTGGAAGAAAATGAATTGCCGGAAGATGTTAAGATAAGGCCGCTCTACGACCGGGGTTTCCTGATCAATCATTCGCTTGAAACCGTTTCGCATACACTCTTCTTAGGCGTTTCCATTGTAATCATTCTGTTGGTCTTCTTCCTGGGCAATATCCGCAGTGCGCTGGTAGTTGCTCTTACCATTCCTTTTGCGCTGCTGTTTGCATTCATCCTGATGAAATTAACAGGTATTCCTGCAAACCTGTTATCACTTGGCGCCATCGACTTTGGTATTATTGTAGACGGTGCCTGTGTCATGGCCGAACATTTGCTGCGGAAATACCGATCTGCCAGTCCGGAAGAAAAGAAACAAGGCATTGTTGCGCTCACTGTTAATTCGGCCAATGAAGTGGGACGGGAAATATTTTTTTCTGTCACCATTATCATTTTAGCCTACATGCCTATTCTTCTTATGACCCGCGTGGAAGGGAAGCTCTTTTCTCCGATGGCATTAACACTGGCGTTTGCGGTAATCGGCTCCATGTTGGCAGCGCTGACAATCATTCCGGTGCTTTTGTCGTTCGCATTTAATAAAGTTGTTTCCAATCCGGACGTTCCGCTTAAAGAACATAAAAATTTTGTACTGGAGTTTTTACAAAAGTATTACCGTAAAATTCTTGATATTACACTAACGCATTACAAACGTACCGTAATCATTGGTTCGCTGATCGTTTTTATCATGATTGGCTGTATTGTAAAATTAGGTACAGAGTTTTTGCCCACGCTTGATGAAGGTTCAATCTTCTTCCGCGCCAACTTCCCTTCCGGTGTTACGATTCAGGAAAATGCAACCTATGCACCTAAGATCCGCAAGATCATTGCAGGTTACGCGCCTGTATCCTTCGTGATTACACAGACAGGGCGCAACGATGATGGTACCGATCCCTTCCCGGCCAATAGAAATGAAATACTTGTAGGCTTGAAAGAATATTCTTTATGGACCGATACCATTTCAAAAGCTGAATTATTACAACGTATTAAAGCCGACCTGGAACAGGAATTGCCTGCGGTGCGCTTTTCTTCCGGACAGCCCATCATTGACCAGGTAATGGAGATTGTGAACGGAAGTGCTGCTGATTTAGCCATTTCTATTGTGGGTGAAGATCTTGAACTGATGCGCACTAAAAGCGACAGTATTTTAAAATTAGTAAAACAAACACGCGGATCCGACAACGTGAACATTGAGCAGGAAGGTCCGCAGGAGCAGCTTTGCATCCGCATCAACCGCGAACGGACCGCCCGCTTCGGTATTAATGTAGCAGATATAGAAATGCTGATTGAGACTGCCATCGCAGGTAAGTCGGTATCTGTATTGTATGATGGAGCGAAACGTTATGACATTGTTGTACGCTACCTGCCTGAAGACAGGAATTCTATTGCTACCATCAGTAATGTAATGATCAAATCAGCCGATGGTGCACTGATCCCCTTGAATCAATTGGCCGACATTCTTTTTGTGCAGGGCCAGACAAATATTTACCGATACAACAACAAGCGTATGATTACGGTGCGCACCAACGTGAAAGGCCGCGACCAGGGTGGGTTTGTACAGGAGCTTCAAGCGAAAGTGCATAAGAACATTCAGATTCCGAAAGGTTATGAAGTTATTTTCGGTGGACAGTATGAAAACCTGCAGCGTGCCGGCAAACAATTGCTGATCACGATTCCGCTCACTATCGGTATGATCTTTATATTACTGTACATTCTCTTTAAAAGTGTCAAGCATACGCTGGTAACCATGTCGTGTATTCTATTCGCGCTTGCAGGCGGCATCTGTGGATTGCTCTTACGTGGGTATTATTTCAACGTATCTGCCGGCGTGGGTTTTGTAAGTATCTTCGGTATTTCAGTAATGGCGGGTGTTGTCTTAATATCTGCATTAAATAAATATACCGAAGGAAACACCGGTGATCAGAAAAATAAAGTACTGGAAGGTTCTGCCGAACAGCTGAGTGCATTGCTGGCAATTCTGATTGTTGCCATCATAGGTTTGATACCTGCCTACTCTTCTTCCGGTATCGGTTCAGATGTACAGCGACCTCTATCAACGGTAATCATCGGCGGACTTACCAGTACATTGATTTTTGCGCCTATTATTCTTCCATCATTGTATTTATGGGTAACGAATGGAAATGGTAAAGCAGAACCAGTGAAATAAAATATTTCTTATTATATAAATCTGCCGACGAGAAACAACACCTCCAAGGTTTTGAAAATCTTGGAAGTGTTGTTTCTCGTCGATAAATCTTCTATCCCACCAAGTAAAAATACAATCCCACATTCACCACTACTACAACCATACAAATGGCCGTTGAAGTAAAACTTTTGAGCTGCCCGGTTACAGCAAATTTCTTTCTGTCCATATAAACGGCAATCACCACATCCAACAAAATCAGTGCTGCATTGGTCATCATTCCAGAATCGAATTGTAAAAAGGGCACTGGGTTGCTAAGCAGTTCAATGGCAAAGTATAATCCGAAACCGATTGATGCTGCAATGCTGGTGATTGCCTGAATACGATTGGCTTTCTGAGGATCCATTATTCTTCCAATTTCTTTTTAAGAGCTTTCAATAAATTATTTTCAAAATCTCCGATTACCTGTTCTGCCCAGAAATCGGCATACACATTCATTTTTGATTCTATTTGATAACGGCATGTTAACGTTAGTAATACAGAATCTTTTGTTGATGGTGTTAATGTGTATGCAATGGTTTTGAACGAAAAGAAATCGCTTTGCAGAATATGTTTATCCATAGGCAGATCTCGTAACTGCGACTTATCCATATGAATTGCAAAGGCAACATATTTCAGTGAATCCTTTTCTGAAATAGTTTCTACTAATTTCAGTTCATCTGAAAAATATCCGACACGGTATTGTTTACCATCGATTGTTTCAAGACGCGATCGCACCGGTCGCGGCACACCGATATAATTAAAAAAACTGTTCTTGTATTCTTCTTCTTTTATTTCCGGTACTTCAATAATATTTTTCCAGATCTTTCCCTGCGAAGCATGAATCTGTATTTCACGCTTCACTTCGTATTCCTTTATTGGCGAAGGCAGCATAGACTCCAGCGGATTTAAAAATAATGGTATCAGTAATACCAGAGAATAGATTTTTCTGTTTTTATTTTTTTTGTTGACATCTATTTTTTCCAGTGCCAGGCCAAGCAAAATACCAACCGTGCCAGCGCCTGCCATAAACGGCATGCCAAGGATAAGTATACAAAGTATATCTTCGAGTCGGGTTGATAAAGCGATTACGCCGAAAAGCAGTCCGGCACAAAAAGGATACGCAAAATACCTTCGCATCGAACCTTTCATTTCCTTCCATGCCACTAAGAAAGGAATAACACCAACCAAAAGCGGCACAACAAAAACAAAGGTGATTGAATAAATTGAAAATGCTCCGTGCAGCAGTTCTACTCCGCCAAGAATGCGGAATGCAAGGGCATACAGCGCCCCAAGGATAATACCTGTATATTTTTTATAAGAATGCATTGAGGTTTACTTCGCTTTATAAATAAAAAAATTGCGGATCGGTTTCGGATCGTAGGTATGATCAATGTCGGCAACAAGGTTTTTTAATTTCCCTTCATCATCGTATTCATACCTGTACTGGTACAGACTGCTCATGCCAGGCCTGTCAAAGTACACATTGTGCATCACAGAAGAAGTGATCTTGCCGGAAGCATCGTAATTGTATACTTCTGCCCGGTGTTGTTTACTACCCATCAGGTGCAGGTGATTGCATTGTTTTGTGAGATCATTTTCAATTACAAACCGACGCAGATATGCGACCTCTCCTTTCTTGGAAAAGCCAAGCTCCCAGATCAGGTTTTCTTCGCGGATGAAAAAACGATCCCAGCCGTGGTCGGCAAATTTCTGAATCTCTTTTTCCATCACGACTTCCCCGGCCGCATTGAAGCCACATTCCACGTTACCCGAAGGGTCTTTGGGCGCGGTCTTTAATATTTTTGCCGGAGCGCCGTAACGGTTCTTTTCATAATAAAAAGGCTCGGCAGTGAAAAATTGTTTTTTGCTCCATTTCCATTCAACTACTTCGCTTTCGATTTTTTCTTTTAAAGCCTTGTAGTTTTTTTCGAATGCCTTTGCCTGTTTTTGCAGCTCGTCGAGTGTCATATAATTCTATAGATATAGATGTTATTATTCTGCACAATCGGCACCAGTAAAATGTGTTCCGGATTGATCTGTGAGTGTATAAACAACAACGTGATCTGTTTTATACATTTTTATCGAAGCGAATTTTAAATCCTTATTTAAAATTTGTTTGTATTCAGGAAATTTATCTAAAATTTGTTTGCGTTGTTCGCTCGATAAATCTTTTATCTGATCCGAATATTGAATGCCAACGATGTTTCTTATATTTTTCATTGCATTAGGAAATATAGTTATATCCATGGATTCTGTATTGGACTTAACTTCAGCACGTATCCAAAATTCATATTGTTTTCCCCGATCATTTACTGTACAATTTGTACTTAAGCCATTGCCGGTGAAAACAATATTGTTCGTAGTCACTTTAAGATCTTTATTGTCAAATGACACCAAATCATTACTTATTCGTTTGTTCTCTACATTAACAGCATACGCCACCGTAATATCCTTATGCCAGAAGGCGTCTTTGTTTTTTTCTATCGCGCCTTCGAGGATACGAATTGTGTCTATACATTGATAGTGCGAGTCAAACGTTTGTCCACTTAAATTTAGTTCAGAAATTCTTATTAGCAGGTATTGATTTTCTGAATCGTTTACATAGATCACGGGCATGCTAATAGCCGAAGAGTCTTCAATTTCAATTTTTTTATAATTTACCGGTCGCGGACCTAATGCCTGACAAATTTCAACATACGCCTTTTTGTAAAGATTTTTGTTAAATGAAACATACAAAGTGACTTCTGTGTTTTTTGAAAAATCATATATTTTCTTTGTATCCTTTGCATCTAATGAAACTGAAAAATTATCGCATTGTGAAAAACTATTGCTGATGGATATTGAAATAAAAATGATTAGTATATAAAATTTTTTCATTAGTGTATTATTTAAATAACTGATGAGCAAACTTACCTAAAAAATTAAAGAATTAAATTAAAAATAATTCTTTAATGTTATGATATACAAAAACATCAAATCCTATGCACCGCTGCTTCCGTCAGCACAAACACTTCGGCAACTTTATCATAAGGCATGTGCGCAAGGCCCGTTAACCAGCCAAAGGCTGGCATAATCAGTGTGTTTTTCTTTTTATAAAAACATGGCAGTGTAATGCTTTGTTTTCCTTTGCCGTGCAGTACAAAACCCGGATGGATATGCCCGGTTATACAAAACTGTTTTTCTTTTACAGGTACTTTATCATGAGAAAAAATAAAATCATTTTCGTGCAGGGTATTTAAATGTAGTGCTATGTCATATTTCTCATAGTGATGATCCTTTAAAATATCGTGATTGCCGCGCACCAACTGGAATATAATTT
This sequence comes from Cytophagaceae bacterium, assembly GCA_021151805.1. GTDB lineage: Bacteria > Bacteroidota > Bacteroidia > Cytophagales > Cytophagaceae > Cytophaga. The sequence continues at coordinate 11,394 of JAGKWN010000012.1, read as the reverse complement.
CCGCATGCTTCCTGCGCAGCGCACCAAACAATTCCCATTCCTGGTTATATTCACTGTGAAATAAGTCACCTAAAATCAGTAACCGTTTGGGGTTATATAAACGCAGTAAAAAATCCAGCTGCTGCAGGTCTTCCATCCCTGATTGCATTGGCAGTGCCATGCCATTCTTCCGGAAGTGTGAAGCCTTGCCCAAGTGCAGATCAGAAACAATGAGTGTTTCTGCATCCCGCCAATACATCGCTTTCTGCGGCAGCAGTTCAAATACCTGGCCATGAATCGTCAACAGCTGTGCGCTCATTATTCTTTCTCCAGTTGCGTTTTCATTTTAAATAAACGGTCTTCCAGTTTTTCATTTGTGAACTTACCCCGCATCCGGTCAACCATGATTGGATAGGCAAAGGGTGTTGGTTTATCCGGCCGCACCAAAACAAGTTTCTGTTTGTTGATACGATTGTAGGCTTTGCGCATACGTTGAATTTCCAGCTGAAAATCCAGTACTTCGTCATAGGCCTGCCGCAATAACAAATTACCACTGTCGTATTGTTCAAACACTTTGAAAAATAATTCTGCGTTAGCCTGCAAATGTCTTGTCTTGGCAGACTTTCCAGGAAAACCCTGGAATACCAATCCGGCAATGGATGCAATTTCACGGAAGCGGCGCCGCGCCATTTCCGTTGCATTCACGCTCAATTGAATTTCCTTTTCCAGGTTTTCAATTCCGAACAGATCCAGTTCCAATGCTTCTTCAATCGGAATCTCCTGATCTGATAACAATTCAAATCCATAATCATTCATAGCAACTGAAAAAGTGATGGGTTGAATTTCAGAAATTTTCCGCGCAACAATTGCCGCCATGCCTTCGTGTACAAACCTGCCTTCAAACGGATACATGAATACATGATAGCCTTCACGGCTCTGCACATATTCAATCAGAAACTCATTGTTGGTCGGCAGGTGCGAACGCTTGGCCTGCAGATCAAACAGCTCTTTCAGCTTTTTTAATTCTTCTTCTTCAATCGTTCCGGGATCAAAAAAATGATCGATTTTATAACGGATCATCTCTGCCAGCTGCGACGATAAAGGCATCCTGCCGCCCTGCCAGCTTGGTATCAATCCTTTCTTCGCCTTGCTCTTGCGCACCAGCACATCCATATGATGAATATGAACAATCTCTAAATTATTTCCCGAGAACCAGAATACATCTCCGGGTTTGAGTTTCGAAATAAAATTTTCTTCAATACTTCCGAGGCGTTTCCCGCTCAGGTATTTTACCTGCATGGCCGAGTAACTCACAATCGTGCCCATCGACAAGCGATGCCGCGAAGCAATCGCGCGGCTGGTAACTTTATAAATGCCGTCTTCAATAATTACTTTGTGAAATTCGTCATAGGCATCCAGCGAGTTTCCGCCATTAGTAATAAACTGCAAGGCCCAGGCAAACTCATCCGGAGTAACACTTGCGTAGCAGAACGTTTTTTTAATTTCTGCATAAATAATTTCAGGCTTGAAACCATCCGCAACGGCAAGTGTAACCAGATACTGGACCAACACATCAAAACTACGAATGTATGGCACCCGGCTCTCTACCACACCACGTTTGATTGATTCGCGCATGGCAGCGCCTTCTATAATCTCTAAAGAATTTGTCGGCACAAAATAAATCCTGCTCAGCGCACCCGGACTGTGTCCGCTGCGACCTGCGCGCTGCATGAAGCGTGCAACACCTTTCGGGCTGCCAACCTGCACCACTGTATCAACGGCGCTAAAGTCTACACCTAAATCTAAACTCGATGTACAGATCACCGCTTTTAATTTTCCGGCATGCAGATTGTCTTCTACCCACGTGCGTGTCTTCTGATCCAGAGAACCATGATGGAGTGCAATTATTCCGGCAAAGCCGGGCTCTGCCTCCAGCAGCTGCCGGTACCAGATCTCGGATTGTGAACGGGTATTGGTAAAAATTAAAACGGAATTGCTGGCATGAATGATCGGTACTACTTTCGGCAGCAGCTTCGTGCCTACAAAGCCCGACCATGGGAAGTTTTCTACCTTATCGGGAAAGATGGTTTCAATCTCCACACGCTTCGGCAATTCTGCACGGATCATCTTTGTTGGGTTACCATAATTACCCAGCAACACATCTTTGGCTTCTTCCAGATTACCTATTGTTGCAGAGATTCCCCAGGTCTTCAACTCCGGATTCAAACCTTTCAATCTTGAAAGTGCGAGTTCCATCTGCACTCCCCGCTTGGAACCTATAAGCTCATGCCATTCATCAACCACCACCGTCGACAGATCTTTAAACATATCTGCATAACCTTTCTGCGACAGCAGCAGGTGTAAACTCTCTGGTGTAGTCACCAGCAGTTGCGGCATGTTTTTTTTCTGCTTTGTTTTTTGTGCGGTCGTTGTATCCCCGCTTCGGATGGCAACTTCAAAAGGAATATCTAAATCTTTGCAGGACCGTGTTGTTGCATAGTCGATCTCTTTTGCCAACGCACGGATGGGAGTGATCCAGAGCGCTTGCAGACCTGGTTTCTTTTTTGTTTTATAATCGGGATGTTTTTTGAGATACTCCAGCAGAATTCCAAACCAGACGGAATAAGTCTTACCGCTGCCCGTCGGTGCATTCACCAAGCCGGAATACCCTTCAAGCATGGCCTTCCAGGTTTCCTGCTGAAAGGCATGTGCTTTCCAATGTTGATTTTTAAACCAGGCGAGGATCTCTTTTTCTGTCATGCCGGTTTGGATAATTGCTGAATCAGATCCAGCAGGTCTTCTTTATGATTGGCATCTTTGATCGACTTATCTTTGCGCCAGCGCAGGATGCGGGGGAAACGCAGCGCCACACCCGATTTATGCCGTGGTGAAGGGTTGATGCCTTCAAAGGCAATTTCAAAAACCAATTCGGGCGTAACACTACGCACCGGACCAAATTTCTCCTTGGTATTTTTTTTGATCCAATTGTCTACTTCAATCAGCTCTTTATCTGTCAACCCTGAATAGGCTTTGGTAAACGGAACCAGCTCATCGCCGCTCCAAACGGCAAAGGTATAATCCGTATAGAGATCTGCCCGCCGTCCGTGGCCTCGCTGCGCATACAGCAGTACACCATCAACTGTCAGTGGATCAATTTTCCATTTCCACCACTTCCCTCTTCGCCTGCCCGCTTCGTACAAACTGTCTTTGTGTTTCAGCATCAAGCCTTCACACATACGGTCACGGGAAGCCTGCCGCAAGGCAATCATCTCTTCCGAGGTATTACAAACAAATAGTGGCGACAATTTTAATACAACAGCCGCAACCGGATTTTTTATGCGAATTTCTTCGATCAATTTTTCAAGTAACGCTCTGCGTTCGCTCATCGGCAACGGACGTAAATCGCTGCCTTTGTACTCCAGCAGGTCGTAACACATCATGGCAAGGGGCGCGTCTGCCAGACTTTTCTTTGAAAGATTTTTCCGGCCAATGCGTGTCTGCATCACATGAAATGGCATGGGTTCATCGCCGGTGAACGGCAGAATCTCGCCATCAATCACAGTGCCATCCGGTAATGCTTCTTTTAAGATTTCGAACTCCGGAAATTTATCCGTCATGAGTTCTTCCCCGCGCGACCAGACAAACAATTCCCCGCGGCGTACAATGATCTGTCCGCGGATACCGTCGTATTTATATTCAATCTGCCAGTCGGCAATGTTACCTAAGGTCTCCAGCGGTACATCCAGCTGATAGGCCAGATAGAAGGGATATGGTTTCGACAGGTCTTCTGCTGTATCTGTAGTAAATAAAAGATTTTCTAAGGTTGAAGTCTCTGGCACCCAATTTCCCATCAGACGATGTGCTACATTGCTTTCAACCAGTTTATAATTTTTTGATAATGCTTTAATCACCAGCTGCTGTGAAACGCCTACACGAAAGCTTCCGGTGATGAGCTTGTTAAACACAAAACGTTCGGTGGTGCTTAGCTGCATCCAGATTTCCTGGATAATATGTTTGCGTTGTTCTTCTGTTTTGGTATCCAGTGTTTTCAGCAACGCCATCATGCCACTCAATGAATAATCGGTTTGTGTTTCCGATGCTGGTAGCAACAGGGTTATAGTTTCTGCAAGATCACCCACTACATGATACGATTCTTCAAACAGCCATTCATGTATGCCCGACAATTCCATGGACCAGTTTTTCAACTCGGAAGTTTTCACGGTACGCTTCGGTCTTTTTCCGGTGAGTAATGCTACAGCCCACAAGGCATCGGCTGCATCAGACACAGCAAAGTAAGCGGCCAGCGCATCAATCTTCGCATTGGTCTTGGTGGTCTGATCCAGTTCAGTAAAGAGCTCAGCGAACTTCTTCATACTCTGTGTCTGTTTCGTTGCTTCCCTCTTTTACTTCGCCTTCATTCAGAGACTCACCTTCATATAAAGTGTCTACTTCAAAGGCGTTCAGATGCATTTCCTCGCGCAGCCATTTTGCAAACACCGATTTATAACCATGGGTCACATATATGTTTTCAGCGCCGGTTTCCTGCACGGCTGTATTCAGGCCATCCCAGTCGGCGTGATCGGATAACACAAAACCTCTGTCGGCACTTTTGCGACGACGCGTGCCGCGCAGCTGCATCCAGCCGCTGCAGATGGCTATGGATAAAGGATCAAAGCGTTTGAGCCAGGGTGTACCAATCGCAGACGGTGGCGCAACAATAATATTTCCTTTGAAATTATTTTTTGCTGTTTCTCCTTCCACACGTATTGTTGGCGGAAGTTCCAGTCCGCTGTTGCTTAACACACGGTTTAAATTATCTACGGCGCCATGTGTATAGATTGTTCCGATCGCAGGATCAAGATGTTTGATGATGCGTTGTGCTTTACCCAATGCATAACCTACAATCACGCTGGCTCTGCCTTCATCTTTATTTTTTTGCCACCAGCTGTTTATGTCTGCGTGTGTTTGCTGCGCTTCGGGGAAACGATATACCGGCAAACCAAACGTTGACTCGGTTACGAAGTGCTGGCAGCGCACCGGTTCAAAAGGTGTAGACACCTGATCCTGCTGTAATTTATAATCGCCGGAGGCAACCCAGATTTCTCCTTTGTATTCCAGCCGCACTTGTGCAGAGCCGGGAATATGACCGGCGGGATGCAGGCTGATACGCACGCCGTTCATCACAATTTCTTCCCCATATTCCACACCACGGATTTTTATATGTTCGCCTAAACGGAATTTTAAAATGGGAACGCTGAGATGATGCGACAGGTAATTTTCATTGCCCCATTTAGCGTGATCGGAATGGGCATGTGTAATGATCGCATGTTTCACCGGCCGCCAGGGATCAATGTATACATCGGCCTGCGGACAATAAATTCCATACGGATCAAATTTTAACAGCATAATTATTATTGATTCACTCTATATTAATTTCGTAAATAATTTTTCATTATGCTAACAGCTGAAAAAGTATTTAACCGCAAAGGCGCAAAGATTTAGCAAAGGGCATGGATTAACATTCCAAAATACATAAAGCGATTAATGCTTTAATTATTAGCAGTGTTGTTTGGATAAAAGCTATTTACACAATTATACCGTTGGCTAAAGCACAACGAAAATGAAAGCTGAGTCTCTCTCTTTCAATGAGAGCAGTCTAGCTTTTATTGTCGTCACATTCATGTGACGGTCTTTTGACAGTAAAACATTTACCCAACAGAGACAGATATCCATAGCTGTTTGGAATTTTTTGAAGTTTGGAATTTAGATCGGATATAAACAAAAGAGCGGTCCTGATATATCAGGACCGCTCTTCATAAGTTATAGGGTTAATAGTTAAGGGAATTTCACACCCGAATATTTTGTAGCATCAACCAATGGTAATGTTGAATGATAGGTGCTGTTGATTGCTTTAATGAACTCATTTGCCAGCATGGCATTTCCGATTGGTGTTAAATGCACACCGTCCAATGAAAAGGCGCCGCCGCTCACAAAGGTTGTGCTCAGATTAATGCCGTTATAGGTAACACCGGTTTCTGTCATTGTCAGAAATTTATTTACATCCACAAATGCCAGTCCGTTTGCCGTTGCCAGACTTTTTATTTTGGTGTTGTAGCCTGCAACCGCTGTACGGATATCGCTGATCTCAGATGCGGTCAGTACATATGCATTTGGTATGGCTTTTACAGATCCCCATTGTTTACATTTCAGCGAATCCTGCGGAACAGACAACAACACATATTCAGAAGACGTGATTTGTCTTTTGCCACCCGGTGCTGCAGCATCTTCAATGATGAAGGCATTCTGTCCTAAGTGGAACGTGATACCCAGCGGGGAATACGCGGCATTCAAACCATCTACCTGAAGCTGGCTGGTCAATACCAAACCATTATAAGGTACGGTTGTAAAATAAGGAATCGAAGTAATGTCCGGTACATTTGCGATCGCACCTTTTGCACCACCTGAAATAAGGGTGCTTACAATCAAATCCATACTTGCATCGAAACCAACGCCCGGCGCACCGGCAGAAGGTGTAATTGCATCGGTTGTGGCTCCGGAAAGTGCGTACAGCAACACATCATTACTTCCGATGAATAAGGTAAAGAACGTTGGCTGCAGAGCCATTGCATCGGCAAGCATGGAAGTGCTTGTCGGGTTTGAGGCCATGCGGGTAAAGAACGGATTGTAATTGCCGGGTCCATTTGCCGGATTGCCATAACCCGGATAAATTGTAGTGATGGATTTGGCGCCCGGTACACCCATGTTGTTGAATGGCCCTTGTGTGGCATAAATATTTGAACCGAAGATTGTTAAATCACCAGCTGGTGCAGCCGGTACCGGAGCAAGAGACGTTGAGCCCAAACAATCCGTATGCGGTGCTAAAACCAATCGCGCACCTCCAGAAGCACCGATCCCAACAGAGGTCTGATCCACCAGCGGCTGCTTAAATTCGCCGCCGCCGATCTTGGCAAACTGCTGCGAAATCAGATTTGGATACGAAACTTTTTGTCCGTCATAATACAGCGCATTATCCGCATATCCGGATGTAATTGAATTTCCTACCGCAACATATTTTGAAACATCAAGGCTTCCTTTATCAATGGATGGTTCTTCGATATGGGGCTTACAGGCAACCATGCTTCCGCACATTGCCAATATATAGAGACTGTTTTTATATCTTTTCATGGCTAGTTGAAGTTATAGGTTAATGAAATCCCCGGAACAAGGATGCGTGTTTTATAAGTACCGCTCAAATTGGTTTCTGTATTTGTATCGGTTCTTTTCATAAAATTGATGTAACTGAAAGAAGCGTCGATCACCAATTTATCGCATGGCTTATAGCCTATACCTCCTGTAAAGTTTAAACGATCTGCATCAGGAACTTCTGGTGTTACATAGCCATTTTTAATCGGCGATTTTTCATAGTTGGTACCTAAACGCGCCATGAATTTATCACTCACCTTATACTGTGCACCTAAACGTAAGGCATAACTGTCTTTATAGTTTCGTGGTGATTCTGTATCCTTTAACGATGAGGTGTTCTGTTCATAATCAAAAGAAAGTGTTTTATAACTGCTCCAGCCAATGTAGTTCACATCAAAAGCAAGCAGTAATCTTTCTGATACGGAATAACCAAAGCCTAATGTAATTACCTGTGGCAATGGCAATGAAGAAGAGAAATTGCCCGAAGGGAAGCTACTGGCAAGCGACGGCGGCACATTAAATGTTGCCGTTCCTTTATTTACTTTCATGTTTACTTGTGAACGGTATGATAAACCGATGGAAAGTTTTTCAATCGGCTTATATAAGATACCCAGGTTATAGCCCATACCACCGGCAGTACCTTTCAGATTAGCACTTGCATAGTCTCCGTTGGAATTGGATATCGGCAGGTCTTTGCTCAGATCAATATTTCCGTATCCATACACAAAACCGGCTCCTACACCGAGTTTGTCGCTGATCTTATAGCTTACCGTTGGTTGAAAAAACACAGACATCAATTTCATCTGAGTCAGGGCAAATCTGCCCGACCAGCCGTCTTCGTATTTGATCGTACTTCCGAATGGTGTATAGATACCCATCCCGAATTTAAACTTACTTTCTGCGGGTCCCCAAACACCATAGCCTGTAAACGGTGTGCTGATCGGCGATTTGGTGTGATACTGTTGCTGGCTGTTGTTGTCCTGGAAAGTAGTGCTTTCAGCAGTTAAGCTTACACCGGCACTTACACTGTTTTGTTCCAGGTGTGCTACACCTCCGGGGTTAAAGAATACGGCAGCAGCATCCAGATTTGTTCCTGCTCCTGCACCACCCATAGCCTGCTGTTTCTGCCCCTGAAGGTTTACCTGAAACCCCTGTGCAAACAGCAATACAGGCGATACTATACAAATAATACTCATTAAGTGTTTCATAGTACGACAGATTACGGTTAATACTTTTTATTAAAAATTACTGGTCTATTAATACAAACATGAATAGTCTGTAGGGAAAAATTCAGACAATCCTATTTGTATTAAACTCTATAGCTTTTTACTTATACGCTGGTGAAATAAAAAGGTATAAATAAATATAACAGCTTTTGCGAATAATTTACTATGCCCTGATCAATTTCTCCATTATATCCGGTCAAAAATAAATTGTCCCTTGCCCCGTGGGGGTATTTGGGCTGCTGCTTGTCTAATTATTGAAAGCGTAATTTATATCTGTCAGTAACTTCTAATGCATTAAGCCATGGGTAACAATTGTTAAAACCATCTTTACCGGAAAACCCTCCGGTAATCTGTTACACGGACTATAAAGTTTACACGCGCACTATTATCTAAAGCATTCTTAAAACATATTGTAATGAAGATTATAAAAAAACTTCATCTGGTAGTACTATGTCTTTTATTTTCTCTTCAATTCTGTCAGGCGCAGATTCTGAATCAGAAGGTATCCATGAACTTTCAGAACATAACCCTGAATGAAGCAATCAAAAAAATGAAATCTACTTATGGCGTTAGCTTTTCCTTCTCTCCGGACCAGGTTGACGTGAATCAAAAGGTTTCATTGAATGTTAAAAATTCAACGCTGGATCAGGCATTGCACCAGCTTTTTATACCAACACCTATTACTTACCGGGCTGTAGGCAATCAGATTGTACTTAAAAAAGGCAAGACTCCCGGTACGCTTCCTACTTCCGGTGTGAAATCCATTTCACCAAAGCCGGTTGTTAAAAGCGATACAACGAAAAAAATAACAGCTGTTAAAGATACAACCAACAGGGATCTGTCGCTGCAGGTGAAGCCGCTTGAAGTGCATGCAACCGATAGTGCTCAGGCGATCAAAGAACTTGATCAATCGTATAACAAAGAACTGACGGAATTAAATACAAGTTATCTGCATAAAAAGGATAGCGTTTCCGCCGCTTCTTTTTCAAATAAAATGAAACTGAAACAAAGCCTGAAGAAAGCTAAGTATACATTGGCTGCTGAATACAAGCAAATAAAAGACAGCATCATGTATTCCAAGAAATTCAAAACTCCTGCAGACAGCAATGGTGTGAAAACAGATGCCGATCAGATGCTGCATGATAATTTTCAGTTCACCGGTGTATATCCGTTGGGTACGCACATGGAAGCAAGTGGGCTTTACCGCAATGATATTTCGCTGAACCTGTTGCCAGGTTATAATGGTGCTGTTTCTGGTTTTGAATTTGGCTGCGTAGGTAACATTGTGCGCAAAGAAGTACAAGGCTGCCAGATTGCAGGTGTTACAAACATCGTTGGCGAATATACCCGCGGTGCACAGGTTGCCGGTGTGGTAAATGTCTGTAGCCAGGAAGTGATCGGCTCGCAGGTTGCCGGTGTAGTAAACGTTGCAGGCGGCTCCATCTCCGGCGGACAAATCGCCGGTGCTGTTAATGTCGGAACAGAGCAACTGGATGGCGTACAGATAGCCGGTGCAGTTAATCAACATAACGGAACCATTAACGGCGGACAGATTGGTTGTATCAACCATGCCCGCAAAGTAAACGGATTCCAATTCGGATTTATCAATATCAGTGATACCATCAATGGTATACCGGTAGGTCTTGTGTCCATCTCTAAAAACGGATACGGAAGAATCGAAACGTATTACTCTGAAACCACACAGGCAAACATGCTTATTAAAACCGGGGTGAAAGAGTTCTATAACATCTTCCAGTTTGGTGGTAATTTTACTCCAAACAACTACCGTTGGACATTTGGTTACGGTTTTGGATCTACCATACAGATGAGCAAAAATTCAACCATTTCGTTTGATGTGCTTGCCATGCACATCAATGAAAATGAAGCGTTCACAGATAAGCTGAACGAGCAGGGACAACTGCGGATCATGCTGGGTGTGAATTTATCCAAACGTGTTTCCTTGTTTGCCGGACCAACATTCAACACCATGTTCTCTCAATATCAAAATGCAGATGCCACAATCGGTTCGCAAATGGTTCCTGAAAAATCAATCGTATACGAACAAAGATTTAAAGACAATAGTGGTAAAGATATTTATAATCCATACTGGATTGGCTTTAATGCCGGTATTCGTTTCTAATAGCTTTGTATATATAAAAATAAGCCTGGCCATATTGATTATGACCAGGCTTATTTTTATATCTGATATTTTTACTATCTCGTTTTCTGATAATCCAGATATTTCTGTCTGTATGCTTCATTATGCGGATTGCTCATGTACTGATATTTAATTCGTGCCAATTCAGGATCATGCCAGTTCTCTATGTCAATCTGTGTTTTCAGGGAGGTAAAGTTTAAGGTTGCTGCAAACACAAAAAACAGAGCTACACGCACCAACTTAAACAGGTAGTTTTTTTTCATTTCTTCATCTGTCATTTTTGATCGTACAAAATACATCCAGCCGAAAACAACCGCTAAACCCACCGTTGCAATGGATAAGTATGGTTTACTGAATGGCCAGTACATTACTCTGAACAATACGCCGATGCAAGCAATGGAAAGCAAAAGTCCTGTGATGATGTTCAAGGCTGCATGCTGTTTTTCTTCTTGCTTTTCCTGAATTTCATGCAATACATTCAGGTTACTAACTGTAGCACTGCCTACACGCTGAAATCCATTTATTGCGAAAACCATTGCCAGTGTTCCTAAGGAAACCAGGATTACCGGTCCGGAAAAAGGCCAGTGATTGAATTTCATTATAAGCCCTCCTATAAATGCTGCAAAACTGATGTATTCCATTTTATTTGTTTTAAGCAAATTGCTGTTTTCTGCCATATAGTTCAAAAGTTAGTATTAGGTTTTTTAAAAGTACGAAATAAATTTATTGGAAGAATTTTATTCATCGCATTCAATAAACATTTTTTCAAATTATTTTTTAGCCTACAGATTTTAAACATATTTTCTAAATACTATTACTGCATAATCA